>NZ_JBQXEO010000039.1:0-40337 GCF_052601155.1 Micromonospora yongxingensis
GGATCCCTCCTGGCCTGGACCATGGCCTTCAACCACACCCTCACCCGCACCGCCCTGCGCGCCACCGAAGCCGGCACCTACGACGTCATCCACGCCCACGACTGGCTCGTCGCCCACACCGCGATGACGTTGCGCGACCACCTGGACATCCCGCTGGTGAGCACCATCCACGCCACCGAGGCCGGTCGGCACCAGGGCTGGCTGCCCGAGGAGATGAACCGCACCATCCACGGCGTGGAGCAGTGGCTCAGCACCGAGTCCAACCGGGTGATCGTCTGCTCGGGGTACATGCGCGACGAGGTGAACGCGCTGTTCGACGTGCCGGTCGGCCGGGTCGACGTGGTGGCCAACGGTGTGGAGCCGCACCGCTGGAAGGTGCCCGCCCGCCAGGTGGCCGCCGCCCGCGCCCGCTTCGCCGGGGACGGCCCGCTGGTCACGTTCGCGGGTCGGCTGGTCTACGAGAAGGGCGTGCAGCACCTGATCGCCGCGCTGCCCCGGCTGCGGGAGCGGCACCCCGGGCTGCGTGCCGTGATCGCCGGCGACGGCCCGTACCGCGCCGAACTGGAGGCCGAGGTGCACCGCCACGGCCTGGGCGGCATGGTCACCATGCCGGGCTTCCTGGGCGGCACGGACCTGCCGGCGCTGATGGCCGCCTCCGACTGCTTCGCGGTGCCGAGCATCTACGAGCCGTTCGGCATGGTGGCCCTGGAGGGCGCGGCGGCCGGCGCACCGCTGGCGGTCGCCGCCACCGGTGGTCTCGCCGAGATCGTCGAGCCGGGCGTGACCGGCATGACGTTCCCGCCGCACGACCCGGACGGGCTGACCGAGGCCGTCGACGCGCTGCTGTCCGACCGGGAGCGTGCCCGCGCCCTGGCCCGCCGCGCCCGCCGGATGGTGCACGACCAGTACGGCTGGTCGGCCATCGCCCAGCGCACCGCCGCCAGCTACGCCGCCGCCATCGCCACCGACGCCACGTTCACCGCCGAACGTGCCGAGCAGCGCATGTCGCGCGGCCGTGCCCTGCCCGCGCTCCCCGACGGCAACCTGCTCGCCGCCGCCGGCCTGCGCTGACCGACTCCGCCGACCGAGATCGGCACAACTTCAGGGAAAGTGCTGCCTCCCAGCCGTTCGAGGCAGCACTTTCCCTGTTCTTACTCGGATCGTGGGCCGAGCGGCCGGCGGGGCCCGCCGGGATCTGTCGGCGGAAAGGCGGCAGGCCGCCGACCCGGAAGGGTCGACGGCCTGTCGGTGGTGCGTGGTGGAGGTCAGCGGTCGGCGAAGGGGACGTAGTCCCGCTCGGCGGAGCCGACGTAGACCTGCCGCGGACGGCCGATCTTGGTCTCCGGGTCGCTGATCATCTCGCGCCACTGGGCGATCCAGCCGGGGAGCCGGCCGAGCGCGAACAGCACCGTGAACATCTTCGTCGGGAAGCCCATGGCCTTGTAGATCAGGCCGGTGTAGAAGTCCACGTTCGGGTAGAGCCGGCGGGAGACGAAGAAGTCGTCGGCGAGGGCGATCTCCTCCAGCTCCATGGCGATGTCCAGCAGCGGGTCCGGCTTGGCCATCCGGCCCAGCACGTCCTGCGCGGCCTTCTTGACGATCGCCGCCCGCGGGTCGTAGTTCTTGTAGACCCGGTGGCCGAAGCCCATCAGCTTGACGCCGTCCTGCTTGTCCTTGACCTTGCGGACGAAGGACCGGACGTCGCCGTCGCCGGAGTGGATCTGCTGGAGCATCTCCAGCACGGCCTGGTTGGCGCCGCCGTGCAGCGGGCCGAACAGCGCGTTCACACCGGCGGAGACCGAGGCGAACAGGTTGGCGTTGCTGGAGCCGACCAGCCGGACGGTCGAGGTGGAGCAGTTCTGCTCGTGGTCGGCGTGCAGGACGAAGAGCATGTCCAGCACCTTCGACATCACCGGGTCGACCTCGTACGGCTCAGCCGGCACGCCGAAGGTCATCCGCAGCAGGTTGTCCACGTACCCCAGGGAGTTGTCCGGGTACAGCAGCGGCTGCCCGATGGACTTCTTGTAGGCGTACGAGGCGATGGTGGGGACCTTCGCCATGAGCCGGACCGTGGAGATCTCCACGTGCTCGGAGTCGAACGGGTCCAGGCTGTCCTGGTAGAAGGTCGAGAGGGCGCTCACCGCCGACGAGAGCACGGCCATCGGGTGGGCGTCGCGGGGGAAGCCGTCGAAGAAGCGGCGCATCTCCTCGTGCAGCAGCGAGTGCCGCCGAATCCACTCGGTGAACTCGGTCAGCTGCTGCTCGCTCGGCAGCTCACCGTAGATGAGCAGGTAGGAGACCTCCAGGAAGGAGGACTTCTCGGCCAGCTGCTCGATCGGGTACCCCCGGTAACGCAGGATCCCCGCGTCGCCGTCGATGTAGGTGATCGCCGATGAGGCGGCCGCGGTGTTGACGAAACCGGGGTCGTACGTCGTCATCCCGGTTTCCTTCAGCAGCTTGCTGACCCCGATACCGGCGGGGCCCTCGACCGCGGGATGTACCGGCATCGACAGCTGCCCACCGGGGTGATCGAGCTTGACTTCCGTCATGTGGTTCCTCGCTTCGCCGGCAGATCTACGTTGAATTGCCTTCGCTTCTACCGTAATTGCGGCTCGGGGGACACCGCCCGCCGTGGTTCGGCGGTGAGGTATGCGTCACCCGATTCCCGACCGGGCAGCCGGGAAACCCGCTTCCCGTTGTGCGGGATGGAGCTGAGCGGTTTCACGAGAGGGCAAGGCGTCGCAGCGTACCGTCCGTCGCGACCTGGTAGACGTCGAGCTGGTTGGTACCGGCCCGGAACAGTTTGTCGTCGGTGAGCAGCGCTGCGAATCGGCGTCCGCCGGGATCGACCGGCACCACTGGGACCACCGCCCCGATCCGGCCGTTGACCGCCACCGCCAGCAGGGTGCCGTCCGGTATGCGGTCGGGCACGTCTCCCCAGACCAGGGCCGGGATGGTGCCGGTGTCCGGATCCATGGCCCGGAACGCGGCGAGGTCGGCCACGGTGGCGCTGCCGCCGGCCGGCCCGGCGCGGACCTCGGTGCCCACCAGCGGGTGTGGCGTCGGCAGCGGCGGCGGGGCGGGCACCCCACCGGGGAAGGTGACCGGCTCGCCGGGGCGGTCGTAGAAGTGTTTCGTGCCGTCGGTGCGCGGGGCCTGCCGGGCGGACCGGCCGTCGACCCGCCACGGCAGCCGGACGCCGGCCTCGTCGGCGACGGTCGGCAGCAGGTCGACGTGCTCCCAGTTGCGGTCGTCGACCCGGCCGGTCTGCTGCCGGGGTTCCTTGACGAACATCGGCACCCACGCCACCTCCCCGGCGGCGGCCTTGATCGCGTCCATGCCCCGGCCCTGGGCGCCGGCGCGGAAGCTCACCCCGTGGTCGGCGGTGACCACGACGAGTGCCTGGTCGTAGAGGCCGCTGGCGCGCAGCGTCCGCAGCGTCTCGCCGATGAGCCGGTCGGTGTAGCCGAGCTGGGCCAGGTGGCGCTGCCGGGCCAGCTCGACCCAGCCGGCGCCGTCGCTGGGCAGGTCCTCCGGGGCGTCGTAGCGGGCGCCGGAGGGCAGGAACGTCCACGGCGAGTGCGGCATCAGCAGGTGCAGGAAATGCAGGGCCGGTCGGGGCTCGGGTTTCAGCCCCGCGAGGAAGCTGGTGAACCGGGCCGGCTGGTTGTCGTCCAGGCTGTCCCAGCGGAACTTCGGGTCGGCCGGCACCGGTTCGGCGGCGTCCAGGCCGGCCTCGGCGCGGGTCTGCTCCCGGTAGGAGTCCTCCGGGTCGACCCGGGTCTCGGTCGGCCCGGCGACCTGGCCGAGGAGCCTGCCGGTCTCCCGCACCAGCACGCCGAGCCCCTGTTCAGGGCTGACCGGCTGCTCGCAGCGGCTGGGCGGGCAGAGCCGGGTGATGCTCTCCTGGGCGTGGACGTCGTACAGGCCACCGAAGGCGGTGAAGAGGTTGTCCGGGTACTGCGAGTAGTGCGGCGCGACCGACCGCGCCGGGTAGCGGCCGGTGAGCATCGCCGGCAGCGCGTTGGGCGTCCAGCCGCTGACTCCGGTGGCGTTGCGGTACCAGGTCGAGGCGCCGGCCAGCTCGGCGAAGTGCGGGAACCGGGTCGCGTCGATCCGGCCGTCGGCGCCGAGCAGGCTGACCAGCGGCAGCTCGTCGAGGATCAGCATGACCACCGGTGGATGCACGGCCGTGCCCTGCGCGGTGCCGGCCGCGCCGCCGTCGCTGCGCGGCAGCACCACCGCCGAGGTGGGTGAGGCGAGCAGGAAGAGCGCCACGAAGGCCACCGGGCCGGCGGCGGCCAGGCGCAGCACCCGGCCCGGCGCCCGCCACCGCCGGTGCGCGGCCGCGCCGGCAGCGCCGGCCAGCCCGGCGACCAGCAGCAGGGGTACGCCCCGCAGCGGCGTCGCGTGCCGGCCCACCTGCACGGCCAGCGCGGCCAGCAGCAGCCCGACCAGCCCGGTGTGGGTGAGCGCGCGGACGGTCCGGCCGGCGAGGCGGCTGAGGGCGCCGAGCAGCGCGACCCCGACGGTGGGTGCCACCGCCAGCAGGGCGACCAGCAGCAGGATCTGGCCGGGCTCGGCGCGGTGGAAGAGGAAGAAGTCGGGGCTGCGGCCGAGCACGTCCAGCAGCGGTTGGGTGACCACCAGCCCGACCAGCGCGGCGACCTCCAGCATCCGGCCCACCTCACCGCGCCACCCGCGGTCCCACCGGTCGGCCGTCAGCGGCGGGGTCGTCGGCGGCGGGGTCTCGGAGGCCGGGTCAGCCACCCATCACCGCCCGGTAGAGCGTGCGGGTGCCCGACGGCAGCTCGATCCGGTCGGTGATCCGGCCCCGCGCGGCGAGCAGCCGCTCGAAGACGTCGCGCTGGTAGTCGGGGAAGAGACCGTCGGGCTTGTTGGCCAGCAGCCGGCGGGCCATCGGGTCCTGCGGGTGGACGAACTCCACCACCACGGCACCGTCCGGGGCGGTCAGCCCTGCCAGCCAGTCGATCACCTCCGGCAGCGGCACGTTGCGCCCGATCGCCAGGTGGTGCACCACGGCCAGGGCGAGTACGGTGTCGGCCGCCGCGCGCTCGGCGAAGCCGGCCCGCTCGACGCCGCGCCAGCCGCCACCGGGCGACGGGTCGGCGAGATCCAGCACCAGCGGCAGGATCCGCCGCTGACCCTCGGCCCGCAGCGCCCGGTACAGGTCGTCGACCACGGCCGGGTCCTGCTCGACGGCCACCACGTAGTCGGCGTGCTCGGCGGCCAGCCGCGAGTACCGGCCGTCGTTGGCGCCGAGGTCGAGCACGAGGCGGGGCCGGGCGCCGGCGGTCAGCGCGGCGGTCACGAACTGCTCCTTGGCCACCCGGTCCTGGGCCGAGTAGCCGCAGGTGCGCTGGTAGTCCGACCAGTGGCTGACCGGAGGGCGGTGGTCCAACTTGCGGACGAGTTTCTCGATGCCGCGCACGGTGGCCAGCAGCAGCTCCCGGGAGAAGCCGGCGGCGCGGAGCTGGGCGCGTACGTCGGTCGTGCTGGCGGCGGCGTTGCGCTGCTGCATCGCACCGTGCAGGTGCAGGTGGGTGAGCACGCCGGGGCGCAGCCGGCGGGCCCCGGCGAAGAGCGGGCGGAGCTGGTCGGCCTCGATGCCGTCGACCTGGGCGCGCAGCCAGGGCTGGAAGTCGACTCCCAGGTGGGCGGTGAGCAGCAGCGGATAGAGCACCGTCTGGCAGAACTGCCGGTAGCCGGCCCACGGTTCGCCGTCGCGTACCGGCTCGAAGGAGCCGACGTCGATGAAGACCGGGTCGGTGCCGCGCCACTGCAGGTTGTACGCCGAGCCGTCCTTCGTGGTGAAGCCGTCGGCGAGCGCGTCGCGCAGGATCTCCAGGTGCAGCAGCGCGGCGTCGCGCAGCATGGTGAAGGACCACTCGTACGGGTGGGAGACGAACGGGATGCGTTCGTGGCGCAGCACCGCCGCCCACGGCGCCCCGGCGGCGGTGGGCACCAGCGCCGGTGGGGCGTCCTCGGTGGCGCAGACCTTGCCCCCGGCCACCAGCGCCGGGAAGAACGCGCTCGCCGTCAGTGCCCGCCAGTGCTCGGCCGCCTGTGTGTCGAGCCCGCGCAGCACCTCGTCACCGACGTGGAAGACCCGGTTGGCCGGGTCACGGAAGGACGCGGGCTCGGGCCGTACCTCGGTGGGTGCGGTCGCCATCGCCGGTACGGGCCGGCTCACCGCTGATCGGTGGGCTGCCGGCGGAACCGGTCGACCAGTCGCCGCCAGTAGAGCTTGGCGGCGACCGCGGCCCCGGCCACCCCGCCGACCACCGCCTGCACGATCAGGCTGCCGGATCCCGCGTCCAGGTAGGCCAGATGGATCACCGATCGCTCCTTCCCCTCGCCCGTCTCGACACCGGCGTCCCGGGCGTGCAGCGATGAGGCTTTTGACCCAGAAAGCCGGACTTGTCTGCCACCGTACGCTGATCGCCGTGGTCGTACGGGGCACATCGGCGGACTCCCAGGCACGCCACAGGGACGTGACCGAGGCGCGACTTCAGGCGATCCTCGCCGACGCCGCAACCCGGTGACCGTCCCGCCGATACGCTGCGGACGTGCGCTGGGTGGTTGTCGACGTACCGCTGGACTCCTCCGGGGCCGGCCGCGGTGAGGAGCGGGCTCCGGCCGCGCTGCGCGGCGCCGGTCTGGTGGACGCCCTGGCCGCCGACGACGGCGGCCGGGTGGACGAGGCGCTGCTGCGGGACACGGCCCGGGACCCGGCGAGCGGCCTGATCGGCGCCGCTGGTCTGCGCCGCGCCGGCGAGGCCGTCACCGCCCGCATCGCGGCACTGATGGCCGAGGGCCGTCGGCCGCTGGTGCTCGGCGGGGACTGCGCCATCCTGCCCGGCATCTGCCGCGCCCTGCCCCGCACGACGGAGCTGTGGTTCGTCGACGGCCACCCGGACTTCTTCGACGGCGCGACCTCACTCACCGGCGAGGCCGCCGACATGGACCTCTCGGTGGTCACCGGGCACGGCCCGGCCGCCGCCACCGGGCAGGACGGCCCGCTGCTCGACCCTGGCCGCGTCCACCTGCTCGGGCACCGGCCACCCACCGACGACAGCAGCCGGGCCGAGACGGCCCGGATCGACCCGGCGATCCACCAGGTGCCCGCCCCGGAGCTGCTTGCGATGGGCGCCGGAACGGTCGGCGCGGGCCTGGCCACCAGCGGGGACGGGCCGGCCTGGCTGCACCTCGACCTGGACGCCGTGGACCCGCGCGACCTGCCGGCGGTGACCTATCCCGAGCCGGACGGGCTGCGCTGGCCCGACCTGGTCGCGCTGGTCACCCCGCTGGCCCGCGCCGACCGGCTGCTCGGCATGAGCGTGACCGACCTGAATGTCGACGAGGACCCCGACGGGCGCCACACGCGACGCGTCGTCGAGGTCCTCGCCGAGGTGCTGGGCACGGCCGGCGGCTGACCTGGCCCGCCGCCGTGCGCCGACTATGCGTCGACTGTGGGATGGGGCAGCCGGACGGTGAACACGGTCCGGCCCGGCCGGCTGTCCACGGCGACCGTGCCGTGGTGGGCCTCCACGACCGCGGCCACGATCGCCAGACCGAGGCCGGTGCTGCCGTGCGCCCGCGACCGGGAGGTGTCCCCACGGGCGAACCGCTCGAACATCTCCGGTTGCAGCTCCGGCGGCACCCCCGGCCCGTCGTCGGCGACGGTCAGCACGGCGGAGTCCCCCTCGACGGTCAGCGTGGTGGTCACCAGGGTTCCCGGCGGGGTGTGCACCCGGGCGTTGGCGAGCAGGTTGGCCACCACCTGGTGCAGGCGGGCGGCGTCGCCGGGCACCCGGATCGCCACGTCGGGCAGGTCGAGCTGCCAGCGGTGCTCGGGGCCGGCGACGTGCGCGTCGCTGACCGCGTCGACCACCAGGGCGGTGAGGTCGACCGGTTCGACGGCGAGCGGGCGGCCGGTGTCCAGCCGGGCCAGCAGCAGCAGGTCGTCGACGAGTCTGGTCATCCGGGTGCTCTCCGACTCCACCCGGCGCAGCGCGTGCGCCACGTCGGTGGGGACCTCGTCGCGGCCGCGCCGGGCCACCTCGGCGTATCCCCGGATCGCGGCGAGGGGGGTGCGCAGCTCGTGGCTGGCGTCGGCGACGAACTGGCGTACCCGGGTCTCGCTGGCCTGCCGGGCGGCGAGCGCGTCGGCGACGTGGCCGAGCATCCGGTTCAGCGCGGCGCCCACCTGGCCGACCTCGGTACGCGGATCGGTGTCGGCGGCGGGGACCCGGACGGCGAGGGCCACCTCGCCGCGGTCCAGCGGCAGTTCGGTGACGCGGGTGGCGGTGGCGGCGACCCGGTTCAGCGGTCGCAGTGTGGCCCGGACGATCAGCGCGCCGGCACCGCCGGCGATGACGAGCCCGACGGCCGCCACCCCGGCCTGCGCCGCGACCATCCACCAGACGGTCTCCTGCACGCCGGCCAGCGGCAGCGCGACGACGCGTACCCTGCCGTCGCGGAACTGCTGGGCCACGGCCCGGTAGTCGCCGCGCGCACCGAGGTCGACGGTGCGCGGGGGGCCGCCGACCGGCAGGTCGGCCAGCGCGGCGACCTCCGCGACCGGCACCGACTCGGCTTCCGGGAAGGGGTCGTCGCTGGACGCGTCGCGGGGCAGGGTCGCCGCAGCGGTCACCCGACCGGCGGTGACGGCGGCGACCACCGTGCCGGGCGGCGAGCCGGGCGGGATGCCCGGTCCGGTGCCCGGCCAGGCCGGCCGGCCCGGTCGGTCGCCCCGCATGACGGCGGCGGGAGCGAGTTGGGCGTCGAGACGGTCGATCAGGAAGTGCCGCAGCGCCACCGTGGTGAGCCCGCCGATGGCGACGCTGACCAGCGCGAGGAGCGCGACCAGGGCGAGCACCAGTCGGGTACGCAGGGACCGGCCGGCGAGCCACCCGCGGGCGGCGCGCACCGGGTGCCGGCGCGGCCGGTCGCCGGGATCACTCGGCGGGTTTGAGGACATAACCCGCGCCGCGCAGCGTGTGGATCATCGGCGCCCGACCGGCGTCGATCTTCTTGCGCAGGTACGAGATGTACAGCTCCACCACGTTGGCCTGGCCGCCGAAGTCGTAGTTCCACACCCGGTCGAGGATCTGCGCCTTGCTGAGCACGCGGCGCGGGTTGCGCATCAGGTAACGCAGCAGCTCGAACTCCGTCGCGGTGAGGGTGATCAACTGGCCGGCGCGGCGTACCTCGTGGCTGTCCTCGTCGAGGCTGAGGTCGCCGACGGTGAGCACCGCCTCCTCCCGGGTGGCGACCGCGAAGCCCGAGCGGCGCAGCAGGGCGCGCAGCCGGGCGATCACCTCCTCCAGGCTGAACGGCTTGGTGACGTAGTCGTCGCCACCGACGGTCAGCCCGGCGATGCGCTCCTCGACCGCGTCCCGGGCGGTCAGGAAGAGCACCGGCACGGTGGGGGCCTGCTCGCGCAGGCGCCGCAGCACCTGGAAGCCGTCCAGGTCGGGCAGCATCACGTCGAGCACCACCGCGTCCGGCTGGAACTGCCGTGCCGTGCTCACGGCGGCCATGCCGCTGCCGGCGCTGCGCACCTGCCAGCCCTCGTAGCGCAGCGCCATGGAGAGCAGGTCGGTGAGCGTCGGTTCGTCGTCGACCACCAGCACCCGGACGGGTTCGCCGTCGGGGCGGCGCAGCTCGATCCGGCTCGCCGCGATCTGCCCGTCCTTGACCATGTCCGCCATCGTGGCCGCGGCGTCTGTGCCGGGCCTCTGCGCCCGCTGTGCGCCGGCTGTGCGGCCGGCCCGACGGTGGACTGACGGCACCACCGGTCAGCCCCGACCGGAGGTCACTCGGACACCCCGAACGGGTCGGTGCGGACGAACCGCATGCTCCAGCCGCCCGCGCCGTCGGGCTGGTCCCGTTCGTAGAGGTGGTCGGGGCCGGCCTGCACCGGCCCGGTGCCGTCCGGGTGCCGCATGATCCAGCGGGGCGGCGGGGCGCCGTCGGGCCCGGCCGGCAACAACCGGACCAGGCCGTTGGCCGGCCCGCCGACGAAGCGTACGGTGACCTCGCTCATCGGGGCGTCCCCTCGGGTGACGGTGTCGGCACGGTGGGTGATGCCGGCCCTGGCTCGCAAGCTACCGCACCCACCGACGCACCGCAGCGAGGTACGCGGGCTCGACGGCGCACGATTCCGGCGGCGGTTTGCCCAGCTCCGGCCTCGGGTACCGCGATCGAAGGCACCGCCGCTGGCGGGACGGGAACGAGGAGCGGTCAATGCGCACGCTGGACGGGCGGTACCAGCTCGAACAGCGCATCGGCATTGGCGGGATGTCCGAGGTGTGGCGGGCACACGACCAGGTGCTGGACCGACCGGTCGCGGTGAAGTTGATCTCACCCGGGCAGGACGGCCAGTCCGGCCCGGTGGAACGGATCCGCGCGGAGGCGCGCTCGGCGGCCCGCCTGGTACACCCGAACGTGGCCAGCGTGCACGACTTCGGCACCTCCTCGGTGCTGCCCGGCCGCCGGGTGCCCTACATCGTCATGGAACTGGCCGAGGGGGAGACTCTCGCCGCGCACCTGCGGGCCGGGCCGCTGGACTGGCGCATCTCGGTACGGGTCTGCGCCGAGGTCAGCGCGGCGCTCGCCGCCGCGCACGCGGAGGGCATCGTGCACCGCGACGTCAAGCCGGCCAACGTCATGCTCACCCCCTCCGGCGTGAAGGTGCTCGACTTCGGCATCGCCACCCCGGCCGGAGCGCCGGAGCCGGTGCCGGACGGGCTGCTGATGGGCACGCCCGCTTACCTGGCGCCGGAGCAGCTCGCCGGAGCGCCGGCCACCCCGGCGGCCGACATGTACGCCGTCGGCGTCCTGCTCTACTACAGCCTCACGGGCCGGCTGCCGTACCGGGCGGACAGCACCACGGAGCTGCTGACCACGCGCCGCCGCCTGCCGCCGGAGCCGCTGCCCGAGATCGACGGCCTGCCGCCGGAGGTCGCCGAGCTGTGCCGCTCCTGCCTGGCCGAGGCCCCGGCGGACCGGCCGACCAGCCTGGTCGCCGCGCTGGTGCTGGCCGAGGCCGTGGACGCCCGGGTGTACGTGCCGATGGGCCTTCCCGCGCAGCGCCAGCCCGCCCCGGTGTCGCCGTGGACCGAGCAGGCCGCGATGGAGGCCACCGAGGCGGCGGTGATGGTGGACGGGCCGGAGAGGTCCGCCGGGCGCTGACGGTGCTGGCCACGGCGTTTCGCGAGGCGGCCGTCGGGTAGCCGGGCGGGTGAGCGACGGGAGGAACGCGATGCCGGACCCGAGTTCCTGGCTTCATGAGGCCACCGCGACCGCCGAGGGCGGCCACGTACGCACCGACGATGGCGGGCTCTCCACCGCGCTGGCCTCGCCGCTGGCAGCGCACTGCACGGGGTTGAGGCCGGAGCAGCTCCTGGCCGCCGCCTTCGCGTCCTGCCTGCACCACGCGGCGGTGGAAGCGGCCGGGGAGATCACCAACGAGGCGCACACGGTGCAGGTGCGGGCCGAGGCGAAGCTGGGGCGAGACGACGACGGCCGCTACCGGGCCGACGTGCACGCCTCCATCTCGTCGGCTGGCCTGAGCCGTCAGCAACTGGCCGACCTGGTCGAGTACGCCGACCGGCTCTGGCCGTTCTCCAGCGGTGACAACAGCCGGCACCGGCTGACGGTCACCCCGGCGGAGAACGGCCGGCACTGATCCGGTGGACGACCCTGGCCTGCCCGTCCGCCGGACGGGCGTGCCGGGTGCCCACCGTTCGGCGGAGCGGCCATCCGCTGTACGGGTGAGCCGTGAGAGGCGGCTGAACCCGTTGCTGACGGTTCGCGCCGTGACCGCCTTGGCACGACGAATCGGGAATAACCAACTCGCCCCATCCGCCAGGTTGGTCCATCGCGAGTAGTTTTTGCCCCTTATTGCCTTCAAGATCGGGGCAAATTGTGGCGCATGCCACCGTATAGGCCGGTGGCAGCGGGCGACGGGGTATCTAGCCTCGGCGGGTGCATTCCGACGACCCCGCCGCCCAGAAGCTGACCGACGCGCTCCCGACCACCGGGTCGGGCGACGCCGCCTCAACCGAACGGACGATCGGCCGTCACCGGGCCGCCGACCAACGCCGCCGCGCCCTGCTGGGCTCGACGTCGCTCCGGGTGGCCCTGGCCACCGGTGTCACCTGCTGCCTCGGTCTGACCGCCGTCGCCAGCGCCCGGGGCAGCGACGACACCCCCCGCCCCGTGGAGCCGCTGGCCGAGGCGGTGGCCGACCGCGCCGCCATCGCCGACGAGCGCGCCTCCCGGTCGCTGGACCGCGACGCCGCCCCCATGCGGGTTATCCCCAGCCCGACCGCGAAGCCCACCCCCAGCCCGAAGGTGGTCCGCAAGGCGGTCAAGAAGCCGGTCAAGCCGCGCCGACCCCGGCCCGTCGCCGGTCTCGACCAGGTCCAGATGGACAACGCCAAGATCATTGTTGACGTCGGCCTGGAGCTGAAGATGCCGCGTCGCGCGCTGGTGGTGGCGCTGTCCACCGCCATGCAGGAGAGCAACCTGTACAACCTGGCCAGCGACGTCCTGCCGGAGTCGGCGCAGTACACGAACCAGGGCAGCGGCTCCGACCACGACTCGGTCGGGCTGTTCCAGCAGCGACCCAGCAGCGGCTGGGGCACGGTGGCCGAGCTGATGCGCCCGTCATACGCCGCGAGGGCGTTCTACACGGCGCTCAACGAGGTCCCGGGCTGGCAGGACATGAGCGTCACCGCCGCCGCCCAGGCCGTACAGATCTCCGCCTACCCCGACGCGTACGCCCAGCACGAGGAGCGGGCGAGCACCGTCGCGGCGGCGCTCACCGCCTGAGGAGTCAGCGGCTGCGTGCGCCGTCCCGGCCGTTCGGCGGCTCCGCTCCCGCGTCCGGGCCGCCGGCGGCCACCCGGGTCGCCGGCACGCCCGTGCCGGCCGCCGCGGTCGGGGTGTCTTCGGGGACCGGCGGCTCGACGGTCACCCCGCTGAGGATCTCGTCCACCAACACCTCGCGTCGCCGGCGGGCGTCCAGCGCGGCCTCGACGTCACGCCGGGCCTGCACGGCCTCCGCGTACGCCCGCTCCCGCACCCGCCGAGCCTCCTCGCGGGCCTCGTCCAGCTCGTACCGGGCCTGGGCCAGGATCTCGGCCGCCTCCCGCCGTACGGCGTCCCCGGCCCGCCGGGTGACCGTGACGTCGCCCAGGTCCAGCCGCTGGAGCAGCCCGCTGAGCCAGGTCGCCTCCTCGCGGATCTCGTCCCACTCCCGACCGGCCCCGGCGGCGCCTTCCGCCCGCGCGGCGAGCCGGGACAACCGGATCCCCAGCTCATCCAGGCAGGAATCGACCTGCCGCTGGTCGTAACCGGTCTCAACGACGGAGAACCTCATACTGTCGCCCCCCAGGCAGCTGCTGTTACTTCCCCACCTGGATCCTCGGACGCGACGGGAGCGGCCGAGGGTGTTCGGGAAAAATGTTCAGCATCCGAGCGCGCGAGGCACCCCGCGGCGGGCGACGCCGGGGCGACGGGTCAGGCGCGCTTGGGCAGCACGACCACCCGGCCGAAGAACTCGTCGATCCGGCGTACCACGTCGTTGAAGTCGTCCAGGTCGATCGGCTTGGTGACGTAGGCGTTGGCCTGGAGGGTGTAGCTGCCGACGATGTCGGTGTCGGCGTTGGAGGTGGTCAGCACCACGATCGGGATGGTCCGCAGATCCTCGTCCTGCTTCACCGCGCCGAGCACCTGTCGCCCGTCCATCCGCGGCATGTTCAGGTCCAGCAGGATGACGTCCGGCCGCCGGGCCTCCAGGTGCCGGCCCTCGGCGCGGAGGAACTCCATCGCCTCCTCGCCGTCGCTGACCACGTCGATGACCTTGTCGACATCCGAGTCCGCCAGCGCTTCCTCGATCATCAGCACGTCACCCGGGTCGTCGTCGACCACCAGGATGCGTACCGGCTGCGGGCTCTGTTCGCCCATCACTACCTGCCTCGAATCGACGGAAACGGGACCGACGGTCACCGCGCTGGCGGGGAAATCTAGCCCATCAGGACGCGCTCTGGCGCGCCGGGTCGATCGTGTCGGGCTGATAGCGCAGCACGTCGGCGAGACCGGTGACCCGCAACACCCGCTCGACCCGGCCGGTGGCCCCGGTGATCCGCAACCAGCCCCCGTCGGCGGAGGCCCGGTTGTCTCCCCGCACGAACACCGCCATCCCGGTGGAGTCGCAGAACGTGAGGTCGGTGAGGTCGAGCAGCACCCGGCGCTCGCCGGCATCCGAGAGCCGGTCGATCGCGGCGGCCAGCTCGGGAGCGGTGCTCAGGTCCAGCTCACCGGCGAGCCGCAGGCAGACGCCATCGCCGTCGCGACCGGCGTACCTGACGCTGAACGTCACCGTGCTCCCCCTCGCTCCACCGCTCGGTGGACGTTTGCAGTGCGGCAAGTATACGCAGGGGTGGGCCGCCCGCCGCAGGGCGCGGTGATCGACCGAGGATGGCCGGCGGGGCGGTCAGCGGGCCGTGGGGGCGCCGGCGGCGGCCAACGCGGCCCTGCCAAGGGCCAGCGTGTGCACCGCCCGGGGAAAGTCCCGCAGCGCCGCGGAGTAGTGCGCCAGGGGCAGGTCCACCGCGGCCGCCGGCACCCCACGGCTGGTCAGGATCCCCACCAGCCACGCCACGAACTCCGTGAACAGCGAGGCGTCGTCGACGTAGAGCGCGGCGGCCAGGAAGTCCAGGATGTGGCCCAGGTCGCTCACGGTCGCGTCGAGCTGGGCGGCGGTGTAGGAGCGCGCGGCCGGGACGTGCTCCCGCAGATCGGCGAGCGCGCTGTCGATCAACTCGGCCCGGCGCCGGACCAGGCTGGCGTACTCGTCATCGGCCAGATGCGACAACTGCGCCGGCGGCACCCGACGCAGCGTCCGCTCGTCGGCGATCAGCTCGGCCGCCGAGGGCGCGTCCGGCGCCCAGGCCGCCCCGAGCCGGCGGGCCCACCGACCGTCGACACCGAACCCGCGCCCACCGACCACCACCGGCACGTCCGAGCGGCGGCACGCCTCGATCATCCGGTGCGCGTGCGGCAGCCGCATCGGCAGCGCGCAGGCCAGCGCGACCGCGTGCGCGTCGTTGCGGTGCAGGTACGACACCAGGTGCGCCGCCGGGACGCTGGCACCCAGGAAGGTCACCTGCCAACCGCGCAGCCGCAGCACCTCGGCGACCAGCCGGGGCGGCAACGCGTGCCACTCGCCGTCCATGCACGCCACCACGACGCGTCCACCCGTCGGTCGAGGGTTGGCGTGGACGGCCACCGCCGCCACCACCCGCTCGCTGATGTGGGTGGCCGCATGCTCCTGGGCCACGCTCCACTCGTTGCGCGCCCACCGCTCGCCCACCTCGGCCTGTGCCGGCGCGACCAGGTCGAGCAGCAGGCGCTCGGCCGGCACACCCGCGTCGAGCAGGCCGAGCGCCACGTCGATCGCGGCGTACTCGTCGGCGTCGGCGAGGCAGTCCAGATAGCTGGGGTAGGCGTCGATCGGGTCGGCTGCGGTGGTCGGGGCGGTCAAGCCGGGGTCTCCTTCCGCTGGTCGGTGCCCGCCGGTGCGGGCACCGCGTGCAGGTGCCGCGATGGCCGCCCGCTCGGCCCGACCGCGCGTAACGCGAGGACCGCGATGTCGTCGTGGTCGCCGTGCGCCAGCCAGTCGCAGGTGACCTGCTCCACCCGCTCGGCCAGGGCGGGCGCCGGCATCCGCTCGCACCCGGTGACCGCGTGGAGCAGCCGCTCCGGGCCAAACTGCTCGTCGCCACGGCGGCCACCGCGGGCCTCGGTCACCCCGTCGCTGTAGAGCAGGCAGGTCTCGCCCGGTGCCAGCCGCACGGTCACCTCGCCCACGCGCGGATCGGGCACCACGCCGATCAGCATGCCGCGCAGCGGCACCGACTCCACCTCGCCGGAGGCGCGCAGCACCAGCGGCGGCAGGTGCCCGCCACCGGCCATGGTGAGGGTGAGACCGCCGTCGCGGTGCGGCCGGGCGACGCCGAGCACCATGGTGGCGAAGCGGCCCTGGCCGTGCGCCATGGTCGTCTCCAGCAGCGAGTCGTTGAGTAGCCGCAGCAACCGGCCGGGGTGCGACTCCACCCGGTGCAGCGCCTGCAGGCACTGGCGGAGCTGGCCGGTGAAGACGGCCGCCTCGACGCCCTTGCCCGACACGTCACCCAGAAAGAACACCGAGCCACCGTCGGGGAGCTGGTGCGAACCGTAGAAGTCGCCCCCGATCCGCAGCCCCGCCTGCGCCGGCCGGTACGCGGTGCCCCACTGCACGCCGGGGGTCTCGGCCGGTTCCACCGGCAGCAGGCTGGCCTGGAGGGTGTCGGCGACCTCCGCCTGGTCGCGGTAGAGCAGCGCGGTGGTCAACGCCGCGCCGGCCCGGGCCGCGAAGGCGCGGATCAGCTCCACGTCGTCCTCGTCGTACCAGCGGGTGGCGCGGCGGGCGACCAGCAGCACACCGACCGGGGCGTCGCGGCCCGGCAGCGGAACGACCCGGGCCGTGCTCTCGGCGCCGGTCAGGCCGGGCAGCCAGCCGGCGTCGATCGCCTGCTCCACCAGCCAGTCGACAGCGTGCGGCTCGACCCCGGTCAGCCCTTCGGCGATTGCCGCCGGCAGGTCGCCGCCGGCCAGGACGCCGCTGTCCACCAGCGGCGCCTCGTCGTCCGCCCGGGACGCCCGCCACCAGCGGGCCCGTCCCAGTCGCGGTGCGAGCACCAGCACCGCCACCTCGGCCAGGGTCGGCACGGCGAGCCGGACGGCCGCCGCGGCGGCCCGGTCGGGGTGCAGCGGGTTGCCCAGCTTGTCGCCCACCACGGCCAGGAAAGCCGAGCGGGCACGCTCGGCGAGCAGCGCGTCGGCGCGGCTGACGCTCTCGGTGACGTCCTCGACGTACCAGCAGCAGCGGCCGCCGGAGAGCGGCACCTGACGGGCGGTGAGCCGGTGCCCGCGATGGGTGAAGCCACCCGGCCGTCCGTCGCTCAGCCCGGGGACGCCGGCCGCGGCGAGCAGCTCGCCGGGCACCACCTCGGGCAGCAGCCGTTCGGCCACGGGGCTGACGTGTCGCACCACGCCGTCGGCGTCGCAGACCACCAGGCCCTCACGGAAATGCTCGACGACCTCGGCCCAGTAGTCGGGTGCGGCCAGACCGCGGTCGGGGGCCAGTGGCGGCAGAGCGGCGGGCTGGGACGGTGCGTCGGCGGACCACGCCGCCGCCCGTGTGGTACTCGGCGTGGAGATCCGTCCGTCGCCCGGGTCCCAGTCCCTGACGTCGGCAGCAGTCACCAGCTGAGCCTCACTCCTTGTCGTCCACCCGCCCGCACCGGAACCGGCGTATGTGGTCAGAACTCTCCAGCTCAGCCTACGCCGGTGCGCCGATAGCGGCACTTCACGGCGGCTGGCGGCCCGCGCCGCGTACTCAGCGGACCCGGTCGTGGATTGTTACGCTCCCGATCGAGCCGGCCGGACCGGCGGCAGGCGGAAAGGCGTGATCATGCTATCCCAGGGGCGGCGACCCGAGACCACACCGCTGAGCATGTCCGTCGATCGGTTCGACCCCGACAGGCCGGTGATACGGGTCGGCGGCGAGCTGGCGTACGCGACGTCGGCGCCGCTGCGCGCCGAGGTCGACCGGGTGCTCGCCGAGGCACCACGGACCATGGTGCTGGATTTCGCCGACCTGCACTTCATCGACAGCTCCGGCCTCGCCGTGATCGTGCACGCGTGGCGGGAGGGGCAGGAGGTCGGCGCGACGCTCCGGCTTCGGGCGGTCCCCCGCTTCCTGGCCGCGATCCTGGACATGACGGGCGTGGCCGGGCTGCTCGCCCGGCCGCTGCCGGCGGCACGACCCGTGGCCGGACCGGGTACGCAGACACCCGCGGCCACCGCCTGACGGTCGTCGGTGACCCTGCCGGCGCGTCGCCGCGACCCCGGGTTTGCGTTCGGCCCGTCGACTGGGAACATGGACTGATGTCCCCCCAGCTGTTGACCATCGAGATGACCCGGCTCGACGCCGGGCGCGTCCGGCTGCGGCTGACCGGCGACCTCGACTACGACACCGCACCCGAGCTGATCGCGGCCGCGGCCGAGCTGCACGGCGACGGGCACCAGCAGGTGATGATCGACCTGACCGGGGTGACCCTCTGCGACTCCTCCGGGCTCAGCGCGCTGCTGGTGGTGCACCGTGCCGCCGGGGCGATCCGGCTGATCGGGGTCAACGTGCAGCTCCAGCAGATGCTGGACCGCACCGGCCTGAGTGAGCTGCTGTCGGCGGAATCCGCCAGCGACGACGACGTACGCGCCATCGGCTGACGAGCGACCACGGGGCCGCCCCGGGTGAAGGGGGGTGGCCCCCGACCCTGGGACCTGGGGTCGGGGGCCGGAGGAATGTCTAGGGTGCGGTCATCGGCTGCAGCCGGGGTCCGCTGTCGCGCAGCTCGCCGGTCGGCGCGGGGTCGACGTCCTCGGGGGTGCCCGAATCGGGCGTCTGGTACAGATAGCGGACGAAGTCCCCACCCACCTCGTTGTCGTCCGCGCCCGGCCACTGGCCGATGCAGTCCATGCCGACCACTTCCCGGCCGGTGCCGTCGGCCTCCTCCAGCAGCGCCCACAGGCTCACCGGGTAACACCGGGTGGCATCCGGCGTGAGCTGCCAGCGGGCGTACCAGCCGGGTCTGGCGGGGACGATCTCGACGATCCGTTTCATGACGACCTTCCCTTCCGCGTACCTCGGAAGAACTCCGGTCCTGACCCCGATCCTGCGGGCCGCACGGGTGAGCGCCCCTCACCCGCGCCGGATGAAGCCCACCGATGCCCGGCCGACCCGCCCCGGCGGCGTCCGTTTCGGCGACCGGGCCGACGGGAAGGCGACGGACGCACGCACGATCCCCAGCGGAAGGGGTGTCACCATGCGTAAGCAGATGGAGGGCGACAACCAGCGGCGCCGGGCGCTCGCCCGGCAGGCCCGCGAGCAGGGTCGCCAGCCCAGCGAGTTCGGCGCCAGCCTGAGCGCCTCCAAGCAGCTCACCAGCCTCGATCAGGGCAGGCGGCACGGCCCGGCACCGGCCGGACGGCACAAGCCGGACAGCACGCGCGGCGGACCGGCCCCGCCGGCGGTCGGATCCGCCGACAATCCCCGGCCGCAACCGTCCGTCGATGCCGGCGCGGCGGGAGTGAGCAGCCTGGGCTACCACGACCTCGTCGACGAGGTCCGGCGCCGGGCCGGTGTGGACTTCAAGACCGCGAAGGTGGGCACCGAGGCGACCGTCCTGGTGCTGGCCTTCGCCCTGGACACGGCGGAGCGGCAGCGGCTGCTCGCCGCCGTGCCGAACTCGCTGCACGACGTTGTGCCCGTCGACGGCATCGAGCGGCACCGCGACCTGCCCGGCTTCCTGGCCGAGGTGGGACGGATCAGCGGCCGTACGCCGGAGCAGGCTCGCTACCAGGCGGAGGCGACGCTGGCCGCGCTCGCCGACCACGACGGCGACCTGGTCGAGTCGCTGCACGTGCCCGACGGCCTGCGGGAACTGCTGAACCCCCCGGCGGCCGGCGGCGGCATCGTCGGCGCGTCCACCACCACACCCACCCTGGACGGCGACCAGTTGCGGGCGGCGCTGGACGACCTGCCGTACTGGGCCGGGGACAGCGACGCCCTGCACCGGGTGGTCGCGTTGCCGGCGGACAACCTGGACCGGGTGCTCGCCCGGCTCGACCGGCTGCGTGACGAGACCGGGCGCGCACCGAGCATCGGGCGCCCCGGTGACACGGCGGCCGTGCTGACCGTGCGCACCCGCCAGGCCGACGGGGTGACCGCGCTGGACGTCGACCTCGCCCACCGGATCGACGACGCCATCGACGAGGTCGGTGCCGGGATGGCCAACGGCTGACCGGCCGCACCGGCGTTCACGAGCCGGCGGACGCGGGGGTTCCCCGCTCCGCCGGCCCGCAGGTCTGCGCCGAGCCGGCGGCACCGTCGGGCCACGGCCGGGGTACGCCGGCGGTTCGGCTAGCGTGCCGGTCATGAACCGTGCCGCCGACCGGCTGGAGCTGGCCGCCGATCCGGTCCGTCGCACCGGGCGGATGCTGCTGTCCGGCGGCGTCGAGCAGTCGTACGTGGACGTCGAGGACCCTCGGCACCTGCACTTCGAGTACGTCCGGCGGATCGCCTCGGCGGTGGAGCTGGCCGCACTGGCGGGTGCCCCGCTGAGTGTCCTGCACCTCGGCGGTGGGGCCTTGACGCTGCCCCGCTGGCTGGCCGCCACCCGGCCCGGCTCCCCGCAGCGCGTCGTCGAGCGGGACCCGGCGGTGGTCGAACTGGTCGCGCGGGAGCTGCCGCCGTTGCCGCCCGACGTGCGGGTCGAGGTGGCCGACGCCCGCGACGCCGTCACCGCCACCCCGGCGGGCCGGTACGACGTGGTGGTCGCCGACATCTACCGGGCGGCCCGGATGCCCCGGCACGTGCGGACCGTCGAGTTCGCCGCCGAGGTGGCCCGGATCCTGCGCCCCGACGGGCTCTACCTGGTCAACGTCACGGACCTGCCGCCGCTGGTCGGCACCCGGGTGCAGGTGGCCACGCTGCGGGCGGTCTTCGCTGACGTGTGCGTGCTCGGCGACCGGCGGATGCTGCGCGGACGCCGCTACGGCAACCTGGTGCTCGCCGCGACGCACCGACCCGGTGGGCTCCCGGTCGGCCGGCTGGCGGTGGCCGCCCTGCGCGACCCCGTGCCCGGCGGCCTGCTGCACGCCGCCGCACTCGACGGCTTCGTCGCCGGCGCCCACCCGCTCACCGACGCCGACCAGCGCTGACACCGGACGCTCCCCGGCGGCACCCGGGAGCGACGGGCACAGGGCCGGGTTTCCGGAGGTGGGCGTGGGGAAGGCGCGGCGGATGAGCGACGCCGACACCCGGTTGACCGCCCGCCGGACGCTGACCGTGATCGGTCTGGTGCTGGCGACCGTGTTCGCGTTGGCGTTCGTGTACGCGACCCGCCGCGTGCTCGTCTGGGCCGTGGTGGCCGCCTTCTTCGCCGTCGCGCTCAAGCCGCTGGTGGACCGGCTGCAACGCCGCTTCGTGCGGCGACGGGCGCTGGCCACGCTGCTGGTGTTCCTCGCCGCGTTCGTGGCGCTGGCGATCCTCGTCGCCGTCATCCTGGTGCCGCTGCTCGGCGAGCTGGGGCGGTTCGCCGACCGGGCGCCGGAGCTGCTGCGCGACGCGCGCGCCGGACGCGGCCCACTCGGGCACCTGCTGGAACGCACCGGCGCCCGAAAGTACGTCTCCGAGCACTCCGAGCAGGTGCGGGACTTCGGCGAGCGGCTGCGCCAACCCGCCGTCGGTGTGCTGCGGGGCGTCGTCGAGACGATCGCCGGCCTGGTCACGGTCATCGTGCTGGCGTACCTCATGGTGTTGGAGGCGCCGCGGATCACCCGTGGTGTGCTGGTGGCCGCCGGGGACGGGCAGGCCGAGCGGCTGCGCCGGGTGGGCCGGGAGGTCTCCCGCAGTGTCACCGGCTACCTCACCGGCAACCTCCTAATCAGCGTGATCTGCGGCGCCTTGACCTTCGTGGTGCTCACCCTCACCGGGGTGCCGTTCGCCGCCGTGATCGCCCTGCTGGTGGCGGTGGCCGACCTGATCCCGCTGGTCGGCGCGACACTCGGCGCGGTGATCGCGGCCGGGGCCGGTTTCGTCCACTCCCCCACCGCCGGCGTGGTGGTGCTGGTCTTCTTCGTGGTCTACCAGCAGTTCGAGAACCACCTGCTCCAGCCGCTCATCCTGTCCCGCGCGGTCCGGCTCAACCCGCTGACCGTCCTGGTCAGCGTGCTGCTCGCGGCCGAGTTGGCCGGGCTGCTCGGTGCGCTGCTGGCCATCCCCGCCGCCGGCATCGTCCAGACCCTGCTGCGCGAGTACGGCCCGAGCCGGTTGCGCGCCACCCCGCCGGCCGTTCCCGACGACCAACGCAGACCGGCCGGGCCCGCCCAGCAGGGCTGACCGGCCGGTTCGGCGTCCTCAACGGGCGCGGGCCGCGACCTCGGGTGAGGTGCTCTCCAGCGGGACCGCGTTCGCCGGGACCAGGCCGAGCTGGACCGCCGGCCGGGTCAGAGTGGCGTCCAGCGCCCAGTCGGCGCCGACCCGGGTCCGGTTGCCCGGCATCGCCAACAGGTGGTACGCGCGGGTGACCGCCTTGGCCGGCAGCCCAGCCAGTGGCACGTGCAGCGGGTTCGCCGCCGCGGCCTTGCCGCCCAGGTCGACCACCCAGCCCAGGTCGTGGTGCTTGTACGGCTTGCGCCGGCCGTGCCCGTACGACGCGGCGATGTTGCGCGCCGCGAGACTGCCCTGCCGTTGGGCGTGCTGAGCGGTCATCGTGCAGACCTGACCGGGGCGGGTCAGGTCGGGCACGGCGGCGGCGTCGCCGCAGGCGTACACCTCGGGGTAGCCGGGGACGGTGAGGAACTCGTCGACCACCAGACGGCCCTTCTCGGTGCGAAGGCCCAGCTCGTTGACGAACGGGTCGGGGCGCACCCCCACACACCAGACCAGGGTGCAGGTGGGCACGTACTCGCCGTCGGTGAGCTTCACCCCGTCGGCCGTCGCCTCGGCAACCGAGGTCCCCATCCGCACGTCCACCCCACGCCGGTCGAGCACCTTGTGCGCGGTCTTCGACATCCGCTTGTCCAGCTCCGGCAGCACCCGGGCGGCGACGTCGAGCAGCATCCACCGGGGGCGGACGGTCAGCCGGGGCCGCTGGGCCTGCAGCGCGTCGGTGAACAACTGCCCGTGCGCGGCGACCTCCGTGCCGGTGTAACCCGCGCCGACCACCACGAAGGTGGACCGGGCCCGCTGCTCGGCCGGGTCCTCGGCCTGCTCGGCCAGCTCGATCTGGCGGACCACGTGGTCGTGCAGGTAGACCGCCTCGGGCAGGCCACGGAAGCCGTGCGCGTACTCGGTCACCCCGGGGATCGGCAGCAACTTGTTGACGCTGCCCACGGCGAGGACCAGCCGGTCGTACGCCAGCCGGTTCTTGTCCCCCTCCGGCTGGGTGAAGCCGACCCAGCGGTTCTGGAGGTCGACGTGGTCCGCCTCGCCGATGACCACTCGTACGCCCTTCAGCGTCCCGGTCAACGGCACCGCGATCCGCCTGGGCTCGATCACCCCGGCCGCCACCTCGGGCAGCAGCGGCAGGTACAGGAAGTAGTCGGTGGAGTTCAGCAGCACGATCTCGGCCCGGTCCCGGGCGATCCGGCTCAACGTCTTCGCCGCGTGGTAACCGGCGAACCCGGCCCCCACGATCACCACACGAGGTTTCGTCATTGCGGCCCGTTTCCCGCCGAAGCCCCGGACAAACGTCGGACGCCTTCGCTGTCAGCTCGGCTGGAGCCGGACGTGCCCGCTGGTGCCCACCGCCTCCACCCCCCACTCCTGGCCGAAGGCCCGCACACGATCGGCCGTGATCCGGCCCAGTTCGGCCGGGATGTCCGGGTCGAGCACCAACCGCCCCTGCTGCGGATCGAGCCCCAGCAGCGCGCGGACCAGGGCCAGCGGGGTGCCGGCGGCCCACGCCTGGGGGCTGCAGGCGGTGGGGTACGGCACGGCGAACACCATCCGCTCCCGCGCGAATCCACTGAGCGCCTCGGGTAGCCGGTGACCGAACTGCTCTGCCGCCTCGAACAGCGCCAGGCTGATGCGGTTCGCCTCGGCCCGGTAGCCGTACCGGGTCAGGCCGAGCACGGCGATGGAGTTGTCGTGCGGCCAGACGGTGCCCAGGTGGTAACCGACGGCGTTGTAGAGCTTCTCCTCCCGGGACAGGGTCCGGATGCCCCAGCCGGAGAACATGTCCGGCGACATGAGCTGACGCACCACGGCGTCGGCCCGCTCCCGGGGGACGATCCCGCTCCACAGCAGGTGTCCCATGTTCGAGGTCTTCGAGTCCACCCGGTTCTTGTCGCCGTCCAGGGCGACCGCGTAGTAACCGCCCCGCTCCTCGATCCAGAAGTCGCGGTTGAACCGCTCGAACAGGGTGCCGGCCTCGTCGCGCAGCCGCATCGCCAGCGCGGGATTGTCCAACGGCCCGTCGAACAACTCGGCCATCCGCACCTTCGCGTCGTACGTGTAGCCCTGCAGGTCGGACGTGGCCAGTGGGAGCACCGGGATGCGGCCGTCGGCGAAGCAGACGCCGTCCGGCGAGTCCCGCCAGCACTGGTTGCCCAGCCCTTCCGGCGAGCGGGTGGCGTACTCGACGTAGCCGTCGCCGTCCCGGTCGCCGTACTCGTCGATCCAGTTCAGCGCGGCGAGCGCGTTGTCCCGCAGGTGCCGGACGGTCTCGTCGTCGCCGGTCCACCGCCAGTACTCGGAGAGCAGGATCAGCCAGAGCTGGGTGGCGTCGGCGGTGCCGTAGTACGGCCCGTACGGCTTGAGGCCGCTGCGGGTCAGCTCGCCGCTGCGCACCTCGTGCAGGATCTTGCCGGGCTCCTCGTCGGCGAAGTCGTCACACGTGTCGCCCTGCAACCGGGCCAACGCCAGCAGCGCTCCCCTGGCCAACGCCGGTCCGGCCACGAGGGTCTGGTACGCGGTGATCAGGGTGTCGCGGCCGAACACGGTGAGGAACCAGGGCAGCCCCGCCCCGGGCACCATGATCCGCTGGCCCTTGACCTCCAGGTCCAGCCGCAGCGCCGACAGGTCGTCGCGGGACTGCCGCACGGTGCGTTCCAGCGCCTGGTTCTCGCTGCGCAGCACGGCCCGGTCCTCGGTCCACCGGCGCAGCGGGTCGTCGGCCCGGCCGTGGATGACGTCGGCGATGTCGCCCCGGACCGGCTCGACCACCCCCATTCCCGGCGGCAGCGGCACGTGCAGGTCCACCTGCCACTCCTCGCGCGGGCGCAGGTGCAGATCCCAGATCAGCTCGTCGCCCTCGATGCGGTCCGCCGGCGGCTGGCAGCACACCCGGGTCTGCGCCCCGAAGTTCCCGTTCCCGTAGGAGAAGCACAACTCGGACCCGTCGGCGGCGTGGCTGCGGGTGACCTCCGCGGACCGGTCCCGGACGACCGACTTCACCTCGAACAGGTCGGCGAAGTCGACGTCGACGGCCAGCCGCAGCTCCACCCGCACCGGCTCCGTCCGGAACGATCGCACCTCCACCCGCTCGTGGAAGCCGTCGCCGACGTAGCGCAGCCGTTCGACGCCCAGGCTGTTGGGTGGCAGCCCGGGCAGGTCGGGGTTGGTGAGGACGTACTGCGCGGAGTAGTGGGCGATGGTCTCGGCACGCAGCGCCAGCAGCTCGCCGCCGTTGACGGTCAGCGTCCAGCCGCTGATCAGGCGGGTGTCCAGGTGCACGAGACCGCCGATGCTTCCCGGCGGCACGTCCCCGAGCGAGTTGGAGTACAGGAAGGTGGGGCCGCTGAGCACGGCGAGCGAGTCGGTGCCCAGCTCGGGCGGCATGGCCCGCTGGTCACCGCCCTCCCCCGGCGCCTCCGGCCGCACTCCGGGCGTGGGATTCGCGGGCGTCGCGCGCACGGCAGCCATACCACCCACCGTAGGAACGCCGGGCACCACCAGTCATCACCCGGTTCGGGTGAAAGCCGCGGAACATCCATGTCCGGCGATGTAGACAGGCGCCGCCGTCGATGGAGAGGATGCCGGAATGGGATCTGACGACACCGGCGACCGACCCACGAGGTCCACCCGCCGCACCTTCCTGTCCGCCTCTGCCGCCGCCACCGCGGCGACCGCCGCCACCGTGGCCGTACCCGCGCTCGCCGCGCCGGCCGCCGCCGACGCCCCGCCCGCCGGCCCCGGCCGCCCGATCCGCCCCCAGCGGCCCGACCGCGAGCTGCGCGACCTGCTGCGCCAGGTCGACCCCCGGCGGATCGAGGCGATCGTGCGCCGTTTGGCCGCGTTCGGCACCCGGCACACCCTCTCCAGCCAGGACGACCCGCAGCGGGGCATCGGCGCCGCCCGGGACTGGATCTTCGCCCGCCTTCAGGAGTACGCCGCCACCTCGGGCGGCCGGATGACGGTCGAACTCCAGTCGTACATCCAGCAGCCGGCGTCGCGGATCCCCACCGCGACCCGGATCACCAACGTGGTGGCCACCCTGCGGGGCCAGACCTCACCGAACCGCACCTACGTGGTGACCGGCCACTACGACTCCCGGGTCACCGACGTGATGGACGCGGTCAGCGACTCACCCGGCGCCGACGACGACGCCTCCGGGGTGGCCGTGGTCATGGAGCTGGCCCGGTTGATGGCCACCCGGCCTACCGCGGCCACCGTCGTCTTCGCCGCGGTCGCCGCCGAGGAGCAGGGGCTGTACGGCTCGGCGTACCTGGCCCAGCAGCTCAAGGCGGCCGGCGCGGACGTGCAGGGCATGTTCAGCGACGACATCGTCGGCAGCAGCACCGCCGACGACGGCACCCGCGACCCGCACGCGGTGCGGCTGTTCGCCGAAGGGGTGCCGACGGCGGAAACCCCGGCGGAGGCGAGCACCCGGCAGTCCGTCGGCGGTGAGAACGACTCGCCGTCGCGGCAGCTCGCCCGGTTCGTCCGCGACGTGGCCGAGAACGACGCCACCGGGATGCGGGTGCGGGTGATCTACCGGCGGGACCGCTACCTGCGCGGCAGCGACCACATCTCGTTCCTCCGCGAGGGCTGGCCGGCGGCGCGGTTCACCGAACCGAACGAGGACTTCGCCCACCAGCACCAGGACGTCCGGGTGCAGGACGGGCAGCAGTTCGGTGACCTGCCGGAGTTCTGCGACTTCGGCTACATCGCCCGGGTGGCCCGGGTCAACGGCGCGACACTCTGGTCGCTGGCCCAGGCGCCCGGCACGCCCAAGCGCGCCATCATCGTGACGACCGACCTGACCAACAACACGACGCTGCGCTGGCAGCGCGGCGACGAGCCGGACCTGGCCGGCTACGAGGTGCTGTGGCGGGAGACCACGGCTGCCGAGTGGCAGCGGGTGATCCCGGTCGGCGACGTCACCGAGGTCAGCATCGACCTGTCCAAGGACAACGTCTTCTTCGGCATCCGCGCGGTTGGCCGTGACGGCCTCCGCAGCCCGGTCGCGTTCCCCCGGCCGGGCAGTTGAGCGGCGCCCCGCACCGGTTCCTGGCCACCTCCCGGCGGTAACGCCGTGGCACCGGCGGCGGCCGATCAGGTCGCCGCCGGTGCGGTGATCGCCCACCGCTCGTGGTCCCGCCAGGCGCCGTCGATGAACAGGTAGTCCGGGGAGAAGCCCTCCAACCGGAAACCCAGCTTGCGGGCCACCCGCCGGGACGGCTCGTTGCCCGGCTGGATGTTCGCCTCCAACCGGTGCAGCCCGAGCGCGCCGAACGCGTGGTCGATGACCAGGGCGACTCCCGCAGAGGCGTGCCCGGTGCCGCTGTACGGCTGGAACGCCGCGTACCCCAGGTAGCCGCCGCGCAGCGCGCCCAGCACGATCCCGCTGATGTTCACGTAGCCGGCGATCTCACCGCTGGCCCGGTCGCAGATCAGGTAGCCGGAGCCGTCGCGACGGCGGATCCGGCGCAGGTAGCGGTCGTACTCCTCGGGGCTGTCCGGCGCGACCAGCCACGGGTGGTGCAGGTCCCGGCTGCGCCGCGCGGCGGCGACGAACTCCTCGCAGTCGGCGGGCCGGGGTCGACGGATCGCGGCGGGGCCACCGGTACGCAGGTATCTCACGGCGGAACACTCTCGCCGAGGTACCCGGGCGTTGTCCAACCGGCCGCGATCAGCGCGGCTCGGTGCTCTCCCGGGGCAGGACCGTGTGCGGCGCGGTCACCCGGGCGAAGGCCGCGTCGGGCTGGTCGATCCGGGTGGCGACCCGGGTGACCGCCTCCCGGGCGAGAAACGCGGTGTCGATGCTGACGGTGCTCAGGGTGGGCCGGGAGTAGCGCCCCTCCTCGATGTCGCCGATGCCGATGACGGCGACGTCGCCGGGGACACGCAGCCCGGCGTCGAAGGCGGCGCGCATCGCGCCGATGGCGAGGGCGTCGGAGTAGCAGAAGATGGCGTCCGGACGGTCCGACTGGGCGAGCAGGGCACGGGCGGCGCGGTAGCCGTCGGCCCGGCGGTGTCGCGACGCGGGCAGCCGGTGACCGGGGACGGGGGCCAGCCCGGCCCGGCACAGCGCGCGGTGGTAGCCGTCCGCGCGCGGTGACTCCCTCGGGTACGCGCCGATCGCCGCGATCCGACGGCGGCCGGCGCCCAGCAGGTGTGCGGTCGCGTCCTCGGCGGCCCGGGCCAGGTCGATGGTGACCTGGTCGCAGCGGCCGTGCCGGGCTTCGCCGCCGACCAGCACGACGGGACGCCCGGCGGCGGTCAGCGCATCGACCAGCTCGCTCGGCGCGACGGGCGCGCTGACCAGCACGCCGTCCACCGGCATCGCTCGGGCATCGCCCAGCGCCGGCGCCGCTGGCTCGTCGTCGGGCGGGGCCTGTTCGATGACGACGCGGTAGCCCCGGTTCCCGGCCTCGCGGACGACCGCACGGGCGAGGTCGTCCGGGTAGGGCACATCGGCGCCGGGGAGGACGAGGGCCAGCACGCCGGTGCGTCCGGTCCGCAGGGTCCGGGCGAACGCGTTCGGCCGGTAGCCGAGCTGCGCGACGGCGGCGTCGACCCGGCGGCGCACGTCGGCGCTCACGTGGGGATAACCGTTGACCACGTTCGAGACGGTCTTCACCGACACGCCGGCGAGTCGTGCCACGTCCTTGAGCGTGGAAGCCACGACATTGCCTCCCCCGGCGAGCATCACACCATCGAACCGGTTTCACTGGTGTAGTTCCGACCCTCCCAGGCGGTTTCACACCTGTCAAGGCGCTACGGTGGTGTGAACGAAGGGGGTGGTCGGTGGACGACGACAGCGCGGTGCCGGCCGCCGTGCGGCTGGTCCGGGACTTCGTGAACACCCTCGAACCGCAGATCGACGACGAGACGCTGACGAGCCCCGACCGGCTCCGCGACTGGTTCGCCGACCGGGAACTGCTGCCGCCGGAGACGCGCCTCGGACCGGCGGACCTCGACGTGGCCGTGACGGTCCGGGAGGGCCTGCGCGCCGTGCTGCTCGGCAACGCCGGCCACCAGGCCGACGCCACCGCCGTGGAAGGGCTCAACCAGGCCCTGGCTGGGCTGCCCGTCACGCTGCGCTTCACCGACGGCGACCGCCGCCTCGTCGCCGCCGGGAGCAGTCCCCTCAACCTGGCGCTGGCCGGGCTGGTCGACGCCATCCGCGTGTGCGGTGAGGACGGCACCTGGCCGCGCCTCAAGGTATGCGCCCGCGACACCTGCCGCTGGGCCTACTACGACGCCTCCCGCAACCAGGCCCGCCGCTGGTGCTCGATGGCCGGCTGCGGCAACTACATCAAGATGAGGCGGGCGTACGCCGTTCGCACGGGTCGCCCGCCGGCCTAGGTTCTGTCTCGCGGATCATGAAAGTCGCTCGTTAGACCCGTTGTGGCACACGAGGCGATCTGACGAATCACGAGTGGGCTGTGCTGGCGCCGTCGCTGCCCGGCGGGACAAGTGCATAGATCGGCGAGACAGAACCTAGTGACTGCTGACGGCGAGTCGGATTCCGAAGCCGGCGACCACAGTCCCGGTGATGCGGTCCAACAGTCTACGGGCCGCAGGACGGTGCAACACCGCGCGCAGCCGACGTGCCAGTACGACCAGCGCGGCCGACCAGGCGGTACCCAGGAGGATATGCACGCCGGCCAGGAGCACACCGAAGGCGAGCGGGGAGGCGCCGGAGGGGACGAACTGTGGCAGGAGCGCGACGTAGAACACGCCCACCTTCGGGTTCAGTAGATTTGTCAGCGCGCCGCGACGCCACCCGGGGTAGAAGTCGTTGCCGGCGGCCGCGGGTTCGTCGGCGGCTTGGTCCGGTCCACGACGGCGCGCGGCCCACAGCATGCTCAGCCCCATCCAGATCAGATAGCAGGCGCCGGCCCATCGCAGCACCTCGTAGGCCAGGTGTGAAGCCGTGAGCAACGCGGTGACACCGGCGGAGGTGAGCACACCCCAGGTGAGGGTTCCAGTTTGAATGCCGAGAACGACTCCCCAGGCGCGGCGGGGCTCTCCGACGGCTGCGGTGCGCAGGATGAGGGCGGTGTCCATCCCGGGGGTCATGGTGAGCAGTCCCACCACGATGACAAAGGACGATAGAGCGCTGAGGGTTGTCACGGTGATCAACCTATCGTGTGGGCAGCCGCGAGATCCGCGCGACAGAACCTAGGGGCCAGCCGTTGCCCTGGCCGCCCTAGCGGGGCGTCAGCACCCGGAACTCGTTGCCGTCGGGATCGGCCAGCAGCACGTCGCCGGCGCCAGCGTGGTCGGCGTCGATTCGGGTCGCCCCGAGGGCGAGCAGACGGTCGACCTCCGCCTGCTGATCACCGTCGACCCCGGGAGCGAGGTCGAGACGCAGTCGGTCCCTGCCGTTCTTCGGCATCAACGGCGGACCACCCCAGGTGATCTTCGGACCGCCGGCCGGTGACTGGATGGCGGTCTCCTGGTCCTGGTCCCAGACCAGCGGCCACCCGAGCGCCTCGCTCCAGAAGTACCCGACCTTCTGCGTACCGTCGCAGGACAGCGCACCGACGAACCCGCAGCCGGCGAGGAAGTTGTTGCCCGGACCGATGACGCAGAACTCGTTGCCCTCCGGGTCGGCGAGCACCACGTGGCCCTCCTCCGGGCCCTGGCCGATGTCGATGTGCCGACCGCCCAGCTCCAGCGCTCTGGCCACCGTCTGCTGCTGGTGCTCCAGGGATGCGCTCGTCAGATCGAAGTGCATGGGGTTCTGCCCGACCTTGGGCTGCCGGGTCGGAGGAAAGCGAAGTCGGAACCCGGTGTCGTCGTCGGGCAGGACGAGGAGGCCCTCGCGGGGATCGTCGACCAGCTCCCGGCCCAGGAGCCCGGACCAGAACCGCGCGACGCGAAGAGGCTCGATCGCGTCGAAGCACACCGCGAACAGGTGGCTGGTCATCGCTCTGCTCATCTCCGATCCGTTGACGGACCACCGTCGACAGAACGCGCGGGCAGCCCTGGGATCGCGAGCCTACGGGTGAGCCTGGACGTCCGCACCCGAGTATTCGGCGCCCCGGCCCATCATCCCGACACCACCACCGGACTGACCTCTCCCGTGCTGTCACAGCTCCACCCCGGCCGGTGTCTTCATGCGGAGACCCACCCGACAAGGAGGAGACATGACCAGCAACGCCCGGATTCCCCAAGCCGAGATCACCGGCCTCTACGGCGCCGTCCTCAAGCGATTCAGCAGGAAGAAGTTCGGCGAGGTGCCGGAGGCGCTCGGCGTGATGTGGCACCACCGCCAGGTGCTCAAGTTCGGCTTCGGCCTCAACCAGAAGGCCGCGAAGTGGAACGAGTGCGACAAGGACCTGAAGTCCTACGCCCACATGGCGGTGGCGTCCCTGGTCGGCTGCTCGTTCTGTCTCGACCTGGGGTACTTCATGGCGCACAACGAAGGGCTCGACGTGACCAAGGCCCGCGAGGTGCCGCGCTGGCGGGAGTCCGACGTCTTCACGTCACGGGAGCGCGACGTCCTGGAGTACGCCGAGGCGATGTCGCAGACCCCACCGACCGTCACCGACGAACTCTCCGCTCGGCTGCTGAAGCAGCTCGGGGCGCCGGCGTTGGTCGAACTCACCGCCTGGATCGCGGTGGCGAACCAGTCCGCGCGTACGAACGTCGCGCTCGGCGTCGAGGCCGAGGGTTTCGCCGCCTCGTGCGGCCTGGCACCCCTGGCACAGCCGAACGGCGCCGCGTCACGGGCATGACGCTGCCGGCCGGTGGTCCGTTGCGGATGCGAGGATCAACCGGTGGACGACGAGTTGGTGGCCGCGCTGACGCGCGTTCAGGACGCGTTCGCCCCGTACCCGCGGCGGGGGGTTCTGGAGGGCTGCCCGCACTGCCGGGGCTCGGTGGTCGTCGACGATCACGACCTGTCCGGACTGACCATCAGCCTCGGCAATACCGTCGGCAGCCGCGACGACGTGAAGAGTCTGCTGCCGGTGCTGCTGGAGCGTCTGCTCGTGTCGGGGGAGCTCGAGCCGTCCATCGTCTTCGGCAAGCTCTCCCACCAGGAGTGGCGCACCTGGCCGGAGGTCGAGCAGGACGCCGTCGACGGATACCTCGACGCGGTGTGGCGATCGGTGCTGGCAGGGCACCCGTGCCGGCTCGAGTCGTTCCCCGACGCGGTGAGCTTCCTCGACGCGGCCCTTCTCACCGGCGAGAGCATCGACCGGTTCCTGCACACCTGGGACGTCACGCTCACCCCGTCGGAGGACCGTCACCTCGCCGAGACGGTGAACCGACTCAACTTCACGGCCCAGAGGCCGAGCGCTCTTGGCGACTGGTTACGCCGCGACACGACCCGCGAGCGGCTCTACCGCGCGTTCGAGCGGGACCCCACCTCGGCCTGGTCGGATGATCTCGCGAGAGCCTACGACCTCCTCCGGGTCTGAGGAGGCCCGCGTCAGAGCGGGCTGGGGTACGGCTGCTCCATCGGCATCGGGACCTGGAGGAAGGTGGTGCCGCGCATGTCCAGCCAGGCCCGGTCGGGGCCCCGGACCAGGCGCAGCATCACCTCCTCGCAGGACGGGCAGCGCGCGATCAGGCCCGGGGCGTGCGAGAAGACGCGCAGGCTGGCCATCGAGCCGGTCATCCCGCAGTTCTCGCAGCGCCCCGTCGCGGTGCTCAGATCGACGGCGAACAGCTCGCGCAGCGGGCCGTCGAGCATGTTGCCGTCCAGGTAGGACATCTCGGTCATCGGGTCTCCTCGACGTTACGGGCGAGCGGGGCGGTCAGCCGGTGGGGCCGAAGCGTTCGGTCTTGACCCGTCGCGACGGGTGGCCCAGCCCCACCAGCAGGTCGGCCACGGCCTCCACGAACCCCGTCGGGCCACAGACGTAGGTGAGGGGTTCCAGGTCCGGCGGCCAACCGTGGGTGTTCACGTCGGCCAGCCCCATCCGGTGCGGCTCACCGCGCCACCCGTCGGGCGCCTCGCGGGTGTACACGTACGCCACGTCGAGCCCGAAGTCGTCGCGGGTCCGGCGGCGCAGCTCGTCGGCGTAGATCACGTCGTTCGGTGTCCGCACCGAGTAGAGCAGCCGGAACGGCACCTTGCTGCCGGTCGCCCGCCGTGCCCGGATCATCGCCATCAGCGGCACGATGCCGGAACCGCCGGCGAGCAACTGCACCGGCGCGGTCTCCTCCGGTCGCCAGATGAACCAGCCACCGAGCGGCCCGCGCACCTCCACCGGGTCGCCGTGGCCGAAGACGTCGATGAGGTACGGCGACACCTCGCCGTTGTGCACCCGCTGCACGGTCACCTCGATACGCGGGCCGCCGGGGCCGTCCACCACCGGCCCGGCGATCGAGTACGACCGTGCCGCCTGATAGCCGTCCGGTGCGGTCAGCCGCACGTCGACGTGCTGCCCGGGCAGGTGGCCCGGCCAGTCGGGGACCTCCAGCACCAGGGTCTGGGCGCTCGGCGTCTCGACCCGGCGCTCCACGAGCCGGCCCACCTGCCAGCGGATCGGGGCGCGCGCCGGGGTGCCGGTCGCCACCGCGCGCTCAGTCACCCTGGTACCGCTGTTCGCGCCACGGGTCGCCGTAGTCGTGATAGCCGGCGGTCTCCCAGAACCCCGGCTCGTCCATCGTCTTGAGCCGGATGCCGCGCACCCACTTGGCGGACTTCCAGAAGTACAGGTGCGGCACCAGCAGCCGCGCCGGCCCGCCGTGTTCGGGCGCCAGCGGCGCGCCGTCGAAGGTGTGCGCCACCCAGGCCCGGCCACCGCGCAGGTCGTCCAGGGGCAGGTTGGTGGTGTACCCGCCGTAGGAGTGCGCGAGCGCGAAGTGCGCCCCGGTGTCCACACCGTCGAGCAGGACGTCCAACGAGACGCCCTTCCAGTTGGTGCCGAGCTTGGACCAGTGGGTGACGCAGTGGATGTCGACCATCGGCGTCTCCTGCGGCAGCGCCATCAGCTCCTGCCACGACCACCGGTGCTCGGCGCCGTTCTCCGCCGCGATGACGAACTCCCAGGTGTCCAGCGAAACCCGGGGCGTCGGGCCGGCGGAGAGCACCGGGAAATCCTCGGTCAGGTACTGCCCGGGCGGCAGGGCCGGCTCCTGCGTTCGGGGCCGACCCTGAAAGCCCGGTGACACGATTCCCATTGCACAGTCGTACCACCGCGCGAGCGGGGGCGGGTGGTTTCCCGCGTACCCCCTCGTCGCCCCGGCGCGGCGCGGTCAGCGCCGCTCCGCGACCACCTCGCGCTCCTCGGGCTGACCGCCACGAGTGGCGCGCAGGCTGGTCAGCGTGACCACCACCAGCACACCGATGATCACCCCGAGCGAGGCCAGGGTGGGAATCTGCGGAACGCTCTCCCAGATCCCGTGCGCCCAGTGCAGGCCCAGCTTGAGGCCGATGAACGCCAGGATGATCGCCAGGCCGTAGCTGAGGTGCACCAGCCGGCTCAGCGCCGCGTGCAGGACGAAGTAGAGCGCACGCAGGCCGAGCAGGGCGAACGCGTTGGTGGCGAAGACCAGGTACGGGTCCTCGGTGATGCCGTAGACCGCCGGCACCGAGTCGACCGCGAAGACCACGTCGGTGGCCAGCACCGCGACGACCACCAGGGCGAACGGGGTCAGCGCCCGCTTGGCGCCCTGCCGGACGGTCATCCGGGTGCCGTGGTACTCGTCGACCACCGGCATGAATCTGCGCAGCACCTTCACCGAGCGCATCTTGCTGATGTCGACCTCCTGCTGGTGCCCGGAGAGGGCATCGCGGAGGAGCTTCACCGCGGTGGCGATGAGGATGATCGCGAAGAGCAGGAAGGCGAAGTCCAGGGTCTGCAACGCGGCCGCACCGAGGGCGATGAAGACCGCCCGCAGGACCAGCGCGCCGGCGATGCCGTAGAGCAGCACCCGCTGGGCGAGCACCGCCGGCACCGCGAACGCGGCCAGCAGCAGCATGAAGACGAAGAGGTTGTCGACGGAGAGCGACTTCTCCACCAGGTAGCCGGTGAGGTACTGCACGCCCAACTCGGAGCCGTAGCGGGCCCAGAGCCAGCCGCCGAACGCCAGCGGCAGGGCGATGTAGAACGCCGACCAGCCGATCGCCTCCCGCATGGACACCTCGTGCGGGCGGCGGGTCACCAGGAAGTCGAGCACCAGCAGCAGCAACACGCCGGCGATGGTCACCACCCACAACGTGGGGGTGCCCACCGTCGACAGCTCACCGGCGGCAGACAGGTACGACACCTCGGTCATGGGGCCTCCTCGAACACCGTGTCATGTTCGAGGTCTCCTTCACCCACCAAAGGTGGACAACCACCCGAGGCGCGCCGGGCGCGCCGTACTGACCGGAATGGTTCGTGGGAAGTACTCCCCTCGCACGACAAGGTTAGGCCAGGCTCAATCGCCACGCCAAACCGGACATCGATGGTTGCCCTGACCAACCGCTGTGCACTCCCGGACGAGGGTGCCGCCGTCAGCCGCGGCGCAGCGTCGCGCCCGGCGCCATCGACTGCTCGACCAGCGCCCGGTAGTCGCGGGGCAGCTGGGTGGCCACGTCGTCGAACTCCCCGCCGGTGATCGCCTCGCGCAGGGTCGTGAAGACCGCCCGGACGGCCTCGCGTGCCGCTGGCTCGTCCACACGGGCGCGCAACGCGACCCGGGCGACGAACTCGGCCGCCCCGATCCGTTCCGCCTGCTCGACGCTCGGGCTCGGTTTCAGCACCAACTGCAACGGCTGGGGTAGTTGGACGGCCAGGTCCAGCACCTCGCCACCGGTCAGCCGCTCGGCGAGTGTCTCCAGCACGGCCCGGGTCAGCTCGACGGCCTGCTCGGACGGCGCCCTGGTCCGCTGGGAAACCTGGTCGATGAAGGTGTCGTAGTTCATCCGTACTCCCCTCCGGCCGGGCTCGCGTCGGCGCCTGCGGGTACCCGCGGCGGCGGGGTGGAAACGGCAGCGATTCCACCCCCGGTCCGGGCGTGACCCGGCGGCGGGCGGGTAACCGCCGCCGGTCGTGACCACATCGATGCCCCGAGGGAGCTCCTGCCATGGCGAGCTACACCGAGGTCCTGCAGTACCTGTCGAGCCTGGACTACCCGGCCGAGAAGGACGACGTGGTCCGTGAGGCCGAGCGGGAAGGCGCACCGCCGGACGTCCTGAAGGCGTTGCGCGCACTTCCGCCGGTGGACTACGCCAACGGCACCGAGGTGGCCCGCTCCGCCGGCATCGAGGCGGCCCCCGAGGTCGGCCCGTCGCAGCGGGCGGCGCAGGCCCGGGACACCAAGCACAACCGGGTCTCGCAGCACCTCCGCGGCATCTGACCCGGCGGTGGCGGCCTCGGCTCCCACGGTCGGGCGGCGCGGATGACCAGAACCGGCCCTCTGTCGCGCCCGCCGTACGGGCACACTCCCGCCGCGTTCCAGCTCGCTCTGGTGGGAGTGGTCGGCGTCGTCGCCGGCAGTGTGTTCGCCGCGACGCTGTCGCCTCAGCTCGCCCCGCTGGTCGGTTGGGACGCGGCCGCCCTGAGCTGGCTGGGGCTGGTGTGGCGCAAACTCTGGCCGTTGGACGCCACGCGGACCTCCCGGGTCGCCTCGTACGAGGACTCCAACCGGGCCATCCGTGACGTGGTGCTGCTGATCGCCTGCCTGGCCAGCCTGCTGGCGGTGGGGCTGGTGCTGGCCACCGCGCGCGCCGCGCCGCCCGGAATGGCCCGGGAGCTGGACGGCGCGTTGGGCGTGTTCAGTGTGCTGCTGTCCTGGCTGGTGGTGCACACCGTGTTCGCCGCCCGATACGCCCGCATCTACTACACGGGCCCGGACGGCGGGATCAACTTCAACCAGCCGGAGCCGCCCCGCTACACCGACTTCGCGTACGTGGCGTTCACGATCGGGACGACCTTCCAGGTCTCGGACACCAACCTGACCAGCAACGAGATGCGCAGCACCGTCCTGCGGCATTCGATGATCTCGTACCTCTTCGGCGCGTTCATCATCGCCGTGACGGTGAACCTGCTGGCCGGTCTGGCCCGCTGAGCGCCCGACCTGACCCCGCGGCACGGGCGGCGGGCTGGTCGCCGGGACAGGCGGGCGCCCCGGGGTCACGAACCGCGACCGGGGGCGCCACGCAAACCTGCCCAGGCGGTGAGTCACGTCCGAACCGGGCGCGATCACCAGGCGGTGGAGGCCGCCCGAACCGAGCGGCTGTCACTGCCGGGTACAACCATACGACAGAACATCCCCCGTACGGTTAGATTTTGGCCAACTGTGGGCCAGGGCACGTCATGGTCGGCCGGTCAGCTCCGCGTACCGCTTCTCCAGGTCGACCCGCGCGAGCGCCCCCACCAGCCAGGCCAGCCGCTCCGACTCCCCGCTGCCGGCCAACCCGGCCAGGTCGTCGGCCGACCGTCCCAGACCGAGCCGGCGGGCCGCGGCCAACGCCCTCCGGTCGGCCACCGGCGCCACCTCCCGCCACAACGCCTGCGCCTCGCGCAGGAACAGGTCGACCACCTGATCGTCGACCCCCGGCAGCTCGGCGAGCAGCGCCCGCTCCCGGGCCGGGTCGTGATGCGCCAGCGCGCGCAACCGCCGCAGGTCACCCCGGTACCGCTCGACGACCGTGCGGGCCAGATCGCCCAGCGCGTCCGCCAACGCGTCCACGTCGCCGCGCTGGCCGCTGTCACGCAGCACCCGCACCCGGTCCTGATGCAGGGAACGGGCCAGCCGGGCCGCGCTGTCCCAGCCCGCGTCCCGCAACGCCCCCGCGCCGTCCAACGCCCGGCGGAAGTCACCTCGTCGGGCCAGCAGCACCGACAGGTAGAGCACCTGGAACAGGCTCGCCGGGTTGTTGATGACCCGGAAGCCGTACTGCTCGGCGAAGCCCCGTCCACTGCCGGCAAGCCGGCGGGCCAGGCGCTTCCGGTCCTCCATCGGAGTGATCAGACTGGTCGGCATGCCGGCGACTACCCGCGCCACCGTCAGTCACACGCCGTCGGCATGGCACGTAGCGTCAGCCGTGCAGGCCGCCCGTGCGGTCGCGGGCCTTGAGCCGGGTGGTGGGCAGGGCGGGCGCCGGCAACGGCGGAGCCGGATCGTCGGCGACCACACCGAAGCGGCGCCCGGCCATCCAGTCCTCCCGCGCCGCCGCGACCTCCTCGTGGGAGCGACCGACGAAGTTCCACCACATCACCAGCGGCTCCTCGAACGGCGTCCCGCCCAGCAGCAGCAACCGAGCCCCGGCACCGCCCCGCACGGTCAGCTCGCGACGACCCGAGCCCAGGTAGAGCAGCGCCCCCGGCTCGAACCCGACCCCGCCGGCCTCGGCAGAGCCGTTCATCGCCAGCAGCGCGTACTCGAAGTCGGGCCGCAGCGGCAGCGTGGTCGGCGCCGACCCACGCAACTCCAACTGCACACCGACCAGCGGCGTGTGCACCACCGCCGGCGACCGCTCCCCCGCGAACTCGCCGACGAGCAGCGTCACGTCCAGCTCGCCGTCACGCCACCGCGGCAGGTCGGCGTGGTGGGCGAAGTCCGCCGCGCCGGCCCGCGCCGGGTCCGGCAACGCCACCCAGAGCTGCACGCCGTGCATCACCGGCGGATGCCTGTCCGGCGACCGCTCCGAGTGGGAGATCCCGTGCCCGGAGGTCATCACGTTCAGCTGACCGGGCCGGATCGGCTGGACGTTGCCGAGGCTGTCCCGGTGCAGGATCTCGCCGTCCAACAGCCACGTCACCGTCTGCAGCCCGGTGTGCGGGTGCGGCGGCACCTCCATGCCGGGCCGCTCCGCCACGTCGTCCGGCCCGAAATGGTCCACGAAGCACCAGGCGCCGACCATCCGGCGCGGGCGCTGCGGCAGCAGCCGCCGCACGGTCGTGTACCGGCCCAGCGGCACGTCGTGGCCGGGCAGCAGCACACTGCCGGGATCGACGGCGGCCACACCGGGCGGTCGGGTCTCCGCCGGCATTGATTCAGTACGCTCCACCGCCCGACTGTACGCTCGCGCCCACCCGCGCCTGCGACCCTTCCCACCTGCGGCTAACGCCCTCCCGGGCGTCACCGGGTGCTGGAGGCCACCGTCACGCTGCTGGCTCCCGCCACCAGGTCGAGGTAGAGCCTGTCCGCCGACCGGTCCCATCCCGGCGTACTCAGCAGCGCCCCGGCGGCGACGCCGGCCCACCGCTCGTCACGCACCACGACCGAGCCCGCGCCAGTTCCCACGCGCACCCGTACCGGCGGCTCGCCGGGCACCCGGACGTCGAGTTGGCTCGTTCCGGCGGTCAGGCGCACCGTCGTGGTGCCGTTCGGGGTTGGCAGGAGGAGTTCGGTACGGGACGACCCACCGCCAAGCTCCACGCCCAGCAGCCGAGCGCGGGTCAGGTCGAGCACCTGGCTGCTCACCCCGCCGGACAACTGGAGGCGCCAGTCGACCCGTTCGTTGAGGTGCACCCGCACGGCCCGCTCCCCGGACGCACCGGTCGCCACCACGCCGAGCTGGACGCGCTCGCCCAGCACCGCCGGTCGCGGCGCCACACCCGAGCCCGCCGGGCTGCTGATCCGGTAGAGGTCGTCACCCAGATCCGCCACCCGCAGATCGAACGAGGACAGCCCGTCGACGAGCACGAAGGTGGCCTGCCGCCGGCCCGCGAGCGGCGCGGTCATCGTCTGCCCGGCCGCCGCAGCGCCGTCACCGCCCGGCGCGACGCCTCCGCGCCCGGTGGGTTCGGCCGCACCGGCCGACCTTCCGGCACCATCGGACCGGTCGGCGCCAGGCCGGCCGTCGTCGGGTTGGCGGCTGTCAGGTTGGGCGTCGTCGGGCCCGGCGCCATCGGGTCCAGTGCCGTCCGGTCGGACACCATCGGGACCAACGCCGTCTGGTCCGGTGCCGTCGGGGGCGCCGGAGGAGGCCATGCCGAGGCGATGCGGGTCGGCGACGATCACGGCCACCGCGGCGGCACCGAGGATCAGCACGACGACTGCGGCGGCCAGCAGGATCCGAGCCCCGCTCGACCAGCGGTGGGGCGTCGCCTCGCCAGCCGTCGGCGGCTCCGGCTCCGGTCGGCGATCCGTGCCGTGCCCCACTGCCGCCATGCCTTCGTCCCTCCGCCGGTCCCCGCCGGGAGGTACGTACCCACCCCCGGATCGGATCACTCCGCGCCGATCACGCCACTCCCCTCCGTTGCCTCCGGAGATTCACGGTGGTGATGCGGACGCCGCTGGCCGGCACCCCTGTCGGGTGCCGGCCAGCGGTCAGGTTGCTCTGTGC
>NZ_JBQXEO010000040.1:0-39057 GCF_052601155.1 Micromonospora yongxingensis
CGACACCAGCGCCGCCCCCGGCCCACAAGGCCGGGGGCGGCGCTGTCTGTGCCGGACGGTGATCCCTCGGTTCGCGAACCTGACTCGGTTGACCTATGTTCAGAGGGTCGCTCGCGTGGGAGGGGGTGTCGGGGGATGGGTCTGCGGACCTTCATCGAGGGTTGGCCGGTCTACCGGCAGCTGACCGGCACCGATCCGCTGGGCCGGGGCGCGGCCGCGCAGTCCGCCCGCTCGGCGGAGTTGACCGCCCGTACCGAGGATGCCGACAGTGTGGCCCGCTCGGTCTGCCCGTACTGCGCTGTGGGTTGCGGTCAGCGGGTGTTCGTCAAGGACGGTCAGGTCACCCAGATCGAGGGCGACCCGGACAGCCCGATCTCGCGGGGTCGGCTCTGCCCGAAGGGCGCGGCCAGCAAGAGCCTGGTGACCAGTCCGCTGCGGCAGACGACGGTGCGCTACCGCCGGCCGTACTCGACGCAGTGGGAGGATCTGGAGCTCGACACCGCGGTCGACATGATCGCCGACCGGATTCTCGCCGCCCGCGAGCAGACCTGGGAGGACGTCGACGCGCAGGGCCGGCCGCTGAACCGGACGCTGGGTATCTCCAGTCTGGGTGGGGCGACGCTGGACAACGAGGAGAACTACCTCATCAAGAAGTTGTTCACCGCGATGGGGGCACTCCAGATCGAGAACCAGGCCCGTATTTGACACTCCGCCACCGTCCCCGGTCTGGGGGCCAGCTTCGGTCGTGGCGGTGCGACGGACTTCCAGCAGGACATCGCCAACGCTGACGTCATCGTCATTCAGGGCTCGAACATGGCCGAGGCGCACCCGGTGGGTTTCCAGTGGGTGATGGAGGCCAAGCGGCGCGGCGCCAAGGTCTTCCACGTCGACCCGAGGTTCACGCGAACCAGCGCGGTGGCCGACTCGTACCTGCCGATCCGTGCGGGCAGTGACATCGCCCTGCTGGGTGGGGTGGTGCGGTACATCCTGGACAACGAGCTCGACTTCCGGGAGTACGTGCTCTCGTACACCAACGCGGCGACGATCGTCAGCGAGCAGTTCAGCGACACCGAGGACGGTGACGGCTTCTTCTCGGGCTTCGACCCGGAGACCGGCAGCTACGTGCAGGACAGCTGGCAGTACGAGGGGCACGAGAGCTCCTCCGGCAGTGGACACACCGCCAAGGAGCGGGATTCCGCCGCCGGCCTGCGGCACGAGTCGCACGGCGCGGAGGTGGGCGGTCAGACCAGGCGGGATGAGACGTTGCAGCACCCCCGCTGCGTCTACCAGATCCTCAAGCGGCACTTCGCGCGCTACACCCCGGAGATGGTGGAGCGGGTCTGCGGTATCCCGCAAGAGAAGTTCCTCGAACTCTGTGAGGCGTGGACGGCGAACTCCGGTCGGGACCGCACCGGCATGCTGATCTACTCGGTCGGCTGGACGCAGCACAGCGTGGGGGTGCAGTACATCCGCACCGGCGCCATCATCCAACTGCTGCTCGGCAACATGGGCCGCCCCGGCGGCGGCGTGATGGCGCTGCGCGGCCACGCGAGCATCCAGGGTTCCACCGACATCCCGACGCTGTTCAACCTGCTGCCCGGCTACCTGCCGATGCCGCACCACGCCGACCACCCGACTTTCGACGAGTGGGTCGACAGCATCCGGCACCCGGGGCAGAAGGGCTTCTGGGGCAATGCCCGATCGTTCGCCGCCAGCCTGTTGAAGGCGTACTGGGGTGACGCGGCGACGGCCGAGAACGACTACTGCTACGGCTACCTGCCGCGGATGACCGGCGATCATGGCACGTACCAGCAGGTGTTGAACATGATCGACGGGAAGGTCAAGGGGTACTTCCTGCTCGGGCAGAACCCGGCGGTCGGCTCGGCGCACGGCCGGGCGCAACGGCTCGGCATGGCCAACCTCGACTGGCTGGTGGTCCGGGACCTGTTCATGATCGAGAGCGCCACGTTCTGGCAGAACGGCCCCGAGGTGGCCACCGGGGAGATCGTTCCCGAGGAGTGCCGGACGGAGGTGTTCTTCCTTCCGGCTGCCTCGCACGTGGAGAAGGAGGGCAGTTTCACCCAGACCCAGCGGTTGTTGCAGTGGCGGGAGAAGGCCGTCGAGCCGCCGGGTGACGCCCGCTCCGAGCTGTGGTTCTTCTACCACCTCGGGCGCAGGCTGCGCGAGAAGCTGGCCGACTCGCCGTTGCCACGCGATCGGGCGCTGCTCGACCTCACCTGGGACTACCCGACGCACGGCCCGCACGCGGAGCCGAGCGCCGAGGCGGTGCTGCGCGAGATCAACGGGTACGACGTGGCGACCGGCCGACCGCTGTCGAGCTTCGGCGAGGCCCGCGCGGACGGCTCCACCGCGATCGGCTGCTGGATCTACACCGGCGTGTACGCCGACGGCGTGAACCAGGCCGCCCGGCGCAAGTCCCGCCACGAGCAGGACTGGGTGGCGGCGGAGTGGGGTTGGGCGTGGCCGGCGAACCGGCGGATCCTCTACAACCGCGCCTCCGCCGACCCGGAGGGCAGGCCGTGGAGTGAGCGTAAGAAGTACGTCTGGTGGGACCCAAAGAAGGCCGAGTGGACCGGGTACGACGTGCCGGACTTCGAGAAGACCAAACCGCCGTCGTACCGGCCGCCGCCCGGGGCGTCCGGAACGGAGGGCATCGCCGGCGACGACCCGTTCATCATGCAGGGCGATGGCAAGGGTTGGCTGTACGCGCCCAGCGGAGTCCTGGACGGGCCGATGCCCACCCACTACGAGCCGGTCGAGTCGCCGGTGCGCAACCCGCTCTACCGGCAGCAGGCCAACCCGACCCGCAAGATGTACGCGCATCCGGTGAACTCGGTGAACCCGAGCCCGCCGGAGGAACACAGCCAGGTGTTCCCGTACGTCTTCACGGTCAGCCGGCTCACCGAGCACCACACCGCCGGCGGGATGAGCCGGACCGTGCGCCCGCTGGCCGAGCTGCAACCGGAGATGTTCGTCGAGGTCTCCCCGGAACTGGCTGCCGAGGCTGGTCTGGCGCATCTCGGCTGGGCTCATCTGGTCAGTGGCCGCGCCGTCATCGAGGCGAAGGTGCTGGTGACCGACCGCCTCACCCCGCTGCGGGTGGACGGCCGGATCATCCACCAGCTCTGGCTGCCCTACCACTTCGGGTTCGAGGGCCTGGTCACCGGTGACTCGGCCAACGACCTGTTCGGGATCAGCCTCGACCCGAACGTCCTGATCCAGGAGAGCAAAATCGGTACCTGCGACGTACGGCCCGGCCGTCGGCCCACCGGGGCGGCGCTGCTCGACCTGGTGGCCGAGTACCAGCGGCGCGCCGGCATCATCCCGGGTCGGAACGCCCCGGCGGTCACCACCGAGAGTGATGGGGAGGGAAGCGGTGATTCCTGACCCGAACAGCCTGTACGGCCCGCTGGACCCGGCACCGGACGCCGGTTGGTCGTCCGCGCCGCCGCGGATGGGGTTCTTCACCGACACCAGCGTCTGCATCGGCTGCAAGGCGTGCGAGGTGGCCTGCAAGGAGTGGAACGGGGTGCCCGGCTCGGGCCTGGACCTGCTCGGGATGTCGTACGACAACACGGGCGCGCTGACCGCGAACTCGTGGCGGCACGTCGCGTTCATCGAGCAGCCCCTTCCGGCGGGCCACCGCAGCCCGCCGTTCGCCGGGATGCCGACCGGCGCTCCGGTCAGTGCGACGTCGGCCGCCGTCGCGGCCGGCACCGGCAACCGGACCGGCACGGACCCGGGATTGCCGACGGGTGCACCGCCGGCCGCCGCCCGGATGGCCGGCGGGCCGGCCGACGTGCTCGGCGACCCGATCGCCCCCGGTCCTGAACCGCTCCATCCTGGACAGGGACCGGGCGACACCGGCTCGGGTCCGCAGTTCCTGGGGATGCCGGGGGCGCAGCCGCCGGGGCGGGGCACGGGCGTGGAGCAGCGCACGGATTTCCGGTGGCTGATGATGTCGGACGTGTGCAAGCACTGCACGCACGCGGCGTGCCTGGACGTGTGCCCGACGGGTTCGTTGTTCCGGACCGAGTTCGGCACGGTGGTGGTGCAGGAGGACATCTGCAACGGGTGCGGCTACTGCATCTCGGCCTGCCCCTACGGCGTCATCGACCAACGCAAGGACGACGGCCGGGCGTGGAAGTGCACACTCTGCTACGACCGGCTCGGCGCGGGGATGACCCCGGCGTGCGCGCAGGCCTGCCCGACCGAGTCGATCCAGTACGGGCCGTTGGAGGAGTTGCGGGAGCGGGCGGCCGCGCGGGTGACGACGTTGCACGAGCGGGGAGTGCCCGAGGCGCGGCTCTATGGTCACGACCCGAACGACGGCGTCGGTGGTGACGGGGCGTTCTTCCTGCTCCTCGACGAGCCCGAGGTCTACGGCCTGCCACCGGACCCGATCGTGACCACCCGCGACCTGCCGAAGATGTGGAAACGCGCCGGCCTCGCCGCGCTCGCCATGGCGGCGGCGACCGTCGCCGCGTTCGTCGGAGGTTCCTCGTGAGTCCACACCGCCCCGAGGTGGGCGAGCTGTTCCGCCGCTTCCGCGACCGTCTCGCCGCCGAAGGCCCCGACCGTCTCGCCGCGGGCAACCCCGCGGCCACCGGGAACGGTGAAACCGTGGCGACCACGAACGGCGGTCCGAACGGCACCGCCGCCCAGGTCGAGCTCGACTCCCGGTCCTCGCGCGCCGACTCGACCGGGCGGCGGTCCGGCCGTCGGCGTGGTGGCCGCCGTAGCGGGGAGGAGCTGCGGGTGCCGGAGGCCGAGTTCACGTCGTACTACGGCCGACCCGTCCTGAAGGCGCCCGTCTGGAAGTGGGACATCGCCGCGTACCTGTTCACCGGCGGGCTGGCCGCGGGCTCGTCGCTGCTCGCCGCGGGCGGGCAGCTCACCGGCCGCCCGGCACTGCGCCGGGCCGGTCGGGTCACCGCGCTGGCCGCCGTCAGCGCCAGCGCCGTCTTCCTGGTCAAGGACCTCGGCCGGCCGGCGCGCTTCCACCACATGCTGCGGGTGGCGAAGCCGACCTCGCCGATGTCGATGGGCACCTGGATCCTCACCGCCTTCGGGCCGGCCGCCGGGGTCGCCGCGATCGCCGAGGCCGCCGACTGGCTGCCCCGGCACGGGCTGCTCGGGATGGCCCGCCGAGCGCTGCCGCCCGTCGGTCACGCCGCCGGGTTGCTCGCCGCCGGCACCGCGCCCGCGCTGGCCACGTACACCGGGGTGCTGCTCGCCGACACGGCGGTGCCGTCCTGGCACGAGGCGTACCCCGAACTGCCGGTGATCTTCGCGGGCAGCGCGCTGGCCAGCGGCGCCGGTGTGGGTCTGCTCGCCGCGCCGCCGGCGCAGGCCGGGCCGGCCCGCCGGATGGCGGTGGCCGGGGCGGCCCTGGAGCTGTTCGGCGCGCACCGCGTGGAGACCCGCCTCGGCCTGCTCAGCGAGCCCTACCGGCTGGGCCGGCCCGGTCGGCTGCTGCGCGCCGGTCGACTGTTGACCTCGGTCGGGGTGGCCGGCGCGCTGCTCGGCCGGCGCAGTCGGGTGATCGGCGGGGTCTCCGGCGTCGCGTTGCTGGTCGCGTCGGTCGCGACCCGGTTCGGGATCTTCTACGGCGGCGTCGCCTCCGCCCGCGACCCCCGGTACACGGTGGTCCCGCAACGCGAGCGGGTCGACGCCCGACGGGCGGATCTGTCACCTGACCGGGCGGCCCCGCCCGCGTTGTGATCGAATGTCCGGTGGAGGCGTTCAGGCGGCTGGTGCCCCTCCCGGTCTTCAAAACCGGAGTGGTCCGGGACCCGGGCCAGGCGGGTTCGATTCCCGTCCGTCTCCGCCAACGCGCGGCAGGAGATGACGTGATGGGCGAGGGGCCGGTGGACCCGCGACGCCGGGTGCCCCGCACCGACACCCTCCTCGCCGACCCACGGCTCGCCGCGGCCATCGCGACACTCGGCCGCGACCGCGTCAAGGCGGTCGTCGCCGGCGCCCAGGAGCGGGCCCGGCGCGGCGAGATCAGCCCCGACGAGGTCCGTGACGCCGCCGTCGCCGCGCTGCCCGCGCCCGGCCCACGCGCGGTGCTCAACGCCACCGGTGTCGTGCTGCACACCAACCTGGGCCGGGCGCCGCTGTCACCCACCGCGGTCGCCGCCGTCGTGGCCGCCGCCGGGCACACCGATGTGGAGCTGGACCTGACCACCGGGCGGCGTGCCCGACGGGGCCGCGACGCGCTCGACGCGCTGGCCGCCGCCGTGCCCGACGCGGGCGCCGTGCACGTGGTCAACAACGGCGCCGCCGCGCTGGTGCTGGCCGCCACCGCCCTGGCCGCCGGCCGGGAGATCGTTGTCAGCCGGGGCGAGCTGGTCGAGATCGGCGACGGCTTCCGCCTGCCCGACCTGCTGGAGAGCACCGGCGCCCGGCTGCGGGAGGTGGGCACCACCAACCGCACCACGCTCGCCGACTACGCCGCCGCGGTCGGCCCGCACACCGGTTTCGTGCTCAAGGTCCACCCGTCGAACTTCCAGGTCACCGGCTTCACCTCGGCCACTCCGGTGCGGCAGTTGGCGACCCTCGGCGTGCCGGTGGTCGCCGACATCGGCTCGGGGCTGCTCACCGGGGATCCGCTGCTGCCCGACGAACCGGACACGGCCAGCACCCTGCGTGCCGGCGCCGCGCTGGTCACCGCCAGCGGCGACAAACTGCTCGGCGGCCCGCAGGTCGGGCTGCTGCTCGGCGACGCCGAGCTGGTCGACCTGCTGCGCCGCCATCCGCTGGCCCGGGCGCTGCGCGTGGACAAACTCACCCTGGCCGCGCTGGCCGCCACCCTGCACCGCCCGGACACACCGACCCGGACGGCTCTGCACGCCGACCCGGGCGTCCTGCGACAGCGGGTGGAGCGGCTGCGCGACCTGCTCGGCGCGGACGGTCGCAAGGCGGAGGTGGTGCCGGCGATCGCCGTCGTCGGTGGCGGCGGCGCCCCCGGCGTGGAACTGGATTCCTGGGCGCTGAGCCTGCCCGAGCGGTACGCCCAGCCCCTGCGCACCGGGGACCAGCCGGTGCTCGGTCGGGTCGTGCGGGGCCGGCTGCTGCTCGACCTGCGCTGCGTGCCCGCCGACGCCGACGACGCGGTCCGGGCGGCCGTGCTGCGCGTACCCGGGGACGACTGACCGTGTTCGTCGTCGCGACCGCCGGGCACGTCGACCACGGTAAGTCGACCCTGGTCCGGGCGTTGACGGGGATGGAGCCCGACCGGTGGGCCGAGGAACGCCGCCGGGGGATGACGATCGACCTGGGCTTCGCCTGGGCGACGCTGCCGTCGGGCGGCACGCTCGCCTTCGTCGACGTACCCGGGCACGAGCGTTTCGTACCGAACATGCTGGCCGGGGTCGGACCGGTGCCGGCGGCGCTGATCGTGGTCGCCGCGGACGAGGGGTGGATGCCGCAGTCCGCCGAGCACCTGGCCGCGCTGGACGCGCTCGGCGTCGCGTACGGCCTGCTCGCGGTGACGCGCGCGGACCTGGCCGATCCCGGGCCGGCCACGGCGCGGGCGCGGGCGGAGATCGCGGCGACCAGCCTCGGCGCGGTGGAGACGGTGGCGGTCAGCGGACTGACCGGCGCCGGCCTGCCGGAGCTGCGGGCCGCCCTGGACCGGCTCGCCGCCCGACTGCCCGCCCCCACCCTGGGCGATCCGGTCCGGCTCTGGGTGGACCGCAGCTTCACCGTGCGGGGCAGCGGCACGGTGGTCACCGGCACGCTCGGCGCCGGCCGTCTGCGGGTCGGCGACGAGTTGGAGCTGGCCGGAGCCGACGAACCGGTCCGCGTCCGCGGCCTGCACTCCCTCGGCCAGGCCCGGCCGGAGGCGGAGGCGGTCGCCCGGGTGGCGGTCAACCTGCGCGGCACACCCCGCGACCGGCTCGGCCGCGGCGACGCGCTGCTCACCCCGGGCCGGTTCCACCACAGTGACCTCGTCGACGTCCGGCTCACCGGCGACCCGGCGGCTGACCTGCCGGCCACCCTCACCCTGCACATCGGGTCGGCGGCGGTGCCGGCGCGGGTCCGCCCGCTCGGCCCGGACACCGTCCGGCTCCGGTTGGCCCGGCCGCTGCCGCTGCTGGTCGGCGACCGGGCGCTGCTGCGCGACCCGGGCCGGCGCCACGTGGCCGGTGGGGTGCGGGTGCTGGACGTGGCGCCGCCGCCGCTGGCCCGCCGGGGCGCGGCCGCCGCCCGCGCGCAGGTCCTGGCCGGCTTGGACGGTCGGCCCGACGTGGCCGGGGAGCTGCGCCGCCGCCGTCTGATCCGGGCCGGCGCGCTGCTCCGGATGGGTGTGCCGGTGCAGGCGGCCCCGGTGGCCGGTGACTGGCTGGCCGACCCCGGGCACTGGCGGCGACTCGGCGAACAGTTGATCGAGGAGGTCGCGCGCCACTCCCGCGAGCACCCGCTGGAGCCCGGCATGCCGGTGGACGCGTTGCGTCAGCGTCTCGCGCTGCCCGACCGGGTGCTGGTCGAGGCGCTGGTCCGGCCGCCGCTGCGGATCCGCGCCGGCCGGGTCGGCACGGCGAGTGCCAACGCCCTGCCCGAGCCGGTGGCCCGGGCCGTGCAGCGGGTCCGGGACGAGTACGGCGACCGTCCGTTCCGGGCCCCCGAAGCGGACCGCCTCGTCGACCTCGGCCTGGGCCCCCGTGAGATCGGGGCCGCCGTGCGCGCCGGGGCGTTGCTGCGGCTGGCCGACACCGTGGTGCTGCTGCCCGACGCGCTCGACGACGCGGTGCGGGTGCTGGCCGGGCTGCCCCAACCGTTCACCCTCTCCGCGGCCCGTCAGGCGCTGGACACCACCCGCCGGGTGGCGGTGCCGCTGCTGGAACTGCTGGACCGCCGGGGCGCGACCCGTCGACTGCCGGACGACGCCCGGATCGTCGTCGGCTGAGCACGCCGCCCTGAGCCGGGGGCTGACAGGATTGCGCCCGGGTGCGACCGTGGCGGAGTGATCGAACCAGGGCCGTCGCGGCCGTCGGGCATTCGGTGGGGTGCCGTCGTTGCGGCGGCGCTGCGCTGGGGGCTGCCGGTGCTCTGGCTGCTGTGGGCGGGTCTGGCCTGGTGGGTGGAGCCGCGCGAGGCGACGGCGGAGCAACTCGACCGGGATCTGGCGAGCGGCCGGGTGGTGACCTTCCAACGGGCGTACGGGTGGACCGACGACGACGCGTACTGGGGCAGCCGACCGTATCTGCACCACGGGGCGGACGGCGGTGTGGTCGCCTGGACCGTGCCGACCGGTCAGACCCGCTACGCCTACGTCGATCCGCCTGCCCCGGACCCGGCCGCGTCGGGCACGCCGGCTGACCACCAGCCGGGCAGTCGGGACGCTCGGCTCACCCAGGTCGCCGGCCCGTGGCACGCCGACGGCGCCCTCGCGCACCGCATCGCCGACGCCGCAGCCCTGCTGGCCGCCGCGCTGACCCTGCTCTGGCTGGCCAGGTTGGTCACCGGTGCGCCACCGAGGGCCGGCACCCGGTGGTTCTGGTTCTGGGTCGGGCTCCTGCCGTTCGGGGTGGGTGTGCTGATCTGGTCGTACCGGGAGATCTGGCGACCGCCGCCGGCACCGGTGGCCGGTCGCGGCTCCGGCTGGCGCGGTCTCGGTTGGCTGGTGCTCGGCGGCATCGGCCTCGCCCTGCTGGTCGAGGGGACACGGCACCTGCTCGGCGGGACGGTCGTGCCGGGCTGACCCGGCCAACCGGCCACCGCACCTGCGGCGGTCACCTACGGTGACGCCATGGACCCTTCGGCGGTCTGGCGGGACCGGCAGCACCGGTGGCGGATCGAGGCGTACCGCGCCCCGGACCTGCGGTTCGCCATCTACGCGACCAACGGTCCCACCGAGTCAGCCCCGCTGTGGCTGTTCGGCATGTCGGCGCTGGCACGGTGGCTGATGACCCACGCCATCTCGCTGGACGACCTGGAGACCGACTGAGGACGGCCCGGGCGGGCGCAAACCGGACCCGAAGCCGCCCCCGCTGCGGTTGAGTGACCTGAGGCGGCGGCGGACGGGGGTACGCGATGGGCGTTCAGCTCGGGCAGTTGGCGCTGGTGGCCGTGCTGGTGCTGGTCAACGCCGCGCTGTCCGGCAGTGAGATGGCGCTGGTGACGCTGCGCGAGGGGCAGCTGCGGCGACTGGGTCGACGGACCAGCGCCGGCAACCGCCTGGTCCAGCTCACCCATGACCCGAACCGCTACCTGGCCACCATCCAGCTCGGCATCACCCTGGCCGGGTTCCTCGCCTCGGCGGCGGCCGCGGTGTCGCTGGCCGAGCCGCTGGTCGCCCCGCTGAGCTTCCTCGGCGCGGCGGCCCGCCCCACCTCGGTGGTGCTGGTGACGGTGGCGCTGACCTTCGTCACGCTCGTGCTCGGCGAACTGGCCCCGAAGCGGCTGGCCATGCAGCGCGCGGAGCGCTGGGCGCTGCTCAGCGCCGGCCCGCTGGACCTGCTCGCACGACTGTCCCGCCCGGCGGTCTGGCTGTTGAGCCGCACCACCGACGCGGTGGTCCGGCTGGCCGGCGGCGACCCGCGCGCCAGCCGGGAGGAGATGACCGAGGAGGAACTGCGGGAGATGCTGGTCAGCCAGCGCGGCCTGTCGTCCCAGCAGCGGGAGATCCTGACCGGCGCGTTCGACATCGCCGGGCGGACGCTACGGGAGATCCTCGTGGCGCGGCGGGAGGTGACCACCCTGCCGGCCAGCCTCGCCGCCGACGAGGGGGTACGCGCCCTCGCGGCTGCCGGCCGATCCCGGGCGCCGGTCACCGGCCCGGGTGGCCTGGACGAGGTGATCGGCGTGGTGCACATCCGCGACCTGGTGCGGGCCGGTGCCGGGACGGTGGGGGAGCGGGTCCGCCCGCCACTGCTGCTGCCGGTCACCCTGCCGGTCTCCGACGCGTTGCGACAGCTGCGTCAGGAGCACCAGCAGTTGGCGCTGGTGGTCGACGAACACGGCGGCATCGACGGCATTGTCACGCTGGAGGACCTGCTGGCCGAGGTGGTCGGCGAGTTGTACGACGAGACCGACCGCGACGTGCGGGGGGTGACCCGGGAGCGGGACGGTTCACTGCTCGTGCCCGGGGACTTCCCGCTGCACGACCTGCCCGACCTGGGGGTGCGGCTGAGTTTCCCGCTGTCGAGGGAGTACACCACCGTGGCCGGGCTGGTGCTGGCGCGGCTGGGTCACCTGCCGGACAGGCCGGGGGAGACGGCGCGGGTGCCGGGCCTGACGCTGGAGGTGGTGGAGGTCGCCGACCGGGCGGTCCGCCTGGTGCGGTTGAGCGGGTTCGTCACCGACCGCTGATCCGAGTTCGCCTACCCGCCACCCGAACGGGGGACAACTACGCCGAATTCGCCCCGCAACGGATGGGCGCCGCATACGGTGCGAGACGTGAAGGACCGAGGTTTGCGTACGTTCGTCACCGTGCTGGCCGGCCTCGCGGTGATCTACTTCGGCAGCGCCGGCCGCAGCCCCGACGAGGGTGGCGGCATCTCCGGCGGGGTGGTGGTCCTGGCGCTGCTCGCCGCGCTGCTGGTGTGGCACCTGACCCGGCCGGGCGACAAGACCGTGAAGTGAGCGCCTCAGCGCGCGGCGCGGGTGACCTCGCCGGCGGACTCCTCGCCGAGCGCCACCCTGACCAGCGCTGAGGCGAGCCGGCCGAAGTCCGGCTCGTCGACCAGCCCGGCCAGCCTGTCCGGTGAGCCCGGCAGGCCCAGCCGCTTCGCCCCCGCGAGCGCCCGACGGTCGGCGTACGGGCGCAGGTCGGACCAGACCGTCTGCGCCTCGCGCAGGTAGATGTCCGCGCCGGTGGGCCCGATGCCGGGAAACTCGGTGAGACGCCGGCGCAGCCCCGCCGGATCACCCTCGGCCTCCCGGTGCAGCTTGCGCAGGTCCCCGTGCCAGCGGTCCAGGCACAGCCGGGCGCCGGTGCCGAGCATGGTGGCCGTCCGCTCGTCGTAGCGGCGGTAGTGGCCCCGGCCCAGCGCGTCCACCCGCTGCTGCCAGCTGGCCGCCTCCATCGCCTGCGGTGTGCGGTAGCCGGCGGCGAACAGCTCGCGGGCGGCGTCCACGGCCACGCACGCCCGGATCCGGGTGCTCAGCAGGGTGGCCAGCACCAGCAGCTGGTACAGCGGCCCGGGTCGGTCCGACAGCCGGATGCCGGCCTGCTCCGCGTACGTGTCGTGGTGTCGGTCCAGCAGGACCCGCGCCACGGTTCGGTCGTCGCCCACGTCCGGTGGGTACCCGCCCGGCCGGCGGCTAGCCCTTCCGTCGGCGGCGGGTCCGGAATGCCGCCGGGTCGGGCGGGTATGCCTGTGGTGGAGGCGGTCGATGGCCGCCTGCCGTACCCGGAGGGAGACACCCGTGGTCAACCCGCAGCAGGAGGAGTTCCGGCGTAACGCCAAGGGCGCCACCAGTCAGGACAGCAAGGGGCCCAAGCCGACGGGGCACCCGCTCAACCGCGGCTCGTCCCGTGGGGACGAGGGTCGGCCGGTGCCGAAGGGCCAGGTGTCGCCGTACGGCCCGGCCGGTGAGCCGATCGCCGAGGACGACAGCGACACCCGGGCCTAACGGCCTCGACCTGACGGCCGCCGCAACCTGTTCCAGGTGGCGGCGGCCGTCAGTCCGTACGCCAGGTGCGGGATGATGTCGGAGATCCAGTCGGAACGGCGCCACGTGCGCGGATCGCTGATGCCCAGCGCGGTGATGGACCCGTCGGTCATGGTCATCACACCTGCGCCGAGCACGCCGGTGGCCATCGGCAGCGGCTGCCGCCGGCCACTGGCGTAGAGCGCGAACGCGACGCCCGCGGCGATGCCCAGCCCGTAGCCGATCAGCGGGCCGAGGCCCGAGCGGCGGTTGGCCGCCCGGTCCCCGGACCCCAGGTCCACGTGCGCGATCCCGGCCAACCGGTCCACGGTGGCCTCCGGGGTGCTGCTCGCCGGCCGCGCCCGCAGGGCCATGTCCAGGTAGCTGACCACGTTCAGCGCGGTGCTGCCGACGGCGCCCGCGATGGCGCCGTCGGCCAGGTCGACTCTCCTCATTTCGGGTCGCCCGGTTCGCGTTCTCCCTTGGGGCCGTACGTGCGCTCGCCGCGCACCACGCCCCGCTGGCCGCGATCCTCCTGCAGGATCCTGTTCGCGACCTGGTTGGCCTTGCCGTCGGGCACCCGCCGTCCGGAATCGTCGATCGCGTTACGTATCCGCGCCCGCTGCTTGTCGTACGCGTTGCTGCCCGGCCGTGGTCCTGGCATCTGCTGCCTCCTTCGTCGCCGTTGGCGTACGCGCCCGTCTACCCGTCCGGCGGCGGCCCATTCCCGGTCTCAGCGCGAGGCGCGCACCACGACGACGGGGCACTGCGCGTGGTGCAGCACCGACTGGCTCACCGACCCCAGCAGCAACCCGCTCACCTCGCCGCGCCCCTGCCCGCCCACGACCACCAGTTGGGCGGAGCCGGACGCCTCGGCGAGCACGGCGCCGGGCCGGCCGTGCACCGCCCGCCGGATCAGCCGCAGCCCCGGGTGACGCTCGGTCAGTCCGGCCAGCGAACCGGCGAGCACCTCGTCCTCCGTGTCGTGCAGCCGCGCCTCGTCGTACACCAGGGGTTGCATGTCGCCGGGGCCGGTGCTGGCCGGGTGCCGGTAGGCGTGCACCGCCACCAGCGGGACGCCACGCGCCACGGCGGTCTCGGCGGCGAACTCGGCGGCGAGCTTCGCCGCCGCCGAGCCGTCCATTCCGACCAGCACCGGCTCGTCGGGGCGTTCGGCGCCGCGGGCCACCAGCACCGGGCAGTCGGCGTACGCGGCGACCTGCACCGCCACCGAGCCGACCACCAGGGAGGCGAAGCCGCCCAGCCCCCGGTCGCCGAGCACGATGAGCGCGGCGGCGGGGGATTCGCCCACCAGCACCGCGGCGGCCTCACCGTCGATGATCTCGCCGGAGACCGCCAGCCCGGGTGCGGTCGCCTCGGCCTCCCGCACCGCGGCGGCGACCAGTTCCTCGGCCTGGTGGCGCAGCCCGCCACCGGGTGGCGCGTCCGGTGCGGGGGAGACGGGCACGTGCAGCAGCGGCCAGATGAACCCGTGCACCACGCGCAGCGGCCGGCGTCGGCGGGTGGCCTCCGCGGCGGCGAGGCGCACCGCGCGCAGGGACGGCTCCGAGCCGTCCACGCCGACCACCACCGCCGCGCTGTTCGCCGAGTTCACCGGCCACCTCCCGCCGCGCTCAGTATCACGGGCGGGAACGGCTCGGCGGAGCGATACCGCCCAGGACGTCCGGGTCGGTACGCTGACGACGGTCAGCCGGGGAGGGAGCGTCGTCGATGGGGGAACCGGAGCAGCCGAGCACCGCTCGCATGATCGACTACTGGCTCGGCGGGGAGCACCACTTCCCGGTCGACGTGGGCGCCGCGACCGCCTTCGAGCAGGCGTACGGGCCGTGTGCTCCGGTGTTCCGGGAGCTGCGGGCCTTCCTCGGCCGGACGGTGCGGGCCATGGCCGCGCAGGGCGTGGACGGGTTCCTGGTCTTCGGCGCGGGGGTGCCGACGATGGGCAACGTGCACGAGGTCGCCTCCGACGCCACGGTCCTCTACACCGACGTCGACCCGGTCACCATCCGGCTGGGGCAGCGCATTCTCGCGGGCAGCGACCGGGCCGGCTACGGCTACGGCGACGCCACCGACATCGGCACCATCGACCCGGCGCAGTTACACCGTTTCGTCCCGGGTTGGGGCCGGCGGCCCGTCGGGGTCGTGTTCCTCGGGCTCGCCGCGTTCCTCGACGACGACACCCTGACCCGCACCCTCGACGAGCTGTACGCCGCGGCGGCGCCGGGCAGCCTGCTGGCGGTGGACTTCGACACCGAGGAGCTGGCGGCTCATCCGGAGGCCCTGGCGATGATGGGTCCGGCGTTCCGGATGCGACCGCCGTCGTCGTTCGCGCCGCTTCTGGGCCGGTGGGCGCCGACGGAGGACGGGATCGTGCCGGTCGCCCGGTGGCGGCCCGACGGTCCGCCCGTCGAGGTGCCCGACGCGTTCCACGGCGTGCTGGCGACCCGCGGCGCCGACTGACCTGCCTCGACCGCGCCGACGGGGCTGTCCGGGGGCGTCCGTATGATGCTTGCCCTGTAGCAAGTTTCTGGAGAGGACGACCATGGTGGACGCGCCGGACGTGGTGTCGCGTGCGCTGCGTGAGGCCCCGCCCGACCAGTTGGCCGAGGCCGCCGACCGGGCGATCCGCTCGGCGATGGGCGTGGTACGCACCGACGTGTTCGTCGCCGACTACCGGATCAGCGGGCTGTGGCCGGTGCTGGACCCGGACCTGCCGGCGGCCGGTTTCCTGGCCTGCCACACCATGGCGCAGCGCTGCTTCAGCAGCCAGCAGCCGGTGCGCGACTCCGCCGAGGACGGCCCGTGCCGGCTGTACCTGCCGCTGACGGTGTGGGGGGAGCGGTTGGGCGTGCTCATGATCGAGTTGCCCGCGGTGCCGGGCCCGGCCGTCACGGGCGTCGCCACGGACATCGCCGGCGCCCTGGCGGTGGCGATGCGGGCCGCCGACCGGGAGACCGACCGGTACCGCAGGGCCCGCCGTCGGGAGCGGCTCAGCATGGCCGCCGAGATGCAGTGGGACCTGCTGCCCGGGCGCAGCGTGGCGCACCACGCGTTCCACCTGGCCGGTCAGCTCGAACCGGCGTACACCGTGGGTGGGGACCACTTCGACTGGTCGCTGGACGGCGACCGGCTCACCCTGACGGTGCTCAACGGCGAGGGCAGCGGCCTGTCCGCGTCGCTGCTGACCGCGTTGACCGTGAACGCGATGCGCAACGCGCGGCGCTCCGGCGGTGGTCTGGTGGAGCAGGCGGAGCTGGCCTCGGACACGGTCTTCTACCAGCATCGCGGTGGTCGGCACGTGGCCACCCTGCTGCTGGAGGTGGACATCCGCACCGGGCTGGTGCGCGCCGTCGACGCCGGTTCGCCGCACATGCTGCGGCTTCGCGGCGCGGTGGTCGAGCCGGTGAAGCTGGACCAGCAGTTGCCGCTGGGCATGTTCGCCGAGACCCGCTACGAGGTGCAGGAGTTCGAGCTCGCGCCGGGTGACCGGATCTTCGTGGTCAGCGACGGGGTGTGGGCGGCCGAGCCGGCGGGCCTGGAGCCGTACGGGCAGCGGGTGATGACCCGTTCCCTGCGCGCGACGCGGTTGCAGCCGGCGACCGAGGCGGTTGGTACGGTGATGCGCGAACTGCACGCCTACCACGAGGACTCCGATCTGCGCGACGACGCGGTCGTGGTGTGCCTTGACTGGCACGGTCCGCGTGGTCGGGACGGCGGGTGAGAGTCGCCGCCGTTCCTGTGGGCGGGCACGAGCGCGACAACGGCAGGGGACATCGGGTGGAGCGACCTGCGGATCTCGCAGCGGCGATCGACGCGGCCGCCGAGGCGCTGATCGCCGTGCTCGACTCGGCCGCGTCGCGGCACCAGGTGCCGCCGACCCAGCTGCGGGTGCTGGCGTTGATCAGCAGTCGGGCGGAGACCAACGTCAACCGGCTGGCCGAGCTGCTCGACGTGGTGCCCTCCTCGGCCAGTCGCCTGTGTGACCGGTTGGAGGCGACCGGTCTGCTGCGCCGGGTGGCCGACCCGAGGGACCGGCGCGAGGTGCGGTTGGTGCCGACGCCCGCCGGGGAGACCCTGCTGCGGGAGCTGGCCGAGCGGCGGCAGCGCGCGGTGCAGGTGGTGTTGGACCGGATGCCGCAGCGGGTCCAGCACGATCTGTTGGTGGCGTTGCTCGCGTTCGGCCGGGCGGCGACCCAGGTGGTCCCGGAGCAGAAGACCGACCCCGCGGCGCGTACGGCGTGAACCCTCTTCCACTGGTATCCTAGGACGCTGTACGCGTGGTGATCCACGCCACAGTGCGGCACAGCCGCACCGAAGAGCACGCGGCGGCACCCGAGCCACGGGGGGAGAGCCCGATATAGTGGCACCGCACTTACCCGGCCCGTGATCATCGAGATCGCGGGCCGCATCAGGGAAGAGGCCCCGGGACGGGGCCGAAGGGGAGCCGGCGCTGGCCGGCCCGACAGCGCGTACGACCTCCGCCGCGCCCGACGTCGGCCGGGCGCCGGAGCGTGCCGCGGAGGAGGTTCGGTGTCGCGTCGGCCGGCTCGGGAAGAGCACCCGCGGGACACCGGCGAGCAGGCTCCCGGCGACCAGGTGCTCAACGTGCCCAACCTGATCAGCTTCGGGCGGCTGCTGGGTGTGCCGCTCTTCCTCTATCTGTTCCTGGTGGCCCGTGCCGACGTGGCGGCGGTCGTGGTGCTGGCCATCGGTGGCACCACGGACTGGGTCGACGGCTGGATCGCCCGCCGCCTGCGCCAGGTGAGCCGGCTCGGGGAGCTGCTCGACCCGCTGGCCGACCGGCTCTACATCCTCGCCACGCTGCTCGCCTTCACGGCCCGGGAGGTGGTGCCGTGGCAGTTCACCGCGGCGCTGCTGGCCCGGGAACTGCTGCTCCTCGGTTCGCTGGCGGTGCTGCGACGCTACGGGTACGGGCCGCCGCCGGTGCACTACGTGGGCAAGACGGCCACGTTCCTGCTGCTCGCGGCGTTCCCGGTGCTGCTGCTGGCCACCGAGTGGACCGGGGCGGCGACGGCGACGGCCGCGATCGGCTGGGGCCTGGCCTGGTGGGGGCTGGTGCTCTACTGGGTGGCCGGCGGGATGTACGTGGTGCAGGCCGCCCGGTTGGTGCGCGCGGCGCGCGGCCCGGGAGCGGCGGCGTGAGCGCGCCGCAGCCCGGGGACCGCCGCCCCGAGCGGGTGTACGCGCCGGACTTCCTCACCGAGCTGTTCCGCAACCCGCTGGACCCGGGGTACGCCGACGCGGCGGCTGCCCGTCGGCGGGAGGCGCCGGCGGAGCCGGCGCGGGGGTGGCGGGCGTGGTCGGCGCGGTCGGTCAGCCTGGTCGTGGTGGTGGTGCTGGGTTTCCTGTTCGCGGTCGCGTACCGGCAGACGTTGGAGGACGAGCCGGGGCGCAGCCAGGCCCGTTCGGGGTTGGTGGCGCAGATCAAGGAGCGGGAGAGCGAGACCGACCAGCTGTCCACGCGGGCGGACCAGTTGCGCGAGGAGGTCGGTCGGCAACGCGATGCGGCGTTGAGCGGGTCGGCGGCCGCGCGGCTGCGGGACCTGGAGGCGAGCACCGGCCTGGGCCGGGTGCGCGGCGACGGTGTGGTGGTGCGGCTGGCGGACGCGCCGGGTAACGCGGACGCGGTGACCGGCATGGGCGCGGGGCCGCCGCGGGTGCTCTACAGCGACCTGCAGGGGGTGGCGAACGCGTTGTGGAGTGTCGGAGCGGAGGCGATCGCCATCAACGGGCAGCGGCTGACCTCGACGTCGACGATCCGGTCGGCGGGTGAGGCGATCCTGGTGGACTTCCGGCCGGTGACCGGGCCGTACGAGGTGTCGGCGATCGGTCCGGGTTCGATGCGGCGCAAGTTCGAGGACAGCCGGAGTGCGGCGCTGATGCGGGAGGTCGCGCAGAAGACCGGCCTGTCGTTCGCTGTGCGGGAGTCCGATGACCTCACCCTGCCGGCGGCTCCGGAGCCGCAGCTACGCTACGCCAAGCCGTCGGTCAGTCCGAGCCCTTCCGCGTCGGGTGTCCGGTCCGGCAGTCCCGGGTCGTCCGGTTCTCCGGCGACCGCCAGTCCCTCCGGAGGTGGCCGATGATCGCGGTGCTGGCGTTGCTCGCCGGTGTGGTGCTCGGTGTGTGGCTCGATCCCACAGTCCCGGCGGCATTGCAGCCGTACCTGCCGATCGCGGTGGTGGCCGCGCTGGACGCGGTGTTCGGTGGGGTGCGGGCCAGGCTGGACCGGATCTTCGACGACAAGCAGTTCGTGGTGTCGTTCATCTCGAACGTGCTGGTGGCTGGTCTGATCGTGTATCTGGGTGACCAGTTGGGTGTGGGCGGGCAGTTGTCCACCGGTGTGGTGGTCGTGCTCGGGGTTCGGATCTTCGGGAACGTGGCGGCGATCCGCCGGCACCTGTTCCGGGCGTAGGTTTGACAGCGATGAGCGACGAGCAGACCGAGACGGGGACGGGGTGGCCGCAGCCGGCTGGTCCGGTGCGCCCTGGTGGGCCGGCGGGTGATCCGGATCCGCGGCCGGACGCGCCGGATCCGGACGAGTTGAGCCCGTTGGCGCCGCAGGGGCCGGCGGAGCGGGAGCCGGAGGTGCCGGCCGAGGAGGCCGGGGTCGCGCCGGTCGACGACGGCTCGACGGTGGATCTGAGCGCGATGCCGCGGTCGGAGGCCCCGTCGGAGCCGGTCGAGGAGCCGGTGGCGTCGGCGAGGCTGGGTCGCGTGCGGTGGAGCACCGCCGGCGTGATGATCGTCGCGTTGTTGGCGTTGCTGGGTTTCACCCTGGTCGTGCAGTTGAAGACGACGTCGACGGATCCGACGCTGGGGGCGACGCGTCAGGAGGACCTGGTGCGGATCCTGTCGGATCTGGATGCGCGGGAGAACCGGCTGCAGCAGGACATCCGGGCGTTGGAGGACAGCCAGCGGCAGTTGCGCTCGGGTGAGCAGGGTCGCCAGGCGGCGCTGGACGAGGCGACCCGGCGGGCGGACGAGCTGGGCATCCTGGCGGGCACGTTGCCGGCGGTCGGGCCCGGGTTGACCGTGCAGTTCGAGAGCAGCGGTAAGCCGATCTCGGCGAATCGGGTGCTGGACGCGGTGCAGGAGCTGCGGGGCGCGGGCGCGGAGGCGATGCAGATTTCCGGCGGTGATCGGGCGACGGTCCGGATCATCGCATCGACGTACTTCCTGGATGGGGAGAACGGTTCGTTGGTGGTGGAGGGGCGCCGGCTGGTGGGGCCGTTCACGATCACGGTGATCGGTGACCCGGCGACGATGCGTACGGCGTTGAACATTCCTGGTGGGGTGGTCGCGTCGGTCCGTGGTGACGGCGGTAACGTGACCTTTGGGGAGCGTGAGGTTGCCGAGGTTTCGGCGCTGCACGTGCCGATCAAGTTGGAACACGCCCGTCCGGTCTCCTGACCGGCGCGGCCGCGCCGGACCCGGGTGGTCCGGGGCACGATGGATGAAGGACGCGTCTGGTGATTCCTGAGGATCTGCGATACACCGCCGAGCACGAGTGGGTGTTGGGTAACGGCACCGGTTCGGTCCGGGTCGGCATCACGCACTTCGCGCAGGACGCGCTGGGTGACATCGTGTACGTGCAGTTGCCCGAGGCGGGTGCGGCGGTCGCGGCCGGCGACTCGTTGGGTGAGATCGAGTCGACCAAGAGCGTGTCGGAGATCTACGCGCCGGTGGCCGGTACGGTGGCGGCGCGCAACGAGGCGTTGGGTGACACCCCTGAGCTGATCAACACTGATCCGTATGGTGCGGGTTGGTTGGTGGAGATCACTCCGGCTGATCCGACGGCGGTGGACGGTCTGTTGACGGCCGGCGCGTACCGCGAGATCACCGAAGGCTGAGTGTGCTTGATCCGGTGCGTGGGATGTCTGCGCGCGTCCGGTTGCCCTGCATTTCGGCGCTGGCTAGGCTCGCCCAGTCGACCGAGAACCCAATAGTTGAGCGTTGTGGAATTGCCTTCCCGGGCACGGGGAGCCAGCCGCCGGGTGTTCACGTGCCCGGCGGCCAGACCCGCCATTACCCGACGCCGACCGAACAGATCCGTGAGGTGGTCCCATGACGCGCCCAGACGACGAGTTCCCCCCGCTCGACGTCACTTCGACGCTCAATCTCGGTTCGCTCGACGAAGTGCTGGAGGGGCCGGAGACCGATGTGGTGCCGAGCCGGATGTCCGGTTCGTTGCCGCCCGGTATGGCGCTGCTGGTGGTTCGTCGCGGCCCGAATGCGGGTGCCCGGTTCTTGTTGGACCACGATGTGACGACCAGTGGCCGGCACCCCGACAGTGACATCTTCCTCGACGACGTGACGGTGTCGCGGCGGCACGCGGAGTTCCATCGTGACGGTGGCACGTTCACGGTGCGGGACGTGGGCAGCTTGAACGGCACGTATGTGAACCGTGAGCGGGTCGAGGCTGCGACGTTGAGCAATGGTGACGAGGTTCAGATCGGTAAGTTCCGGGTGGTGTTCATCGCCGGTCCGCGCCCGGAGGAGGAGGCCAGCCGGGGGTGAACGAGCCTGCGGCCTCCACGCCACCCGGGGCGGCCCGGTCCCAGCCGCTGATGAGCATCGGTGAGGTGCTGGGTCAGTTGCGGGTGGATTTCCCGGACACGACGATTTCGAAGCTGCGGTTCCTTGAGGCCGAGGGCCTGGTGGAGCCGCAGCGGACGGCGGCGGGTTACCGGAAGTACAGCTGGGACGATGTGGCGCGGTTGCGGTTCGTGTTGACCGCCCAGCGGGACAGGTACCTGCCGTTGCGGGTGATCCGTGAGCAGTTGGCGGAGTGGGACTCGTCCGGTGAGCAGCCGGGTCGGTCGCGGCCGGCGTTGGTCGCGGTGGGGCCTGATGGTGCGGTTCCCGGTCGTGAGTCGGCGGAGCCGGCCGAGTCGTCGCAGGTGCGGCTCGGCCGGGCGGATCTGGTGGCGCGCAGTGGGGTCGACGAGTCGACCTTGGCTGAGTTGGAGCGGCTGGGTGTGCTGGTGTCGGATCCGCCGGGGTGGTATGACGCGGATGCGTTGATCATCGCGTCGGCGGTGGCGGGGTTGGCGGCGTACGGGTTGGAGCCGCGGCACCTGCGGGGTTACCGGACGGCGGCTGATCGTGAGGTCGGGTTGTTCGCGCAGTTGGTGGCGCCGTTGGCGCGGCAGAGTGATCCGGCGGCGCGGGCGCGGGCTGCGGAGACGGCGCGGGAGTTGGTGGCGTTGTCGGAGCAGTTGCACGCGGCGTTGGTGCGGGTGGGGTTGCGCTCGACGTTGGGTCGGTGAGGTGCCTGGCGGGCGGTGGCCGAGCGGAAAGATCTCTTCCGGGAAGCGTGCCGTAGGCTTGCCGGGGTAACCCCTTCCTGGCGCGGACGTGGTGCTGTAGCGCATGGGACGGCCGTGTCGCGGTCCGTGTACCGTGCAGGGAAGGGCGCGGTGCGGCGTAGGTGACAACGACACGGAGGCGGCGGTGCGCGAGCTGAGCGTGGTCGGAGTTCGGGTGGAGCTGCCCAGCAACCAGCCGATCGTCCTGCTCAGGGAGGTCGAGGGGGACCGCTATCTGCCGATCTGGATCGGCGCGGTCGAGGCCACGGCTATCGCTTATGAGCAGCAGGGGGTCAAGCCGGCTCGGCCGTTGACTCATGATCTTCTGCGGGACGTGTTGGCGGCTTTGCAGGCGCCGTTGCAGGCGGTGGAGATCACCGAGCTCAAGGAGAACGTCTTCTACGCGGATCTGTTGATCGGCGACGGGGTGCGGGTGTCGGCGCGGCCGAGCGATTCGATCGCTCTGGCGTTGCGGGTCGGTGCGCCGATTCGTTGTGCTGAGCAGGTCCTCAGTGAAGCGGGGATCGTCATTCCCGATGAGCAGGAGGACGAGGTGGAGAAGTTCCGCGAGTTCCTGGAGCAGGTGCGTCCGGAGGACTTCGCGGGCTGAGCCCGGCGTTCGACGGCACCGGTTGTCACTGTGGGTGATGCCGCGGTGCGGTTGGTGATCTTTCTCGGTGGCTGCGCGGCGTGTCGCGTCGGTACCTCCGTGGTAACCCCTGAAGGTGGCTATAGGGTTGCCGTGTCGAGGGGTGCGCGTCCCGGAAACGACGCGTCGCCACACTGACGGGGAGGTTGTCCGGATGCACGAGCCGCAGGATCCCGATCCAGGTACGGAGTTGGCGTCGCCGGGTGTGGCGACTGAGGGTGACGGTTCGGTGGGCTACCGGGGTGTGACGGCGTGCACCGCGGTGGGCATCAGTTACCGGCAGCTGGACTACTGGGCGCGGACGGCGCTGGTGGTGCCGAGTGTGCGTGACGCCTCGGGTTCGGGGACGCAGCGGTTGTACTCGTTCCGGGACCTGGTGGTGTTGAAGGTCGTGAAGCGGTTGTTGGACGCGGGGGTGTCCCTGCAGAACATCCGCAAGGCGATCGAGGCGCTGCGGTCGCGTGGCGTTGAGGATCTGGCCGGGATCACGTTGATCTCCGATGGGACGACGGTGTACGAGTGCCGGTCCCCGGAGGAGGTGGTCGACCTGTTGCAGGGTGGCCAGGGCGTGTTCGGCATCGCGATCGGTGGGGCCTTCAAGGAGATCCAGGGGTCGTTGTCGCATCTGCCGGCGGAGCCGGCGGCGAGCGGCCCGGCGGAGCCGGTGGCGGCGTCGGAGTCGGATCCGGTGGGTGACGAGTTGGCGGCGCGGCGGGCGCGGCGGCGGGCTGGCTGAGCGCGTTCGCGTTGCGCCGGGTTGTCGACGCGCCCGGCTTTTCGCGTGGGATTTTCGCGGCCGCTGTGATCACTCAGGGTCAGGTTGGCGGAGCCGCGCCCGCGTTGTGAGGGCTCCCATGTCCACAGTGGTTGACGGTGGGTGTCGTCACGGTGGCGGGTTGTGGAGAGTCGGGTCGAGGGCGGTGACGCTGCGTGCCGGGTGGTTGTCGGGAATCCGATAGGGGGGCCCTGACCGGAAACCGACGACACGCTATGGTCCGTCACGGTCCTCGGTGTGTCGCCGTGGAAGACGATGTCGCTCCGGTGGGCCAATGCCCCTCCGCGCCGACCCCGCGCGGCCTCCACCCTGGAAGGAACATCCGTGACGGTTACCGAAGAAACCGCTCCCGTCTCGCACTACGACCGCATCGGCGGTGGCAGCTCCGTCAAGGCGGCCGTGGAGCTGTTCTACGACAAGGTGCTCGCCGATCCGGAACTGGCGGGCTACTTCACCGATGTGGACATGCCGTCGCAGCGGCGGCACATGACGTTGATGTTGACGGTGGTGCTGGGCGGTCCGAACGAGTACGCCGGTCGTGGTCTGGCTGAGGCGCACCAGCCGTTGAACATCCCGCTGGAGCACTACGTCAAGGTCGGTGAGCACCTGACGGCGACGCTGACCGAGTTGGGCGTGCCGGCGGACATCCTGGCTGACGTGCAGAAGGTGCTGGGGCAGGTGCAGGACCAGGTGGTGGCCACCGGGAACCGTCCGGGCGCCTGAGCGTGGACGCGGCCCGACTCAAGCAGAGCTGGTCTCTGGTCGCCGCGCACGGCGACCAGGTGCCGCTCTATTTCTATTCGACGTTGTTCCTGTCCCATCCCGAGACGCGGCAGATGTTCCCGACGAACATGGCCGGGCAGCGTGACCGTCTGGTGACCGCACTGGGGCACATCGTGTCCAACGTGGATCAGGTCGATGGGCTCGTGGGTTTCCTGCAGGGCCTCGGCGCTGACCACCGTAAGTTCGCGGTACGCGCGGAGCACTACCCGGCGGTGGGTGAGGCGCTGCTGGCGACGTTGCAGCACTTCCTGGCCGAGCAGTGGACCGAGGAGCTGGCCCAGGACTGGGCGGCTGCGTACGGGCTGATCGCGCAGGTGATGATGGAGGCCGCGCAGGCCGCGGAGTCGGTGAATCCGCCGTGGTGGGTCTCGGAGATCGTGTCCCACGAGCGGCGGGCGTTCGACGTGGCGGTGCTGACGGTGCGTCCGCAGTACCTGCTGCCGTTCACGCCGGGTCAGTCGATCGGGGTGTCCCATCCGTCGGTGCGGTCGTGGCGGTACTACTCGCCGGCGAACGCGCCGCGCGCGGACGGCACGTTGGAGTTGCACGTGCGGGCCGCGCCGGGTGGCGCGGTGTCCTCGCGGCTGGTGTACGGCTCGACGGTGGGTGACCGTATCCACCTGGCGGCGCCGGTGGGGGAGCGGTTGGCGTTGTGGTCGGCGGGTTCCAGTGACCTGTTGCTGCTGGCGGCGGGCACCGGCTGGGCGCCGGTGAAGGCGTTGGTGGAGCAGGTCGCCGCGGAGGGTTCCCGCCGGCGGGTGGACCTGTATGTGGGTGCCCGTTCGCGCAGCGAGTTCTACGACAGCGACGCGATCGACAAGTTGGCGTCGTCGTACCCGTGGTTGTCGGTCACCTACGTGGTGGGTGCCGACGTGAACCGGCCGGGGGAGTTCCTGCAGCCGGTGGACCGGGCGTTGGCCGACGGCGACTGGCGTGCCCGGCACGTGTACGTGTGCGGGTCGGACGAGATGGTTTCGCACTCGGTGCAGGCGTTGACCCGGGCGGGTTACCACGCGGGTCAGGTGCACCATGAGGGTCTGGGTAAGCACTGGTACGGCCCGGCCTGGCGTACGGCGGTGGAGCAGTCGACCGCTGGTGACACTTCCGGAGGTGTTCGGTGAGCGCGAGGAGTGAGCTTGCGAGCCCCGCAGTCGCGAACGGAGGCGGGCAGAGGTGAGCGCGACCCCGATCAGCCGGTACGACGGGATTCAGGTCTCCGGTGGTGTGCAGGTGCGGTTGACCGCCGACCGGGTGCGGCGGTGGGAGTTCGGCACGGCGCCGTTCGCCCGGCGCGGCTACGACAACGCCGACGTGGACCGTTTCCGTGTGCAGGTCGCCGATGAGTTGGATCTGCTGGCGACGCAGTTGGCGCATCTGCGGGCGGAGAACGAGCGGCTCACCGACCGGGTGGAGCTGCACCGGCACGGGGTGATCCCGAGCACGGACGCGGCGGCGAAGGTGCCGGCGGCCAAGGAGGTGAATCTGCTCTCCGCGGCGCAGCGGGAGGCGGAGCAGATCATCGCGCAGGCGCACGACTACGCGCGGCGGGTCGCCGAGTACGCCCGGATGCAGTACGAGAGTTACATGCGGGCGGCGGCGGAGGAGGCGAAGCAGGAGGCCGAGCGGGCGGTGACGGAGTACCGCAACACGGCCGGGCCGAGCTTCGACGACACGGTGGCCACCCGGGAGGCGCTGCGGATCTTCGGCGAGATGATGGTGTCGCACATGCAGGCGGCGGCACGGCATCTCGACGACGGTAGTGAGCAGTTGGCCCGCACGATGGACCGGATCGCGAAGGAGACGCCGGGGGCGCCGTTCGTGGGCGGTGCGGCGGGGCAGGCGGCGCTGCCGCGTCACCACCAGCGGTGAACGCCGGGTGGGGTCCGCCCGGCGGACCCCACCCGGGTGGTGTGGCGGTCGGCCGCGTCGCTGACCGGTTCGGTCGCAGCAGACTGGACGGGGTTGCGCCCCGCCGGGCCGCGCGTGGAAAGGTGTCCCATGTCTGTGTTTTCGTCTTCCTCCGGCGTCTCGCCGCATCCGCACGACGGGTCGGTCGATCCGGTGGCCGCGATGGAGGCCTCGGTGTGGGCCCTGGCCGCCGTGGTCGGCACGATGCGCGACGCCCTGTCGGCGCCGCTCGCCGAGGTCCTGGCGGCGTCGCCGCAGCGCACCGCTGTGCTGGAGGCCGCCGGGCTGCTGTCGTGGGACGGTGGGGTGCCGGTTGCGCACCCGTCGCTGGTCCCCGCTGACGGGCCGACCGGGCGGAGCATGGTGCAGGCGCGGTTGAGCTCGTTGCGGCAGGCGGTCACCGCCGCGGCGCAGGACGCTTCCGCTGCGGCCGGGGGCGGCTGGTCGGAGCTGGGTGACGAGGTGTTGCTGAATCAGGGCCGGGCGTCCGCCGCGACGGGCCGTGCTCTGGCCACCCGGGTGGTGCCCGGGCTGCCGGGGCTCGCGGAGCGTCTGGACTCCGGCGGGCGTGTCCTGGACATCGGCACGGGTGTGGCGGCGTTGGCCGTTGCCCTGGCCCGGGAGCTGCCCCGGGTGTCGGTGGTGGGCATCGACATCCTCCAGCGCGCGTTGGATCTGGCCCGCGAGGAGCTGGCCCAGGCGTCCGACGTCGCCGACCGGATCACCCTGCGCCACCAGGACGTGGCCGAGGTGACCGAGGTGGGTGCGTACGACCTCGTCTGGTTTCCTGCGCCGTTCGTGGCCCAGGACACCCTGGTGGCGGCTCTGCCCCGACTGGTCGAGGCGCTGCGGGCCGGCGGTTGGATCGTGGTGGGTACGAACCCGCCCGCCGGGGATCCCCTGCGGGCGGCTGTCGACCGGTGGAACGCCGTCCGCAACGGCGGCAACGACTACGACACGGACCGCATGGCGCAGGTGCTGGCCGACGCCGGGTTGGACGACGTCCGCCGCTACCCGACCGTTCCCGGCGGACCCGTGTTGGTCGCCGCGCACCGTCCGGGCGACTGACTCCCGCGAAGGCGGGGGCGCTGCGGCTGGTCAGCTGAGCCGTTGGTCGAGGTGGAAGCTGACCTCGGTGCCGGCCTCGCTCTTGCCGATGAGTTTGCACAGGGCGGCTCTGATGGGCAGCCAGTGCGGGCCGCTGCCCGACGAGGGTGGCGCTGATCGACGTCGGTGTGGCCGGCCGTCAGGTGGTCGTGGCGTCGACGGCGTCGGCGATCGGCGTCGGCCCGTTGACCAGTTCCAGGGTCGCGCCGGCGGTGCGGGGTTCGTCGAGCAGCGCCACGAGGACCCGGGCGACGTCGGCGCGGGTGACCGCGCCCCGCCCGGCGTGCCGGGTGAGGGTGACCTGTCCGGTGGGTGCGTCGTCGGTGAGCCGGCCGGGTCGCAGGATCGTCCAGTCCAGGTCCCGGCCGCGCAGGTCGTCCTCGGCGGCCCGTTTGGCCCGCAGGTACGCCGCCCACACCTCGTCGGTGCCGGCCGACGGCGGGGCGTCCACGCCCATGGAGGAGACCAGCAGGTAGCGGCGGACGCCCGCGCGGGTGGCGGCGTCGGCGAGCAGCGCGGCGGCGGCCCGGTCGACGGTGTCCTTGCGGGCGGCGCCGCTGCCGGGGCCGGCGCCGGCGGCGAAGACCACCGCGTCGGCGCCGTCGAGGTGCGCGGCGACGTCGGTGACGTCGGCGTGTTCCAGGTCGCAGACGACCGGTTCGGCGCCGGCGTCGCGCAGCGCGCCGGCCTGGTCGGGGTGACGGATCAGGCCGACGGCGGTGTCGCCCCGCTCGGCGAGGTCGCGTTCGAGCAGTTGGGCGATCTTGCCGTGGCCTCCGGCGATGACGACGCGCATGTGCCCAACCTACCGGCGCGGGTCGGCCGCTGAGGCCGGCGTCGGGCGGGGTTCGGCGTGCGGCGCTGCGCTGAGGCAGCATGGAGGGGTGACGGAGAGCCTCGACGCGTTGACCTCGCTGGTGGCCGGCGGTGGGGTGGTGGTGCTCAGTGGGGCGGGCCTGTCCACCGAGTCGGGCATCCCGGACTACCGGGGGCCCAGTGGGGTGGCCCGCCGGCACACCCCGATGACGTTCCAGGCGTTCACCCGCGACCCGCTGGCGCGGCGGCGGTACTGGGCGCGCAGCCACCTGGGATGGCGGCTGATCGCCCGGGCCGCACCGAACGCCGGGCACCATGCGGTGACCCGCCTGCAACGCGCCGGCCTCGTGGACGCGGTCATCACGCAGAACGTCGACGGGTTGCACTCGCTGGCCGGCAGCGCGCCGGTGGTCGAGCTGCACGGCCGCCTGGACGAGGTGACGTGCCTGGACTGCGGCAACCTGACCTCCCGGGAGGAGTTGGACCGTCGGCTGCGCGAGGCCAACCCGGAGTTCGTGGCCCAGGTCGCCGCCGTGAACCCCGACGGTGATGTGGATCTCCCCGACGAGCAGGTGGCCGCGTTCCGCACGGTGGATTGCGGGATCTGCGGCACGGGGATGCTGAAACCGGACGTGGTGTTCTTCGGCGAGACGGTGCCGCCGCAGCGGGTGGCGCGGTGCTTCGCGCTGGTGGAGCAGGCCCGGGCGTTGCTGGTGCTGGGCTCGTCGTTGACGGTGATGTCGGGTCGCCGGTTCGTGATCCGGGCGGCGAAACGGGGCATTCCGGTGGCGATCGTCAACCAGGGTCCGACGCGCGGTGACAGCCATGCCACCGTGTGCGTCGACGCCCCGCTGGGTGTGCTGCTGCCGGCGCTGGCCGACCGGGTGACCGGCGCCGCCGACGCGGACACCGCGACGCTGGCGGCCCCGGCCGGGGTGTGAGCCGCCGGGGGTAGGACATCTGCCGGAAACACCGGCGCTGGTAGCGTTGACCATGCCGGTACCACCCACGTGGGAGAGACCGCCCGACAGCACCAGGGGCGGCGCCGAAGGGGCAAATCCTCCCCGGAACCTCTCAGGCAAAAGGACCTCGTGGGCAGGCACTGTGGAGTGCCCTGCGGGCGCGACAGAGGGGGAGGCCGATCCGTCGACCTCGCCCGGGAGTTCCCATGACCGCAGAGCAGTTCGCCACCCGTCACATCGGTCCCGGCCCGGACGATGAGCGCCGCATGCTGGAGGTCGTCGGGCACGGCTCGATCGACGAGCTGATGGACGCCGCGATCCCCGAGGTGATCCGCTGGCACGGCACCCTGGACCTGCCCGACCCGGCCACCGAGGCCGAGACGATCGCCGAGCTGCGCGCCCTCGCGGCCCGCAACACCGTCGCCGTGTCGATGATCGGCCTGGGCTACCACGGCACGCACACCCCGGCGGTGATCCGCCGTAACGTGCTGGAGGACCCGGCCTGGTACACGGCGTACACGCCGTACCAGCCGGAGATCAGCCAGGGCCGCCTCGAGGCGCTGCTGAACTTCCAGACCATGGTCACGGACCTGACCGGCCTGGCCACCGCGAACGCGTCGATGCTCGACGAGGGCACCGCCGCGGCGGAGGCCATGACCCTGGCGCGCCGCGCGTCCAAGAGCAAGAGCACCGTGTACGTCGTCGACGCCGACGCCCTGCCGCAGACCATCGCGGTGATCACCAGCCGGGCGGAGCCGCTCGGCATCGACGTGCGGGTCCTCGACGTCGAGCGCGACGAGTTGCCGGCGGAGTTCTTCGGCCTGCACCTGCAGTACCCGGGGGCGTCCGGCGCGGTGCGCGACCACGCCCCGCTGGTGGCGGCGGCACACGAGCGCGGCGCCCTGGTGACCGTGGCGGCGGACCTGCTGGCGTTGGCGCTGCTGCGCGCGCCGGGAGAGATCGGCGTGGACATCGCCGCCGGCACCACCCAGCGTTTCGGCGTACCCATGGGCTTCGGTGGGCCGCACGCCGGCTACCTGGCGGTGCGGGCGGGCCTGGAGCGGATGCTGCCGGGCCGGCTGGTCGGGGTGTCCCGCGACACCGACGGCAACCCCGCCTACCGGCTGGCGTTGCAGACCCGCGAGCAGCACATCCGGCGGGAGAAGGCCACCAGCAACATCTGCACCGCGCAGGTGCTGCTCGCGGTGATGGCCGGCATGTACGCGGTGTACCACGGCCCGGACGGGCTGCGGGACATCTCGGCGCGTACCCATGAGATGGCGGCGCGGCTCGCGGCCGGGTTGCGCGCCGGCGGCGTGCGGGTCGCGGACGTCGCGTTCTTCGACACCGTCACCGCCACGGTGCCCGGGCGGGCCGGCGAGGTCGTCGCGGCGGCCGCCGAGCGGGGGGTGAACCTGCGGCTGGTCGACGCCGACCGGGTGGGTGTGTCCTGCGACGAGACGACCACCGTCGCGCACCTTCAGGCGGTGTGGGCGGCGTTCGGCGTGCCGACGTTCGGCGGCGACGGCGAGCCGGCGCTGCCGGTCGAGCTGCGCCGCACCAGTGACTTCCTCACCCACCCGGTGTTCCGCAGTCACCACTCCGAGACGGCGATGCTGCGCTACCTGCGGCGGCTGTCGGACTTCGACTACGCCCTGGACCGGGGCATGATCCCGCTGGGCTCGTGCACGATGAAGCTGAACGCGACCACGGAGATGGAGCCGGTCAGCTGGGCGGAGTTCGCGCACATCCACCCGTTCGCGCCGGACGACCAGACCACCGGGTACCGGGAGCTGATCGGTCAGCTGGAGTCGTGGCTGGCCGAGGTGACCGGCTACGACGCGGTCAGCGTGCAGCCCAACGCGGGATCGCAGGGTGAGCTGGCCGGGCTGCTGGCGATCCGGGCGTGGCACCGCAGCCGTGGTGAGGCGCACCGCGACGTGTGCCTGATCCCGTCCTCGGCGCACGGCACCAACGCGGCGTCGGCGGTGATGGCCGGCATGCGGGTCGTCGTGGTGGCCTGCGACGACGACGGCAACGTCGACCTCGTCGACCTGGACACGAAGATCGACAAGCACCGCGGCGCCCTCGCGGCGATCATGGTGACGTACCCGTCGACGCACGGCGTGTACGAGACGGGCATCGCGTCGCTGTGCGCGAAGGTCCACGACGCCGGCGGGCAGGTCTACGTCGACGGCGCGAACCTCAACGCCCTCGTGGGGTTCGCCAAGCCGGGCAAGTTCGGCGCGGACGTGTCACACCTGAACCTGCACAAGACGTTCTGCATCCCGCACGGCGGCGGCGGGCCGGGCGTGGGTCCGGTGGCGGTGCGGGCGCACCTGGCTCCGTTCCTGCCCGGTGACCCGCTGGGCGCGCACGTCGACGCCACGCCGGCGATCTCGGCGGCGAAGTACGGGTCGGCGGGGATCCTGCCGATCCCGTGGGCGTACCTGCGGATGATGGGCGCGGCCGGCCTGACCCGGGCGACCGGGGTGGCGGTCCTCGCGGCGAACTACGTGGCGGCGCGGCTGCGCGGGCACTTCCCGGTGCTGTACGCCGGCAACAAGGGCCTGGTGGCGCACGAGTGCATCCTCGACCTGCGGCCGCTGACGAAGGCGACCGGGGTGAGCGTGGACGACGTGGCGAAGCGGCTGATCGACTACGGCTTCCACGCGCCGACGATGTCGTTCCCCGTGGCCGGGACGCTGATGGTGGAGCCGACCGAGAGCGAGGACCTGGCCGAGCTGGACCGGTTCTGCGACGCCATGATCGCCATCCGGGCGGAGATCGAGCAGGTGGGCTCGGGGCAGTGGCCGGCCGGGGACAACCCTCTGGCCAACGCGCCGCACACCGCGGCGATGGTCAGCGGTGACGAGTGGACGCACGCGTACCCGCGGTCGGTGGGCGCATACCCGGCCGGGGTGGACCGGGCCGGGAAGTACTGGCCGCCGGTGCGGCGCATCGACGGCGCGTACGGCGACCGGAACCTGGTGTGCTCGTGCCCGTCGCCGGAGGCCTTCGAGGACTGACGACGGGCGGGCCGGGGCGGGCGGTTGGCCGCCCCGGCAACCGCGCCGACCTGGGCGGGGATGTCCCGGACCGGGGGACTAGCCTGGGTCGGCGGCGGCGGTTCGGTGACGCTGAGTGGTCGATCAGGCCACGAGGGCGTGACGGGCGGGGCCGCGGTGCGGGGCGATGCTGCTGCCGTCAGGGAGCAGCTCGCCGGTGTCCTCGAAGACGATGACACCGTTGCAGAGCAGGCTCCAGCCCTGCTCAGGGAAGCAGGCGAGGACCCGGGCGGCTTCCCGGTCGGTAGCTTCAGCGGAGGGGCAGGTCGGTTGGTGCTGGCACATCGGGTTCTCCGGACTGTGGGGGCACTGTGTCATGGTTCACATGACCAGTGACGCACAGTACCAAGCGAAAGTGTCCAGCATCGAGCAGGTAGCCGCCTGGTGTACCCGAAATCCACTGAACGGATGAGGAAGGTCGGACCGTACGGCGTGGAAACGCTCCCACAGGTGCTGGTCAATGCGCCCGCGGCACCAGCCGCCTGCCGGCGCGGTCTCGTCGAACGCGCCCGCCTGCAGTGGCGCCGCACCGACGGCGGCGACCCCGCCGCCCTGGCCGAGGAGTTCCTCGCCGCACACGGCCTGCCACTGCACGACCTGGCGCAGCCCGCCGCCCAGCCACACCCCAGCACCGGCGCCTGCGGAGCGGCCCTCTACCTGTCCGCCGCCGCCGGGGCGCTGCTGGCCGGCGCACCGGACGGCGCACCCGAGCCCACCCCCGCCCTGCCCGACCTCGCCGTCGTCGTCTACGACCACGGCCCCACCCGGACCACACCACCCGGCCCGCCGCCGACCTGGTGGCTCGGCGAGTGGACCGAAAGCTGGACCCCCCGCCAGCACGCCGACGCCGTCGACGCCGTCCGCGCCGCCATCGGCCGCGGCGACGTCTACCAGACCAACCTCGTCGGCCACGCCGCCGCCCGCTACACCGGCGACCCGCTGCCCGCCCTGAGCCGCCTCGGCGCCCTGCCCGGCGCCCGCTACGGCGGCGTCCTCACCGGCGACGGCTGGGCCATCGGCTGCGCCTCCCCCGAGACGCTCGTCGAGGTCACCGACGGGCAGCTCACCACCAGACCCATCAAAGGCACCCGACCGGCCACCGCCGCCGGCCGCGCCGAACTGCTCACCAGCGCCAAGGAACGCGCCGAACACATCATGATCGTCGACCTGGAACGCAACGACCTCGCCCGCATCGCCCGCACCGGCACCGTCGACGTCGACGACCTGTTCGCCGTCCGCCGCTGGTGCGACCTGTGGCAGGCCGAATCCACCGTCCGCGCCACCGTCGCCGACGGCCTCGGCCTGGCCGACCTGCTGCGCGCCACCTGCCCCGGCGGCTCGGTGACCGGCGCACCGAAACTCGCCGCCCTGAACCAGATCAGCACCCTCGAACCCGTCGGCCGGGGCGCCAGCATGGGCGCGCTGGGCTGGGTCGCACCCGGCCGCGTCGACCTCGGCCTGACCATCCGCACCGCCGCCGCCGACGCCGAAAGGCTGCACACCTGGGCCGGCGGCGGCATCACCTGGGACAGCGACCCCACCGCCGAGGTCGCCGAAGCCGCCGCGAAGACCGCCCCCATCCGCGCCACCCTGGCGGGGCGCTGAACCCGCCCGGCGATACGCTGACCCGCATGACCATGCGGCCCATCCGGATCATCGGCGACCCCGTGCTGCGCACCCCGTGCGAGCCCGTCACCACCTTCGACGCCGAACTGCGCGCCCTGGTCACCGACCTCATGGACACCCTGCTCGGCGCGCCCGGCCGCGCCGGCGTCGCCGCCCCGCAGATCGGCGTCAGCGCCCAGGTGTTCGTCTACGACGCCGACGGGCACCGCGGCCACCTCATCAACCCCACCCTCGAGCTCTCCGAGGAACGCCAGGACGACGAGGAGGGCTGCCTGTCCATCCCCGGCCTGTACTTCCCGACCCAGCGGGCCCTGCACGCCACCGCCCGCGGCGTCGACCAGCACGGCGAGCCGCTGACCATCGCCGGCAGCGGCTTCCTCGCCCGCGCCCTGCAACACGAAACCGACCACCTGCTCGGCAAGCTGTACGTCGACACCCTCCACGGCGACATCCGCCGCCGCGCCCTGCGCGAGATCCGCGCCGGCCGCTTCGACTCACCCAGCCGCCGCCGCTGACACCCCTACCGACCCCTAACGGGCGGTCAGCGTGTACTCGTCGTAGTCGGCGACCCGGCTGAACCCCACCCGCTCGTACAACCGCACCGCGGCCACGTTGTCCGCCTTCACGTTCAGCGTGACGTGCTCGACGCTCTGACGCAGCCGCGCACACAACGCCGCCACCACCGCCGCGCCCAGACCCCGCCCGCGCCACCGCGGATCGGTCGTGACGTTGCCCAACGCCGCCACCCGGTACACCGGCGACCACACGTGCACCCCGGCCACCGCCGCCAACTCACCGCCCGCACGCACGCCCACATACTGCCCGGTGTCCAACATCCGAGGATCGAACCAGTTCTCCGGGTACGCCCGCGGGTACAGACGGCGCAGCTGCGGCAGGTCCTCCGCGCCCAGCACCACACCCGCCGGGCGCACCGCCGCCAACCGGGCCGCGTCGGTCAACGCCATCCGGTGGTGCCCGCCACCGGGAACCAGCCGGAACGACCCGGCCAGGGCGTCGGACAGCCCGGGGGACAGGTGCGCGTACAACCGGGCGGGCAGCACCGGCGCCACCTCGGCCAGCAACACCGCCAACGCCGCCGTGTCCGCCGGCGCCGCGAACGCCAACAGCGTCGGCGGATCCACCCCGTGATACAGCAACGCCACCTGCTCACCCCGACGGAACCACGAGGTGTACGGCCAGAAGAAGTCGTCCAGGTCACCCAACTGGTAGGCGTGCAGCACCGGATCACGCCCCAGCAGGTCCGCCAGGACGGCCCGGTCGTGCTCGGCGCGTACCGCCATCAGCGCGGACTCACCGGGCCAGCCACTGGTCATGCCCCAGCTTCGCGACCAACGCCACCACCACCACGAGCAGCACCACCCGCACGAACCCCGACCCGCGGCGCAACGCCATCCGCGCCCCCACCACCGCGCCGGCGATGTTGCACACCGCCATGCCCGCACCCAGCAGCCACCACACGTGCCCGGTCACCCCGAACACCACCAGCGCACCCAGGTTGGTGCCCGCGTTGACGACCTTCGCCATCGCCGACCCGTGCACGAAGTCCGCGCCCACCAGCGCCGTGAACGCCAACACCAGGAACGTGCCCGTACCCGGACCGATCAACCCGTCGTACAGGGCGATACCGACACCCGCCAACACGACCGCCGCCGCCACCCGCAGCGGAGTCCGCCGCTGCGGCATCGCCACCACCCCCAACCGGGGACGCAGCAGCACGAACACCGCCACCGACACCAGCACCACCAACACCACCGGCCGGTACGCCGACGCCGGCACCGCACCGGCCAGCGCGGCACCCACCCCCGCGCTGAGCACCGCCAGACCCGCCGCCGGCCCCGTCACCCGCCAGTCGATCTTCGTCCGTCGGGCGTACGTCGCCGCCGCCGTGGCGGTCCCGAAGATCGCCGCGAGCTTGTTGGTGCCCAACGCGGTGGCCACCGGAAGGCCCGGCGCGGCCACCAGCAACGCCGGCAGCAACAGCAACCCACCGCCACCGACCACAGCGTCGACCCAACCGGCCATCGCGGCGGCGGCGAGCAGGGTGGTCAGCGATACGGGGTCCACGGCCGGCCATTCTCCCCACCCCGACCCGCCCACCCACCACCGGAGTGGCCAGCCTCACCCGACCCCAGCCACGTCAACGACCCCGCGCCCGCCTCAACCACACCCCCAACGCACCCATCGCCACGAACACCAGCACGGAACACAGCAGCACCTTGACCACCCGGCAACCCTGCCACGGGGACGTAGGGTGCAGGAGTGCGCCTGGCCACCTTCAACCTGCTGCACGGACGATCCCTCACCGACGGGCTCGTCGACCCCGACCGACTCACCGCAGCCGTCGCCGCCCTCGACGCCGACGTCCTGGCACTGCAGGAGGTCGACCGCGACCAGAGCCGCAGCGGCAACCTCGACCTCACCGCCATCGCCGCCCGCGCCCTGGACGCACCCCACCACCGCTTCGCCGCCGCCGTCGTCGGCACCCCCGGCGAACGATTCCGGCCCCTGACCCACGACGACGACGGCCACGGCGAACCCTGCTACGGCATCGGGCTGATCAGCCGCCTGCCGGTGCGCAGCTGGCAGGTCACCCGCCTCAAACCCGCACCCGTACGCTCCCCGGTCTACGTCCCCGGCCCCGGCGGCGGCCTCATCCTGCTGCACGACGAACCCCGCGTCGTGCTCGCCGCCGTCCTGGACACCCCGCACGGCCCCCTCACCGTCGCCGCGACCCACCTGTCCTTCGTCCCCGGCTGGAACGCCCGCCAGCTACGCCAGACCATCCGCGCCCTACGCGCGCTACCCGGACCCCGCATCCTGCTCGGCGACCTCAATTTGCCCGCCGGCGCGGCCCGCCTCATCTCCGGCTGGCGCCCCCTGGGCCGCCGCCCGACCTATCCCGCCGGGCAACCCCGCGTGCAACTCGACCACATCCTCGCCGACCGGCAGGCCCTCAACCAGCTCCCACCGGTACGGGCCGTCACCGCGCCGCTGTCCACCATCTCCGACCACCGACCCCTGCTGGTCGACCTCGGCTGACCCGCCCCCGCGTTCCGCAAACCCATCACGATCACCGCATAACAGCAGGCACCGGGGGAGAGCGGCACCTCCAGCCGCAAGATTCCCTCAAGATCATTGCATCGATGAACTCCGACGATCATGCTGGTCCAAACCCGCGCCACGGTCCACCAGTCGGAGGCCACATGAGACGCCAGCGATCCATCCTCATAGCCGTGTCCACACTCCTCGCGGTCACCCTCACCACCGCACCCGCCCCCGCCAGCGCCCAGAGCGCCGCGCTACCCAACCAGGTCGCCAACCTCACCGTCCGCCAGGCCGACGGGTACGCCACCCTCGCCTGGCAACCCGTCGACGGCGCCACCGACTACCAGATCGAACGCACCGCCGTCGACGCCAACGGCACCCCCACCGGCGCACCGACCATCGTCGGCATCTGGCGCCCCAACCGCCAGATCAACCAGGAGTCACCCACCTTCGCCGACTCCGGATTCAACCCCGGCGACACGTTCCAGTGGCGGGTACGCGCCCGCGCCGGCACCACCGAACAGCCCTACTCCGACCCGGTCGTCGCCACCACCACCGCACCCTGGGGCAACCCCGGAAACCCCGGCGAGCAGCTGCGCACCCAGTGGGAGACCACCCACGCCGCGCAGTACACCAGCGACACCGACGAGTACGCCTACACCGCCGCCATCGACGCCCTCAGCGACCGCGTCCGCGTCGTCGAGCTCGGCCGCACCCTGCAGAACCGACCCATCAACATGATGGTCATCGGCAGCCCCACCCCGCCGGCCACCCCGGCCGCCGTCGCCGCCACCGCACCCGTTGCCATCAACTGCAACGTGCACGGCAACGAACCCGGCGACCGCGAAGCCTGCCTCATCATGGCCCGGCAACTCGCCTTCAGCACCGACCCCCGCATCACCGACCTGCTCAGCCACACCACCGTCCTGATCGTCCCCACCATCAACGGCGACGGCCGGGCCAACAACACCCGCGGCAACTCCACCGGCCAGGACCTCAACCGCGACTACTCGCTCATCCGGCAACCCGAGACCGCCGCGTACATCAAGATGGTCCGCGACTACCGACCCGTCGCCGGCTACGACGGCCACGAGTTCGGCAACTCCCGCGCCGGTGACCTCCCGATGCTGCCGCCCCGACACCAGAACGTCGCCCAGCCCATCTTCGACCAGTCCCAGGACATGATCGAAGGCCACATGTACGCCAAGGGCGCCGAAGCCGGCTGGTGGGCCTGCCCCTACGGCTGCGAAGGCGGCGGCAACGTCGGCCTCAGCGAGGAAACCATCCTGCGCAACACCCTCGGCCTCAAGAACGTCGCCAACTCCCTGCTGGAACTGCGCAGCTCCGGCGGACAGACCCGACCCGACGAGGGCAACACCGCCAACAACCGGCGCCGCAAGACCTACTCCGCGCTGTGGACCTTCCACCAGTTCCTCGACTACCACCGCGCCGACCGCGGCGACATCCTCACCGCCCGCGCCGAGGCCATCGAGATCCAGGCCGCCAACACCGGCCGCCTCGTCTTCCGCGGCTCCCGACCCATCCCCGCCCACCCGGCGCCGCACCCCGGCGACAGCCCCCCGCCGCTCGACGCACCCCGCGCCGACCTCATCCTCGACAACGCACCCTGCGCCTACAAGCTCACCGAGGAGCAGTACAACGGCGCCCGCACCGACGGACCGGGCGGCGTCGGCACCACCGTCGCGCAGCGCATCGCCGCACACGGCTGGAAGGTCATCAAGACCAGCGACGGCTACTACGTCCCCCTCAACCAGCCCGAACGCGGCCTCATCCCGCTGCTCCTCGACACCAAGGGCGTGGAGAAGCTGACCGACGGCGAACGCATCTACCCGACCGTCACCGGCCGGCGCAACGGACCACTGGTCGTCTCCGGCTTCACCTGCGCCGACGACGCCACCATCAACGGCCCGGTCACCGTCCGCGCGGGCGCGGCACTCGTCGCGACCGGAACGACCATCAGCGGACCGGTCAACGCCACCGGCGCCGCCGGCGTCGTCCTCGCCGACGGCACCGTCAACGGACCGGTCCGGATCGCCAACACCACCGACGCGATCTCCATCATCGACGTCACCATCGCCGGCCCGGTCGACCTGTCCGGCAACACCACCGGCACCGACGCACCCCTGCTGGTCGGCAACACCATCCGAGGGCCGCTCAGCTGCACCGGCAACAACCCCGCACCGATCAACCTCGGCGTCGCCAACACCGTGCACGGACCGCGCAGCACCCAGTGCGCGGCACTGTGACCGTCGACTGACCACCGTGGCAGGGGGGCGGGGACGCCCCCCCCCCCCCCCCCCCA
>NZ_JBQXEO010000041.1:0-33037 GCF_052601155.1 Micromonospora yongxingensis
ATGACCGGATGGTCGGCACGCGGGTGGCGACGAGGACGTCACCACCCGCGGCGGTCGGGGTGCGGTCAGCGGCCCCCGGCGCGGAAGACCTCCGCGACCGTGCGGAGCACCACCTTGACGTCCAACCACAGCGACCAGTTCTCGATGTAGTAGTTGTCGAACCGCGCGCGGTCGGAGATCGGGGTGTCGCCCCGCAGGCCGCTGACCTGCGCGAGCCCGGTGAGCCCGACGGGGACGCGGTGGCGCGCCGCGTAGTTCGGGTACTCGGCGGAGAACTTCTCGACGAAGTACGGCCGCTCCGGCCGCGGCCCCACCACGCTCATGTCGCCGCGCAGGATGTTCCACAGCTGGGGCAGCTCGTCCAGCGAGGTCCGCCGCATGAACCGGCCGATCGGGCCGACCCGACGGTCGTGCGCGATGGACCAGTTGGTCTGCGACTCCTGCTCGTTCACCGGACGCATCGACCGGAACTTGATCACCTTGAACGGCTTGCCGTACCGGCCGATCCGCTCCTGGTAGAAGAAGATCCCCCGGCCGCCGTCGATGAACGTGGCGATGGTGCAGAGCAGCAGCACCGGGCTCAGCAGGATCAGCGCGACCGCGGCGAACAGCATGTCCGAGGCCCGCTTGATGGCCCACCGGGGGCCGGTCAGCGAGATGTCACCGATCTTGACGATGGGGAAGGCCCCGATGTGGTCGGGGTATCCGTTGTGGGAGCGGGATCCCCACAGACGCGGCACGGCCCAGAGGTCGCAGTGGGAGCTGCGGGGCCGCAGCAGGGTCTCCATGAGGGCGGCCTCGTGGCAGTCCGGGTCGGCGATGACCAGGACCTCGCATTCGAGCAACCGGACGAGGTGCTCCAGGTCGGCCAGGGTGCCGCTCAGGGGAAGCACACCGTTGTCCTGGCGGGACGGGGCGTCGACGCAGCCGACGAACCGCAGGCCGTACTGGGGATAGCGGCGCAGCAGCCGGGCCAGTTCGACGCCGATCGGGCCGCCACCGACGATGATCGCGTTGTGCTCCGCCCAGCGGCGCTTCCGGGACAGAACGGTGAACGCCCTGCTGGCCGCGCGGCCGACGATCACGAGCCCGCCGGCCAGCGCGACGCCCCGCATGAACCCGCCGACGTACGTCACCGAGGCGTGGCGCTCGGCCGCGATGATCGCCACCACGGCAGCGGAGGCCAGCAGCCGACCGCAGAGGATCGGCAGCTCGTCCAGGATGCTGACGTGACGGCGCGGCCGGTACAGACCGCCCGCCGCGAAGAAGGCCACCGTCAGGGCGGCGTTGGCCAGGGTCCCGCGCCAGTAGTTCTGGCTCAGCAGCAGCGGAGCGAGCAGCGCCACCGCGTCGACCGGCGCGGTCATCATCCACGCCCGCAACCACCGGGTACGCGACGAGGTGCGGGACCTGGCGTAGGGCAGGACGGCGGTCGTGCTCAGGCCGGCTGGCCCGGTGTCGGCCTCCGGCTCCCTCGTCTGCGGGACGGATGGGCCGCCGAACAGGCGGGCCCCGTCGCCCGGCATGTCGAACTGCTCTCCGCTGACCTGTGGCGTGGGCGAATGACCGGTAGCCGGATGGCTTGACACTTGTGGACCTCCCCGTGAACGCCCCGGTCATCCATCGACCAATGGGCGACCGAACCCTACGGTCGACTCACGCACGCCACCATGGCCGGCAGGCCAGATCCTGCTCCTACTTTGCGGCGGACAGTATCTCGGGCACGGCGTCGCGGCGGACCGCGTCGAAGACCCGCTCGGCCTTTTCCTTGTCGGCCAGGACCACGCTTTCGTTACCGATCTGGCCCGTTCCCTTGGTGGGGCAGGTGAGGAACGTCAGATTGCCGCTGCGCAGGTCCCGAAGCTCCGGAGCGAGGTCGAGCAGCGACATGGACCGGTCCACCGCCACGGCGTCCGCCGTCGCCTTGACGAAGGAGTTCAGCTTGGCCGGGTTGGCGAGCGTTCCGCCAGAGGCGGCCTTGTCCAGGATCGCCTTGATGACCTGCTGCTGGTGTCGGATCCGAGCGAAGTCACCATCGGCGAAGGCGTGCCGCTCCCGCGCGTAGTCCAGCGCCGCGGCCCCGTCCATCCTCTGCTGGCCCTGCTTGAACGTCCGGGTGCCGCCCAGCGCGTACGCCGTGGTGAAGCCCTTCTCCACCTCGATGTCGATGCCACCCAGCGCGTCGACGATCTCCTTGAACCCTCCGAAGTCGACCATCGCCACGTGGTCAACGCGGACGCCGGTGAACTTCTCCACCGTCTGGACCATCAACGGAACGCCACCCCAGGCGAACGATGCGTTGATCTTCGCGTCCCGGCCGCCCCGGCCCTGCGGGGACTTCGGCACGTTCACCCAGGTGTCGCGGGGAATCGAGATGAGCTGGGCGCTGGAGCGGTCCTTCGGAAGGTGGGCCAGGATGATCGTGTCGGTACGCGCGCCGGAGCTGTTGTCCGGGTCCCGCGAGTCGCTGCCCAGAATCATGATGTTCAGGGCGCCCTTCGCCACGGTCTGCGGCCGGGACTCCTCCGGCACGCCCTCGAAGGCGTCGACCCGCTCGATGCCGGAGTCGATCGAACGGAAGTAGAGCCCTCCGGCGACCATGCCGCCACCAGCGAGCACAGCCAGGACCACGAAGGTGATCAGAGCGACCTTCCGCCAGCGGCGACGCCGGGGACGCGCCTCCTGGGTCGGCTCCGGCGGTGGCTGCGCCTCGATGAACTGGGTCTCGGGCTCCGCGTACTCCTGGCGATACTGCATGCCGCGATGCTACTGATTGCGTTTACCGCCATGTACCCCCCGTACGTTCCGTACCAGTCCACTGCATGAACGAAAGATTTCATCGGCGATCGTTGGCGTCCTACTGGTAAACCCATCGCATGGACTCGACCAATTTCCGGCGGGCGATCGCCCGTACCCCCCTCGCGCCCGTCGCCGCCTTCCCCAAGCGGCTCGCCCGGGTCGCCCGCCACGACGCCAAGGTCCTCCGCATCTCGGCCCGTTGGCTGGTGACCTCCCGGGAGCACCACAACTACACGTACGAGCTCACCAAGCTCAGCCGGCACCACCTGGCCTGGTTCGTCAGCGTCGTCTGCGACCGACCGGTCAAGGAGGTCCGCGGGTGGCTCGACGAGATCGAGTCGGACCACGCGCTGCGCCAGCACATCGAGCAGGCCACCGCCGCCGCCTCCCGCCGTGGCCTCGCCGACAAGAAGGTCCACTACGCCCGCCGGATCGGCTGGTACGCGATCGTCCGGGCCACCCGTCCCGCACACGTCGTGGAGACCGGCGTCGACAAGGGCCTGGGCAGCTGCGTCCTCGCCGCCGCCCTGCTGCGCAACGCGCAGGAGGGCCACCCGGGCCGGGTCACCTCGCTGGACATCAACCCGGAGGCCGGTTACCTGGCCGCCAGCGCCCCCTGGTCCGAGGTCGTCGACCTGGTGATCGGCGACTCGATCGCCTCGATCGGGGCGCTGGACCGCCCGGTCGACCTGTTCCTGCACGACAGCGACCACAGCCGCGCCCACGAGAAGCGCGAGTTCGACGCGGTGGAGCCGAAACTCGCCCCCGGCGCGATCCTGCTCACCGACAACGTCACCAGCACCAACGTGCTCGCCGAGCACGCCGAGCGCACCGGCCGGCGGTTCCTCGCCTACCGGGAGAGCCCCGCCAACCACTGGTACCCCGGCGACGGCATCGGCGTGGCATGGTAGCCGTGTGCGGCTGACGTCCATACACACGTACCCGGTCAAGGGTTGTCACCGGCTCGACCACGACGGCGCGTTCGTGCAGCCGTGGGGTCTGGCCGGTGACCGGCGCTGGATGGTGGTGGACGCCGACGGTGTCGGCGTCACCCAGCGGGAGACCACCCGGCTGGTCGGCCTGCGCGCCACCGTGCGCCCGGGAGGTCTCTCGCTGCGCGCCGACGGGCAGCCCGACCTCGACGTGGCCGAGCCGGCCGGCGGCGAACCGGTGGCGGTGCGTACCTTCCGCAACCGGAAGCTCCCGGTCCCCGCGCTGCCGGCCGGCCCGGCGGCCGACGCCTGGCTCGGCGAGCTGCTCGGCCGGCCGGTCCGGCTGGTCTGGCTGGCCCGGCCGACCCGTCACCTGACCGCCGAAGGCCGCGACCACGACACCGGCGACCAGGTCAGTTTCGCTGACGCCTACCCGCTGCTGCTGGCGAACGCCGCCTCTCTCGACGCGCTCAACGTCTGGCTGGCCGAGGCCGGCGAGGAGCCGGTGCCGATGACCCGGTTCCGGCCCAACCTGGTTGTCGAAGGGGCACCGGCCTGGGCCGAGGACGACTGGGCCGGCCGGTCGATCCGCGTCGGTGACGTGCGGTTCCGCGCCGCCGGCCCGTGCGACCGATGCGTGGTGACCACCACCGACCAGGAGACCGGGGTGCGCGGGAAGGAACCCTTGCGCACACTCGGGCGGTATCGCAACGTCCGGCAGAAGCTCCTCTTCGGACTCAACCTCGTGCCCGTCGACAGTGGACCGTTGGCCGTCGGTGCCCCGCTGGTCGTCGGGTCCTGACCGGCCGTCCTGCTCCGGAGCGCACCGTTCACCGTCCGTCGATGCTGTCTTAGCTTTGGCTTAGCCGGCTTGTCCGACCGCGCGCGGGTCCGGCAGCATCGCCGTCGTGACCGACGGAAGCGCTCCCGGCGTCGTCGACATCGACCTCGACCTGGATCGGGCTCCGGACGAGCGGCCCGCGCCCTCGTCCGGCCCGGTGCCCTGGCTGGTCGCTGCCGGCGTCACCATCCTCGCGGCGGCACTCGGGCTCACCCTGACGCTGCGCTCCGGCTCCACCCCGGCCTGCGCCGCCGGCCGCGCGCTCGCCGCCGCGCCGCCCACCGGCACCGCCACGCACACCGGCAAGGCGACCTTCTACGACTCGAACGGCGCCGGCGGCAACTGCTCCAACCCGGCTGCCCCCGCCAACCGGCTCTACGTCGCGCTCGGTCCCACGGAGTACGCCGCCGGCGCCGCCTGCGGCGGGTTCCTCGACGTGACCGGCCCGAAGGGCAGTGTCCGGGTCCTGATCATGGATCAGTGCCCCGAGTGCGCACCCGGGCACCTCGACCTGTCCCGGGAGGCGTTCGCCCGGATCGCCGACCCGGTGCAGGGCCTCGTCCCGGTCACCTGGCGCGCGGTGGTCAACCCGCCGCTGCCGGGCCCGCTCACCTTCCGCATCAAGGAGGGCGCGTCGCAGTTCTGGTTCGCCGTCCGGGTGGGCAACCATGGCAATCCGCTGCGCGCCGTCGAGGTCCGGCAGGGCGACAGCGGGCCGTGGCAGGCCGCCGCGCGGCAGGACTACAACTACTGGCTGGTCGCCTCCGGTGCCGGGCCCGGCCCGTTCACCGTGCGGGTGAGCGACGTGTACGGGCACCGGGTCACCGTCTCCGGCATCCGGATGGCACCGGGGCAGGTGCAGACCAGCGCGGTCCGGATGTACGCGCCCGGCGGGGCGGTCGCCACCCCGCGTCCGCGAACCTCGACGCGGCCGCCCGCGGCGACGCCGACACCGGCCCGCCGTCCGGCGGAGGTGGCCAGGGCCAGCGCCCCGGCGCCGGCCGAGGTCGACGCGCCGGCCACCCGACCGGCCGGGGCGACCGCACGCTGGTGCGCCGGCTGACCGGTCAGTCGGTCGGCGGCAGGTCCAGCCACATCAGGATCTCGTCCCGGTCGTCACCCGCCGTCACCCGCAGCGCGCCCGGCAGCCTGCCGATCTCCCGGTACCCGAGGCGGCGGTAGAACCCGTCCAACCCCAGCCCGTCGCGCACCGTCACGTGCAGCGCCTCGTGGCCCAACTCCCGGCCCAGCCGGGCGGCCTCGCGCATCAGCGCCGAGCCGTACCCTGTGCCCTGCGTGTCCGGGTGGACCATCACCCGCTTCAGCACGCACCAGTGCGCCTTGAGCGGGAACCGGTTGTCGCAGAAGATGAGGACGGCCACCAGGCGCTCGCCGACGTACGCGGCCAGCAGCCGGTCCGGCCCGTCGGTGATCCCGGCGAAGGTCGCCTCGGCGGTGGCGTGGACGTCGGCGGCGGTGACCGGGGGCACGAAGCCGACCGCGCCGCCGGCGTTGGTGACGTCCACCCAGAGGGCGACGATCTCGGCGCGCAACTGCGGGGTCAGGTCGGGATCGAGGACGAAGCGCAGACTCACGCCCGCCATCCTGACCCGACGACCAGGGTCACGGCCCCGGACCGTGACGCGTCCGACAGCCTCAGCCCGTCGGCCGGCCGTGCTCGTTGACTGGTGCGGGAGAGGGGATTCGAACCCCCACATCCTTCCGGATACAGGTTCCTAAGACCTGCGCGGCTGCCGTTACGCCACTCCCGCGTACATCGGAGAGTCTAGAACGTCTGGCTTCGGCGGTGCTGAGCCCGGCCTCCTTGAGGATGGTCGAGATCGTACCGTGACTCACCTTGCATTCCCCGTCCGGCAAGTTGCGGAGTATTCCCGACAACCGCTTCGGTCCAACATTCGGATTCGCCAGCGCCTGTTCTATCACCGCGTCACGACGAGCCCTCGCACGCCAACTGCGGTCGCCGCGCGGTGTCAGCACGCCCTCCTGTTCGAGTCTTCGGCGAACCTTGTGCAGGAATGCCGGGTGATAGCCCAGGTGCCGTGCCGCCTCCAGGGCCGTCATCTGCTGCGCGTCGACCCGGCCGAACAGGTCGACCAGTTCCTCCCGCGTTGGTGGTCGGCGATCGGAACCGGTTGCCTCGTGCGAGCCTCCCTCGCCACCGACTGCCGTTCGTTTCGGAGTGGCGAGATCACGAGCCCGGTTCCGCCGGCCGGCGTAGGTCGCGGTCTGGCTGTGACAGTTCGGGCAGAGGATCCGCAGATTCGGTGGCCGGTTGTCGAGGAAGTCCCCGTTGATGTGGTCAACGTGCAGGATGAGTGCGGCGCCTCGCCATACCGGTCCTGTCCCGCACTCTTCGCACTCCTCAGGCACGCCGAGCGTGGCCAGGGCCCACTTCAACCGCACGCCTGGCGTACGGCGGGATCCTTCGGGCAGCTCAATCAGAAGCTGGGATGATGTCGTGCGCCGTTCGCCTCGGCGCCCCTTGTTGTGTGCCTGCCCCGTGAAGTGGGACATGTCGATGCCGAAGCGTTTGAGCTGGCGACTGATGTGCGCGTGCGAGCCACCGCTGACGCGTACGCCGAGCAGCCGCATCACCTCGGTGATGTTCCGCGCGGCGGCGGCCGCCTCGGCGAGCGCCTCCGGCGTGTACTTGTAGCGAACCATCAACGCACGGTAATGGCCCGGTACGACAGTCTCAGTCCAGGCCGAGGTCGCGGCGGAGCTTGGCGACGTGGCCGGTGGCCTTGACGTTGTAGAGCGCCCGCTCGATCTTGCCGTCGGCGTCGATGACGAAGGTGGAGCGGATCACGCCGGTCACGGTCTTGCCGTACAGCTGCTTCTCGCCGTACGCCCCGTACGCCTGGAGCACCGTCTTGTCGACGTCCGAGACCAGCGGGAAGGTGATGGCGTCGCGATCGCGGAACTTCGCCAGTTTCTCGGGCTTGTCCGGCGAGATGCCGATCACCTCGTAGCCGGCGGCCTGGAGCGAGGCGAGCGAGTCGCGGAAGTCGCAGGCCTGCTTGGTGCAGCCAGGGGTCATCGCCGCCGGGTAGGCGTACAGGACGACCTTGCGGCCTCGCAGATCGGCGAGGGTGAGCTGGTCACCGGTGTCGGTGGGCAGGGTGAACTCGGGCGCGGGGTCACCGGGGGAGAGGCGGTCGGGCGCGGTCATGGCCCGACCCTACCGCCGGGCGCGCGGCCGTCCACCCCGACGACGCGCCGGACCGGGCGCCGGAAGGTGATCAAGAACATGCGTTGTTGCCAGAGTCTGGCAACAACGAGGTATGGGAAATAAGCTGAGCCCGCCGGCCCGGACGGGTCCGCTGACGCGTGGGAGGTCGCGTGGAAACCCTGGCGATGCACATCTCGAACGGGATCATCGATGGTCCCGTGGCGGCGGTCTTCGCGGCGCTCGCCCTCGCCGCGCTCACCGGCTGCGTCCTGCGCGGCCGCCGCGACCTGGACGACCGGCTGGCGCCGATGGCCGGCCTGGTGGCCGCGTTCATCTTCGCCGTCCAGATGCTCAACTTTCCGATCTTCACGGCCGGGGTGAGCGGTCACCTGCTCGGTGGCGCGCTCGCCGCGATGCTCGTCGGCCCGTGGGTCGGCGCGCTCTGCGTGGCCGTGGTGCTGGTCGTGCAGGCGCTGATCTTCGGTGACGGGGGCGTCGCGATGCTCGGCCTCAACATCACCAACATGGCGCTGCTCGGCACGGCCGCGGCGTACCTGCTGATCGCGGTGCTGTTGCGGGTCCTGCCGCGTACGCGGGCCGGCCTGGCCGTGACCGCGTTCGTCTCCGCGATGGTCAGCGTGGTGGTCGCGTCGCAGGGCTTCGTCCTGCAGTACTGGCTGGGCGGCACCACCGACCTGGGCGGCAACCTGGCCGGCCTGGCCGGCACCATGGCCGGGGTCCACCTGCTGATCGGCATCGGTGAGGGCCTGATCACCGCGACGACCGTGCTGACGGTCGCGAAGGTGCGCCCTGATCTCGTCTACGCGTTGCGCGGGCTGCGGTCGACGTCCGCGCCCGCCGTTCCGGTCCTCGGAGGTGTCCGGTGAAGAACCGTTCCTGGGGTTTCCTGGTCGGAGGGCTGCTGGTCGCCCTGCTGCTGGCCGGGGTCGTGAGCAACTACGCCTCGTCCCACCCGGACGGGTTGGACTCGTCACTGCTGAAGGGCTGCACCGTCGACGCCGACGACACCATCGTCGGCGGAAGCTGCCCGGCCCAGCAGGCCCGTGAGCACGAGTTGGGCGACAGCCCGCTCGCCGACTACGGGGTGCGCGGCGTCGGCAACGACTTCCTCTCCACCGGCCTGTCCGGGGTGCTCGGGGTGCTGATCACCTTCGCGATCGGCGCCGGCGGCTTCTGGCTGCTGCGCCGCCGTGGCGGCACGTCGACCCCGGGCGACACGGCGACGCCCGTCGAGGGCGCGACGCCGACCGAGGGTGACGCGGCGACGACGTCCCGCGCCGGCACGGCCGGCTGAGCGGGGGTACGCGGATGGGCGCCGGTCACGGGCACGTGTTGTACCGGGAGTCGGACTCTCCCGCGCACCGGCTCCCGCCCGAGGTCAAGATTGTTGCGATGGTGGTCTTCACGGTCGCCGTGGTGGCCACCCCACGCGAGGCGTTCTGGGCCTTCGGCGCGTACGCCCTGCTGGTGGCGGCGGTGGCGGCACTGGCCCGGGTGGGACCACGGTGGTTGCTCAGCCGGGCGTTGATCGAGCTGCCGTTCGTGCTGTTCGCCGTGGCGCTGCCGTTCCTCGGCACCGGTGAGCGGGTCGAGGTGCTGGGCCTGCGGCTGTCCGAGGACGGGCTGCACGGCGCGTGGAACATCCTGGCCAAGGGCACCCTGGGGGTGCTCGCCTCGCTGCTGCTGGCCGCGACCACCACCACCCGGGACCTGATCGTGGGGCTGGACCGGCTGCACTGCCCGCAGGTGCTCACCCAGATCGCCACGTTCATGCTGCGCTACCTGGACGTGCTGGTGGGCGAGGCGCGGCGGATGCGGGTGGCCCGGATCTCCCGGGGTGACGACCCGCGTTTCCTTTGGCAGTTGCGCGGCTTCGCCGCCGGGATCGGTGCGCTGTTCCTGCGGGCCTTCGAACGCGGTGAGCGGGTCTACCTGGCGATGCTGTCCCGGGGCTACACCGGTCGCATGCCCGCGGTGTGGCAGGGCGACGGCGCGGCGACCGCCGGCCAGTGGCTGGTCGCGGCGACCGTGCCGGTGTTGGCGGCCTCCATCGCCGCCACCGCCGTCGTGCTGACATGATCGGTGCCGTGCAGACCGCTGTCTCGCTGGACGTTCGTGGCGTTCGGTACGCGTACCCGGACGGGCATGTGGCCCTGCACGGCGTGGACCTGACGGTGCCGCGCGGTGACCGCGTGGCGCTGCTCGGCCCCAACGGCGCCGGCAAGACCACGCTGGTGCTGCACCTCAACGGCATCCTCACCCCCACCGAGGGCAGCGTGAGCGTCGGCGGGCTGACCGTCACGACGGACCGCGCGACCCTGGCCGAGGTGCGCCGCCGGGTGGGCATCGTCTTCCAGGACCCGGACGACCAGCTCTTCCTGCCCACGGTGGCGGAGGACGTCGCGTTCGGGCCGGCCAACCTGGGCCTGCGGGGCGCCGAGCTGGCCGCCCGCGTGGACGAGGCGCTCGCCGCGGTGGGGATGAGCGAGCACCGGGACCGGGCACCGCAGCATCTCTCGTTCGGGCAGCGCCGCCGGGTGGCGGTGGCCACCGTGCTCGCCATGCACCCGGAGATCCTGGTGCTGGACGAGCCGTCGTCGAACCTGGACCCGGCGGCCCGCCGCGAACTCGCGGAGATCCTGCGCGACCTGCCGGTGACCCTGCTGATGGTCACCCACGACCTGCCGTACGCGGCGGAGCTGTGCGAGCGCTCGGTGATCCTGGACGCCGGCCGAATAGTCGCCGACGCCCCCACCCTCGACCTGCTAACCAACCCCACCCTGCTAGCCCGCCACCGCCTGGAACTCCCGTACGGCTTCGCCCCCCGCCCCTGACCCGCGGCGATCTTGCAGTTGCTGCCCCGGCAATAGGCGCGAAAGCCGCGAATCGGCGGCAGAAAGCGCAAGATCGCGGGAGAAGGGGTCAGGTTTGAGCCGCGGGGGCGGGGGTGGGGGTTCGGGAGGCGGCGTGTAGGCGCAGGACTCCGGCGGCCGTCGCGCCCGCGCCGGTGACCAGCGCCAACGCCACCATGACCCGGGCGACCTCGGCCGGCCAGGGGACCGGGGCGACGGAACGGGCGAACACCGCCGCGTTCGCCACCCCGGCGAAGAGCGCCAGGCAGGCTCCGGCCAGCGCCATCGCGAAGTCGGCGGCCGGGCGGCGGGCCAGCGCGTAGCAGCCGGCGGCGATCGCGCCGAGGCCGGTGAGCAGCGACCAGATCTGACCGGACAGCAGCCCGACGAGCACGCCTCCCACACCCTGGGCGCCGGCGTCCACCTCCCGGCCCACCGGGTACAGCACGGCGACCGCGCCGCCGGCGACGAGCAGCGCGCCCAGCGCGGACAGCGCCCGCGCGCCGGCCGGAGCGGCGGCGGCGACCAGGCCGAGCGCACCCACCGCGAGCACCCCCACGATCGTCACCGCCCACCAGGTGTACGCGTCCGGCGGCGGCACCCAGTCCAGCGTGCCGCGGATCTGCACCGGGTCGCCCCCGTCGCGCAGCGGGATCGTCCAGTCCCGGACCCGGTGCTCCCGGTCGGGCGCGGCGCGCACGGCGTCCGGCGGCGCCGACTCCCGCCACAGCGCCCGCTGGTCGTGCCAGCGCACCGTGGCCCCGTCGGCGATCCGCCGCCAGGACGGCGGGGCCGCCGGGTCGGCCTCGGCGGGCAGCGTCGTGTCACCGGCGATCGTGCGGTTCAGGTAGGTGGCGGGGGACCGGCTGTTCTCGAACACCCCGTCCGGGCCGATACGCAGGTACGGCTCGCCGGAGTAGCCGATCACCTCGATCGGTCGGCCGGTGCGGTTGGTCAGCTCCAGGCGGGCGCCCGCCTCGACCACCCGGACCTCCAGGCCGGGTCGGGCGGGCGCGACGCCACTGGTCCGGGTGCGGTAGTCGGTGCCGTCCGGCGCGTCCGCGCCGTGCGCGGCGGCGGGGGCCGCGGTCAGCAGGGTGGCCGCGCAGGCGGCGGTGGCGACCAGGCCGGCGCGGGCCAGCAGGGTACGGAGCACTAGCCGGCCGCCGCCACTGCCGCGGTGAGGCCCTGCGGGCTGCGGTCGACGAGCGGCTGACCGTTGACCAGGATGGTCGGCGTGCCGGTGACGTCGCTGCGGCTGGCCTCGTCGGTGACGTGCTCCGTCCACGTCCGGTACGTGCTGTCCTTCACGCAGTCGGCGAACGAGGCCCGGTCGAGCCCGACGCCGGCTCCGATGTCGATCAGCTGGTCGTCGGTGAGTCCGGCGCTGCCCTCCGGCGGCTGCTGGTCGAAGAGCGCCTTGGCGTACTCGCGGAACTTGCCGCCGGCCGCCGCGCAGCCGGAGGAGGCCGAGGAGCGGGTGGAGTACTCGGTGGTGGAGAAGCGGTTGAGGTACGCCACCGGGTGGTAGACCACCTTCGCCTTGTTCTCGGCCACCAACTGCTCCAGGGTCGCCCCGCTGGCCTGCTCGAACTGCTTGCAGGCCGGGCAGAGAAAGTCCTCGTAGACGTCGACGGTGACCGGCCCGCCCCCGGTGACGATGCCGGTGCCGTCCGCGTTGGCGCCCGGCGGGGTGGTGAAGTTGTCCGAGCGTTGGCCGGACCAGACGGTCCAGCCGATCAGGCCGGCGATGACCAGCACGGCGACCGCGGCGGCGGAGACCCAGATCGTGCGTCGGCGGCGCCGTTCGCGAGCCAGTTGCTGGCGGACCACCCGGGCCGCGTCCCGCTGCCCCTTGCGACTACTCATCCTCGTCCTCCACAGCGGGTTCGGCGGACAGCCACCCGTCCACCGAGACGGGCGTACGCGGCCAGATCAGGAGGAATCCGGCCAACACCAAGAATCCCAGGTCCCGCAGGATCTCCGGGAGGTAACTCGGTGCCTGCCCCTGCGCGAGCTGCCCGCCACTGCCGAAGCAGCCGCAGTCGATGGCCAGGCCACGCGTCCAGGCCGAGGCGATGCCCGCGATGAAGACCACCAGCAGTGCGGCGGAGACCGCCGCGCTGAGCCGGGTGGCCAGCCCGAGCAGCAGGAGTACGCCGAGTGCCAACTCGACGAAGGGCAGCGCGGCACCGATCACGGTCGCCACGTCGTACGGCATCACCTGGTAGGCGTTGACGGCCCGGCCGGAGGCGGCCAGGTCACCGACCTTCGACGCGCCGGCGACCAGCCAGACGGCGGCGAGGCCCAGTCGGGCCGCGATGCCGAGCCAGGGCCGGACGGCGGGCCAGCGGGCGGCCCGGGTGGAAGGTGCTGTCACGGTCATTTGTCGTCCCGTCGGCGCCGGAAGTTCCCGGCTCAGCCGGTCAGGGCGTCGCCGACCGCCTCGACCAGGTCGTCACGGGCCCGGGCGACCCGGGAGCGGATGGTGCCCACCGGCACTCCTTCGACGGCCGCGGCCTCGGCGTACGACAGGCCGAGCAGTTGGGTGAGCACGAACGCGGCACGCCGCTCGGCGCTCAACCGCCGGACCAGGTCGGCGGCACCGAGCTGACCGGCCGGGTCCGGGTGCGGGCGGTCGGTGTAGGCGTTGGCGGCCAGCCGTTCGTCGAGTCGCCGGCGGCGGACCACCGTGCGCAGGTGGTCGGCGCAGGCCCGACGGGCGATGCCGAGCAGCCACGTCCGGACGCTGGAGCGACCCTCGAACCCGGGCAGGGCCCGGAACGCCCGCAGGTACGTCTCCTGGGTCAGATCGTCGGCGCTGTCCGGGTCCACCAGCGCGGCGGCGAAGCGCCAGACCTCGACCTGGGTCAGCCGGACGAACGCGGCCTGGGCGGTCGGGTCACCGTCGCGCGCGGTCAACGCCCACTCGGTGGCCGCGTCCCGGGCGACGCCACCGGCCGGGTCGGCCGGACCGGCGGCACCGGTGTCACGCGGGACGGGGATCACGACAAACCAGGTTACGCGGCGCGCGGCGCGACGACAGGTCCCTTCGCCCGTGGATGGTCTGCGCCACGTCGGGAACTTTTCCCCGCCGTGGGTCGACTACCCGTCATGACTTGCGACCACGTACGCGCGGCGCTGTCGGCGCGGCTGGACGGGGAGGACCCGCAGACGCCCCCGGCGGCGCTGGACGCGCACACCGCCACCTGCGCCGGTTGCCGGGCCTGGCTGGCCCGCGCCGAACAGGTGACCCGACTGGCCCGGGTGCAGCCGGTGGAGGTGCCCGACCTCACCGCCGCGGTGCTGGCCGCGGTCGCCGCCGATGCCGCCCGCCGCAGCCCGGCTGCCGTCCGGCGGGCCCGCCGGCAGGTGCTGCGGGTCGCGGTGGCGGTGGCCGCGGTGGCCCAGTTGGCGATCGCGCTGCCGATCCTGCTCGCCGGGCTGGGCGTGTCGGTGGACCCGCACACCAGCCGGGAGATGGCCTCGTTCGACGTGGCGCTGGCGGTGGGCTTCGCGCTGGCCGCCTGGCGGCCGGAGCGGGCCCGGGCGTTCCTGCCGGTGGCCCTGGTGCTGGCGGTCTGCCTGGCCGGCACCAGCGCGGTGGACATCGCCAACTCGACCACCGCGCTGGTGCACGAGGTCGGTCACCTGGCCGCGGTGGTGCAGGCGGGGTTGCTGTGGGCGCTCGGCCGCACCGGGGACAGGGACCGGCCGCTCACGCCGGCACTGGCGGGGCGCGGGTGAGTCGCCCACACACTCGGGTCGCCGAGATCCGGTCCGGTCGGCGAGCATGGCGAGCATGACTGTCGCCCCCCGCCGCTGGCTCGCCCGGTTGGCCGCCACCGCCGGCCTCCTGGTCACCGTCGTCGTCCTGCTGATCGCCCCGGCCACCCCGGCCAGTGCCCACGCGGTGCTGGAGTCCAGCAGCCCGGCTGCCTCGGCCGTCGTGCCGAGCGGCCCGGCCGAGGTGGTCCTCACCTTCAGTGAGTCGGTGCGCAAGGTCCCCGGCAAGATCCGGGTCGTCGCGCCGGACGGCTCGCGGGCCGACCGGGGTGAGCCCCGCTTCGACGGCGCCACGGTGACGATCCCGGTGGACCCGGGCGGCGAGCGCGGCACCTACCTGGTCAGTTTCCGGGTGATCTCCGCCGACAGCCACCCGGTCTCGGGCGCGTTCACCTACTCGGTCGGCGCACCCTCGACGCCGCCGGTCGACTCCGGTGACGACAGCCGGGCCAACCCGGTGGTCGGCAACGCGGTGAAGGTGGCCCGTTTCCTCGGCTACGCCGGCCTGGTGCTGCTGATCGGCCCGGCGCTGGTGCTCGCGGCGCTGTGGCCGCGTCGGCTGTCCCGGCGCGGCCCGGCCCGGCTGGCCTGGACCGGCCTCGGCCTGGTGGCCGTCGCCACCCTCGCCGACCTGTGGCTCCAGGTGCCCTACACCGCCGGCGGTGGCCTCTTCGACGTCACCGGCGAGGGGTTCGGCAGTGTGTTCGGCAGCGCCTTCGGCGCCGCCCACCTGGTGCGGCTCGGCCTGCTGGCGGCCTCGGCGTTCCTGCTCCGGCCGCTGCTGGCCCGGCCGACCGGCCGTTCCGACGCGATCATCCTGGCCGTGCTCGGCGGGGCCGCCCTGCTGACCTGGCCGCTGGCCGGGCACCCGGCGGCGTCACCGGCGCCGGCGGTCTCCGTGGTGGTCGACGCGGTCCACCTGGGCAGCATGGCGGTCTGGCTGGGCGGCCTGCTGATGCTCGGCGGCTTCCTGCTCCGGCAGGCCGACGAGCGTGAGTTGGGTGCGATCCTGCCCATCTGGTCGCGCTGGGCGGCGCTCGCCGTCTCGGCGCTGCTGCTGGCCGGCACCGTCCAGGCGTTGATCGAGGTGGCGACGCTGGACGCCCTGTTCGGCACCACCTACGGGCGGCTGCTGCTGGCGAAGATCGGGCTGTTCGCGCTGGTGATCGCCGTGGCCGCGTACTCCCGGCACCTGGTGCGCCGGCGCACCGCGGCGCAGCGGCCGGCGCCGGTGCGACGGGCGGTCCTGGTGGAGCTGGCCGTCACCGTCGTGGTGCTGGGCCTGTCCGCGACCCTGGTGCAGACCACGCCCGCGCGGACCGCCGTGGCCGAGCCGGCCGGCACCCAGGCCGGTCTCTTCACCACGACCCTGTCCAGCCCGCTCTTCTCCATGCAGGTCGAGCTGGACCCGGCCGAGCGGGGCAACAACTCGCTGCACCTGTACGCGTACACCAAAGACAACCGGCCACAGCCGGTGGTGGAGTGGCGGGCGACCGCCGCGCTGCCCTCGGCCGGGATCGAGCCGATCGAGATCCCGTTGCTGCCGCTGACGGACAACCACGCCTACGGCGACGTCAGCCTGCCGGCCGCGGGTGACTGGCAACTGCGGGTCACCGCGCGTACGTCCGACATCGACCAGGCCACGGTGACCGCCACCGTGCCCATCCGTTAGAGAGGTTCCCGAATCCCATGACCCGTCTCCGGCGTACCGCAACCGCCGCCACCGCCCTGGCGTTCACCGCCGTCGCCACCGCCGTCCTCGGCTTCGCCGGCCCGGCGTCCGCCCACGTCACGGTGAACCCGAAGGAGGCGACCCAGGGCGGCTACGCGCGGGTGGCGTTCCGGGTGCCCAACGAGAGCGACACCGCGTCGACCACCAAGCTGGAAGTGGTGCTGCCGGAGAACGCCCCGATCGGCTCGGTGTCGACCATGCCGGTGCCCGGGTGGACGGTCGCCGTGGAGAAGCGCAAGGTGGACCCGCCGATCGAGGTGCACGGCAGCCCGATCACCGAGGCGGTGTCCAAGCTGACCTGGACGGCCACCGGCGACGCGGCCGTGAAGCCCGGCCAGTTCCAGGAGTTCCCGGTCTCGATGGGGCCGCTGCCGAAGATCGACATGATGGTCTTCAAGACCCTGCAGACCTACTCGGACGGCAGCGTGGTGCGCTGGATCGACGACCCCAACCCGGGCGGCGAGGAGCCGGAGAAGCCGGCGCCGGTGCTCGCCCTGACCGCCGCGGCGCCGTCGGCGTCGGCCGCGCCCGCCGCCGCGGCCGTCGCGACCACCGACGATGACGACGATGACGAGGGCGAGGGCACCGCGGTCGGCCTCGGCGTCGCCGGGCTCGTCGCCGGTCTGGCCGGTCTGGTGCTGGGTGGGCTGGCCTTCGCCCGCTCCCGGCGGGAGCCGGCCGCCAGGTCCTGAGCACGGCCACACCCGCTGGCCCGCCGGAGCGATCCGGCGGGCCAGTGTGCTTTCCCGGGGCCGGAGGCAGCCGTGCCGTGGATATCCCCTGATCAGCCGGCGTACGTCGGTAAGGTCTGCCGGGTACCTGGCTACGGAGGGAGACGGAGCGGATGCGATTCGTGCGGGCGATCGCCGGAGTGCTGCTGTTGGTCATCGGGATTCCGGCGTTGTTCGCCGGTGGCGCGCTCTGGCTGGTGACCCGGCACGCCGACCCCGGGGGGACCTTCGCCGCCCGGTTCGAGACGGTCCGCACGCCCGGCCACGCGGTCGTGGTCACCGACCTCGACCGACTGCTGCGGCAGGAGGCGCCGTTCGCCCGTACCGCGCAGACCCGGCTGCGCCTGGACGCCCGCACGCCGGACGGCCCGGCCTTCGTGGGCCTGGCGCCCACCGCCGAGGTGCGCCGCTTTCTGGAGCCGGTCCCGCACGCCTCGGTCCGCCGGGTGGCGCTGGCCCGGGGTCCGCTGCCGGTCCGGACGGATCCGGCCGGTCCGGCCGCCGGCGCTCCGGCGGCCGTCGCGTCACCCACGCCGCTGGGTCGCCCGTTCTGGGTACGTGAGGGGATCGGCTCGCTGGAGTGGAGCGCGGACGATCTGGCCGGCGAGCCGATGAGCCTGGTGGTGATGCGTCCCGACGGTGGGAACGACCTCGCCCTGGACCTGCGCGCCGAACTGCGGGCGGCCTGGACCACCCCGGCCACCTGGGGGCTGCTGGCCGTGGGGGTGCTGCTGGTGGTGTGCGCCGTGCTGCTCCTGCTGCGACCGCTGCGCCCGCGTGAGGTGGTCTTCGTGGTCGAGCCGGACCAGGTGCCGGTGCTCGCGGGGCGGCTCGGGGTCAGCTCGTTGAGCGGCCTGGGCGTCCCGCCCGCCGGGGACACCGCGGCGACGCGGTCGCTGCCGGCCGGGCGGCAGCTCACCTCGGTCGGTTCCAGCCTGGGCGAGAGGGCGATCGCCGCCGTGCCGACCCGCCCGACCAGCCTCGCCGACCTGGACCCGCCGGCCCGCCTGCCCCGACCGCCGGAGGTGGCGCTGAGCCTGGCGTGGCCACCGGCCACTCCGGAGCCGACGGCCCGGCCGGTGGCGGTGGACGGAACGGCGGGCGGCCCTCCGCGCTGCCGACGCGGAGGGCCACCTTCACCGGGGGATCGGTGCTACCCGAGCGACGCTTGAGGTAGGTGAGACCAGATTAGCGCCGAAAGCGGCTACTAGACAGCTCTGTCCATTTGGTGCGACTTTTCCACCTCGCGGCCACCCCGGATCGGCAGTGCCACCAGCAGCAGCAGGCTCAGCAGCACGTAACCGTTGCGCAGCACGAAGTCCACCGGGTCGTCGGTGCGGACCGGGGCCACACCCCAGTCGTGGAACGACACCACGCCGTAGATGATCAGGGCGGTGGTGCCCACCGCGAGCCCGGCCAGCCACCGTCGCCGACGGGCCTCGTCCGGCCGGTCCGCGCTCAGCGCCGCGTCCGCCAACAGCACCACCGCCGGGACGAACCAGTAGATGTGGTGGGTCCAGGTGATCGGGCTCGCCAGGGCGCCGACCAAGCCGGTCAGGGTCAGGCCGGTCAACCCGTCGCCGGCCCGGGCGGCGCGCACCGCCCGCCACAGCCCGTAGCCGGCCACCACGGCGACCACCAGCAGCCACAGCAGCCGGTCCGGCTTCTCCGGCGCGCTGAACCGGCTGAGCAGGCCGAACAGCGACTGGTTACCGGTGTAGTCGGTGCGGCCCACCCGCTCGGTGGCCCACAGCTCGTGGGTCCAGAACCGCCACGAGTCGCGCGGCGCGATCGCCGCCGCGAGCAGGGTCGCCGCCGCGGCGGTCGCGCTCGCCACCGCCGCGGCCCGCCACCGGCGGGTGGCCAGCAGGTACACGATGAAGATGCCGGGGAAGAGCTTGAGGGCCGTCGCCAGGCCGATGCCGACCCCGGCCCAGCGTCGCGCCTGCGGCACCGCGAACAGCAGGTCGGCCAGGATCAGCACGACCAGCAACATGTTGATCTGCCCGAAGGTGATCGTCTCGCGGGTGCTCTCCACCGCGAGCACCAGCAGCACCGCGACGGTCAGGGTGAACGCGCGTGGCAGGTCGTGTCGGGCGATCACCGGCGTCACCAGCCAGCGGGTGGTCAGCACCACGGCCAGCACGGTGAGCACCGTGAAGATCGTCACGGTGGCGCCGAGCCGGATCAGACCGAACGGCCAGAGCAGTAGCGCGCTGAACGGCGGGTACGTGAAGTACAGCTCGCCCTGCACCCGGTCGGGCTGGACGTAGTCGTAGAGCGGGTTGCCCGCCGTCCACCAGTCCATCGCGGACATGTAGATCTTGAGGTCGAAGAAGTTGTGCACCAGGCCGGGCAGGTAGAGCGCCGGCAGCACGGCGATCAGGGCCACCACCGTGACCAACCGACGGACCGTACGGCCGCCGGGATCCTCGTCGGTGACGGCTGGCGGTGCGACGGGTTCGGCTGGCACTCCGAAACCCTAGCGGTCTGCTCCGCCGAGAGCGCGCAGCCGCGGGTCGTGGGCTGCGCGTAGGCTGTCCCGGTGGCTGATCTCCTCGTCTGGATCGACTGTGAAATGACCGGGTTGGACCTTGGCAGGGACAAGCTGATCGAGGTCGCGGCACTGGTCACCGATCCTGACCTCAACGTGCTGGGTGACGGCGTCGACGTGGTGATCCACGCCGACGAGGCCGCGCTGGAGGCGATGCCGGAGATCGTCCGGACGATGCACGCCAAGTCCGGCCTCACCGACGAGGTGCGCCGCTCCGCGGTGACCCTGGCCGAGGCCGAGGACCTGGTCCTGGAGTACGTCAGCGGCTTCGTCAAGGATCCGCGTACCGCGCCGCTGTGCGGCAACTCGATCGCCACCGACCGGGGCTTCATCGCCCGGGACATGCCCCGCCTCGACGCGCACCTGCACTACCGCATGATCGACGTCTCGTCGATCAAGGAGCTGTGCCGCCGCTGGTACCCCCGCGTGTACTTCGGCCAGCCGCAGAAGGGCCTGGCGCACCGGGCGCTGGCCGACATCCGGGAGAGCATCCGGGAGTTGGAGTACTACCGGCGGACGGTCTTCGTCCCGCTGCCCGGCCCGGACGTGGAGACCGCCAAGGGCATCGCCGCCCAGCTCTGACCCGGGCGCTGATCCCGGAGCGCCTTCCGGGCGACCCGGGAACCCGCTGGACGCGGTCGGCGGCGGTGTGGCTATTATTGGTCCGCACCCCGCCCGGGGCGATCGACCGGGCGACGGCGGCATGGTGGCTGTAGCTCAGTTGGCAGAGCACCGGGTTGTGGTCCCGGTTGTCGTGGGTTCAATTCCCATCAGTCACCCAGCTAGTGGATCGCAGCATCCGCAGATCAGGCCCCCTCCAACGAGGGGGCCTGATTCGTGTGGAGCAAACCCCGTGCCTGGACACACGAAGACGCCCCCTCCGTGGAGGGGGCGTCTGTCGGTGCGATGTCAGGCGGTGGGCGTGGGCGTCGGGACGCCGGCCTCCGGGGTCGGCGTGGTGTCCGGGTCGGCCGGCGGCTCGTACGGGATGGCGCTGCCCTTGACGTACTCGTCCCAGCTCATGTTCCAGTCGGTCCAGCCGTTGCCGTTCTGGAGCTTGCGCTCGGTGCCCTTGACCGTGATCGGGTCGCCGATCTGGGTGTTCTTGAACAGCCAGTCACCGTTGGCCATCGACACGTTCACGCAGCCGTGCGACACGTTCACGCTGCCCTGCTGCCCCTCGGACCAGGGGGCCGCGTGGATGAACTCCCCGCCCCACGTGAGCCGCTGGGCAAAGTCGATCTTCGTGCGGTAGCCCTCCTCCGGGCCCAGCTCCTCCATGGTGTCGAAGACCGTCTTGCGCAGCTTCTCGATCACGACCATGGTGCCGCTGGACGACGGGGTGGCCTTCTTGCCGAGGCTGACCGGAATGGTCTTGATGAGGGTGCCGTTCCGGGTCACCGTCATCCGCTTGGTCTTGTTGTCGACCGTCATGACCACGGCAGCGCCGATCTTGATGTCCACGCTCAGGTCGGCCCGGCCGTACCAGCCGTTGCCCAGCGGCAGGCCGCCGGCCTGCACCCGGTAGGAGACCTTGCTGTCGGCCTTCCAGAACTCCTTCGGCCGGTAGCGGATCTCGGTGGGGCTGACCCAGTGCCAGATGCCCTCCTGGGCCGGCGTCGAGGTCACCGTCATCCGCCGCTGCACGTCGTCGCGGTAGTCCTCCGGGATGCCCCGGCTGAATTTCACGATCAGCGGCATCCCGACCCCGACCACCTGGTTGTCGCCGAGGAAGCTGCTGACCCGGACCTGGTTGGACGGCTTGGCCATGGTGGTGAAGGTGCTGGTCGCGGTGGCGGGACGCCCGTCGTCGCCGGTGGCGGTCACCGTGGCCGTGTAGCTCGTCCCGTACGCCAGGGCGCCGGCCGGCAGCCAGGTCTTGCCGTCCGCGGAGAGGGTGCCCTCGACCGCCTTGCCAGCCGCGTCCTTGAGCTCGACGGCGGTCTGCACGGCGTCCTTCGTGGTGAAGGTGATGCCGGTGGACGCGGGCACGTCCTTGGCGTCGGTCGCCGGTTCGCTGATGGTCGCCGCCGCCTTCGGTGCCGGGCTCTCGCCGCCGCCCTGCCACGAGGACGGCTTGTCGCCCTTGCCGTCGGTGCAGGCGGAGGTGAAGGCCAGCGCCACGGCGAGAAGCCCCGCCGCGAACACGCGGCGTCGCCCACCGCGCCGGATCAGCTGGTCCTGGCTAGCTCGCATGATGTCCTCACAGTCGTGGTCGCTGACCCATCGTCTCCTACAGACGCGCCAGAACCGGCCCCGGTTGCCGAGGGTGAACCGGAACACGCCGACGATGATGCCGGAATTTTGCTAGAATCCGGCGTTTCGTGAGCCTCGCTCGTCTCCGTGCCGGCTCTGCGGGGGCGCGCCAGCGCCGCCGCGTCGTGGGCAGTGCAAGGGTACGCGCCGGCCCGTACCGTCGCACGGGCCGGCGCGTACGCCGGATGGCTCAGAGCAGCGGGCCCGACCCGCCCGCGGGCACCGGCAGCGCGCTGCCCTTGACGAACTGCGACCAGCTCAGGCTCCACGCCGTCCACCCGTTGCCGGCCGCCAGCCTGCGCTCGGTGCCCTTCACCGTGATCGGGTCACCGATGCGCGTCTTGTCGAACAGCCACCGGGCGTTCGCCATGGACACGTTCACACAGCCGTGCGAGACGTTCTGCCGCCCCTGCACGTGCTCCGACCAGGGCGCGGCGTGGATGTACTCGCCACCCCAGGTGAGCCGCTGTGCGAACTGGATGTCGGTGACGTAGCGGTTGGCCGGGTCCGGGTCGTCCCGGGTGTCGAAGGTCGTGGCTTCCTTCTTCTCCATCACGACCATCGTGCCGCTGGACGACGGGGTGCTCCTCTTGCCCAGACTCACCGGCACGGTGCGGATCAGCGTGCCGTTCTCGAACACCGTCATCTTCTTGGTGGCGTTGTCGACCTTCATCACGAACGACCGCCCGATCTTGGCGGTGGCCTTGCGGTCGATGTCGCCGTATCTGCCGTTGCTGAGCGGCATCCCGGCCAGCGCGATCCGCACGGTGATGGTGGTGCCCGGCTGCCAGTACTCCGGCGCCCGGTAGTAGGCCTGCGTGCCGTTGTCGACCCAGTGCCACGCGCCCGGCTGCGGCGGGTCCGTGCGGACGAACATCCGCTTCTGCACCGCCGCCCGGTCCTTCTTCGGAATGCCCGGGTGGAACTCGGTGACCACCGGCATGGCCACCCCGTAGCTCTTGTCGTCGAAGAGGTACAGGCCGGACCCGATGGTCGACTTCGGCTTGGCCATCGTGGTGAAGTTGCTGGTGCCCTGACTGCTCGTGCCGTCCGGCGCGGACGCCGTCACCGTGGCCGTGTAGCGCGTGCCGTACTTCAGTGGGGCCGACGGCACCCAGGAGGAGCCGTCAGTACGCAGCTTGCCCTCCACGGTGCCGCCACCCTCGGCGGTCAGCGTGACCGCGGAGACCTTCGCGCCGTCCGGGAGCTTCGCGCTGATCTCCGTGCTCACCGGCTTGTTCTTCGTGCCGTCAACCGGGTTCAACGCCAACGCCGGGCCGCTCGGCGTAGCCGGCGTCTCCGGCTGGCCCGTGGCAGGGTCGGCGCTGGCGCTCGACTCGGCCCCGCCCACGAATTCCGGCTTCTTCTGCTCGTCGCCGCACCCGGTCAGTGCCAGCGACGCCGCCAGGGTCAGAGCGCCGACCACCGCCCCGGCTCGCGTGAACCGTGCCATCCCCACCTCTGTTCTCGCGTACCTGGCGGACATCGTGCCGCATCACCGCCCCGACCAACGCCCCCATCCTTCGCGCGCTGGTCGATTTGACCGTTTCTGCCCGGTAAGCTCGACCGAAGGGGGGACCCGGGTAACCGGATTGGAGCCCGGCTCAGCGGGGTGCTAATGTTCTCTCCGTTGCCGACGAGCGCCGCTAGCTCAACTGGCAGAGCAGCGGACTCTTAATCCGCGGGTTCGGGGTTCGAGTCCCTGGCGGCGCACCAACGATCAAGGCCTCGACCTGGTGGTTCACACTGGGTCGGGGCCTTTTCGCGTCTGGCGGTGGGGGTGGCCCGGCCTGCCCGGCCGGCGGCGAGCATCAACCGGATGCCTGTCGTTGCCAGTTAGGCTGGCCCCGTGGTGGCACAGTCGCGGGTTCGCGTGCAGGGGGACCTCTACCACCCGGTGGTGCCGTCCGGTGCCGTCTATGTGGGGCGGCAGGGGTTCGGGCTGCGACGTTCTCCCTGGGCCAATCCGTTCAGCCTTCGAAGGCACGATCGGGCTGAGGCGTTACGTCTCTACCGGCAGTGGCTTGTGCGGCAGCCAGCGCTTGTTGATCGGGCGCGTCGGGAGCTCACGGGGAAGCAGTTGGCGTGTTGGTGCCGCGTCGAGGATGCGTGCCACGCTGATGTGCTGACCGAGATCATCGGTTGACGCGCAATCGGTATCGATTGATGGACCGTCTCGGTGCGTAGACACCGCCGATGCTGAAGGACTGCGGTCTTGCCGCTTGGTTGCCCACATAGAAGGCGACGTCCCGGTCGGCGGCGCAGAGCTGGGTGAGGAACTTGTGTCTCAGCTGATCCGCAGCCTCCGCGTCGGTGAGCTGGCTCAGGCGATGTTGTAAGGCGACGAACTCCCAGTCCCAGAGTGTCTGTTGGTGACCGCGGCAATGACGGTCTGCGCAGCGATAGCGGTAGGCACCAGTGAAGCGTGGTGCTTGAAGCGGGCTGCGCTTGGCCGGTTCCAGTAGGTCGAGCTGGTTGAGGTGGCCAGCGATCTTCTTGCGATCCTCCGCCGACCAGCCGGGATGGCGCTTGACCTGCAGAGACGAGATGTCGGCCACGCGAATCAGCGCGATCGATCGTGCGCTCGGGTCGTCGCGCGTCTGTTTGTTGAGCCGGCACATGGAGTCTTCGACGAGTGGATCGAGGAGATTGCGACGCGACTGCTGACTGGCAATGTGCCGCTCGGTGGTGATGGTGTCCACGATCGGCTTCCAGCTCTCGCGGCGCTGGTCCTGCCTGGCCGGCAGGGCCTTGAGGTGGACTATGTCGTACTTGTGGAACTTGCTGTCGTCGTCCAATTCGCGGTAGTGGATGGGGTAGAGCCGAATCCAACCCGTCCAGGGAGGGCCCATGCTCAGTGCACCAACGCAGACGGTCTCCCCGTAGCGTGCGGAGGGGTTGGGTGCCGCCTTCACTGTGATCAGGAGGCGGAGTGTCGCTGGTCGTGCCAGGACTGGTTTCGGTGCCGGATGCTCGCCGGTGTCCGGTCCCCACAACGGAAGCTGTCCCAAAGCAACCACCAGCATCGCTAGATGTGGCTTCCCGCATGCGTAGAGTTACATAGATAGTTTCGCATCGAAGTCAAGTGGGCGCCAGCAGGGACGACCTGACTGGCGCTCAAGGTCATCTGAGGGTGCGGTGTACGACGCCGTCGGGGCGTCGAGGTGAGCGTGGGCCTGGGGCCGCGAAGATGTCGTATGGGAAGCCGAGCGGAGGTCCTGGCTGCGCATGCTGGTGTGCATTACGAGCCGGCCCTGCCGGATCGTTCGGCCATAAGCAGCAGGTGTCCGAGCAGTGCTGCTCGACGGCCCACAAGCGGCCCGGCACTTCTTCCGGGCCCGGCTCCACGCCCGCCGGTCGAGCCGCGGCCGCTTGCCGCTGGTCACATTTCGAAGCCCACCTGCATGAGCGCTTGTGCCCGGTCGAGGGCCTCGACTTCGCTGATGCCGGCGGTGTCGGCGTACAGCTGCGCCAACGCGGTGATGACGGCTGTGGCGCCCAGGTTGAGGGTGTTGTACTGCTCGGTGAACGCGGCGATGAGCTGCTCGGTGTCGCGGACCCTGACGAGAATGATCGGAATGCCAACCCGGTCGTCGGGGCGTGGGTGGCCATAAACCATTGACCACATGTCGCTGCGCTGGCCGGTGGCCGCGCCGGTGATGATCTCCCGAGCGATGGTGGCGAGCCGGTTGCCGGCGGCCATGATCTGTGCATCTTCGGCGTTCATGTCGCCTTAACGACGGGATCGACTCAAGGCGATGCCTCAACAGTCCGTTTATTGTGTCGTTCTGCCGACAGGGCTGCCCGGCTGATCTTGAATGTCGCCCGCGTCGATCGTGTTCGCAGGGTCTGATCTCGTTCAGGCTTCCGATGCGGATGCACTTTGGACGCAGTCGCTGTCAGTGCTGCCGGCCGGCGCCCTTGCCAGCCATCCGGGCTGCCGCTTCGAACGCCGTCGTCCACGGGAAGGCCTTCTGGCGACTGTTGCCGCTATCGGGCCGTTGTGGCTCCAATCCGTCGTCATTCCCGAGAAGGATCCGGACGCGCTCATCGCGGAGGCCCGCCCGCGAGCAGCCCGCACTGCCGTGCAAGCGGGATTCCGACACGAATCTCCGCTGCGCTCGTGACCAGCAAGGCGGTCCTGACGGTCCCGATGATCCTCAAGGCAGCGGCGGAGGGTGAGGCGTGTGTACTTGCTCCAGCCAGTTGCTGATGACAGTGAAGTCGCGTTTGGTCAGTCCGTGACGTGGGGCGACCCGATGCAGCAGGGCTGGGCCCTGGTGGTGGGCGGACACCCAGACGCGATCGGCAGGGGAGATTTCGTCGTCGACCCAGACGAAGGGGCGGCCCTGAGCCCACTCGACCAGGCCGCGGGTCTTCCAGTGCAGGGTGTGGTCCTCGTCTGAGTCGGACCAGTCCACCACCGGCAGGGCCGGTAATCCGAGCAGCGGTGCCAGTACGTCGTTCGCGTCGCTCATCCACGTGGTCGCCCACACGAGCTCACAGGGCAGGGCGGACAGCCGACGGCCGTCTTCCGGCTCGACCCTGTGCAGCAGTGGATGGGCGTCGTCTGGTCGAACCGGTAGACGGGTCTGCTGCTTCGCTGGTGGCGTTCCGACGGGGATGAGGGTGCCGTCCACGTCAAGGAACAGCAACGGACGCTGCGCGGGGGCGGACATGGCCCAGAGATTAGCCCTGAACCCCCGCACCCCCGAGCTGACCGATGATGCGGACCTGTGCGATGTCGAGGGGTGGCAGGCGCGGCGGTACGGTGTCCCGGCGCGGTATCGGAGATCTCCAATTCGGTCCGCGACCTTGTAGCATGCGGCGGACGACGGCCGGCAGCCGGAGCGCGGCTCTGGTACGACTCGGCGGCGGCACCGCCGGGTCGGGCGGCCGCGGCGCCGGGCAGGCCGGGGCCGGGGTGAGAGAGGAACCTGCTCGGCGTGTTCCAGGAACCGGACCAGACTCGGATGACCGGCGGAAAGTCAATGGGCGAGGCGTCTGACGCCGGGCCGCCGGAGATGTTGGACGCGGAGCTGGCCAAGGCGGTGCGGCACGTTGCCGTGCTGCGCACCGGGTTCTACGTCGTCGTGCTGCTGATCGCGCTCGGTGGCCAGGTGTCCGGGGCGATGGAAGCGCTCGGCATGCCGTGGTATGTCGCCCTTCCCGCGGTTGGGGCGTTGGAGCTGGGCGGCGTCGTGGTGCTGGCGAACGCTGACGTACGCCGTCGACTGGGCGAAGGGGCGATCCTGTCCCGGGTGTTGTCGGCCGGCATCGCCGCCGCCGCGGTCGCCTTCAACTGGCTGGCTCACAGTAACCACCTCGAAGGTGGTTTCTACGCGGGCATGTCGCTGCTCGGTTACCTGGTGTGGCTGATGAGCAGCGAGAATCAGCGGCGGGACCGGCTGCGCGCCAGGCAGCAGCTGCCACCCACGACGCCGGGGTACGAACCGGTCGGGCACTGGTTGCGACAGCCGTGGCTGACCCGCCGCGCCCGCTCGTTGGCCAAGGCCGACCCCGGCCTCGGGCTGTACGGTTCGCTCGACGCGGCCCGCGCGCAGATTCGCGCCGAGCGGCGACAGGCGGCGCTCAGGAAGGTGTTGCGCCGCAAGATCAGCCGAGCACTGGACGGCACCACCGCGGACATCGCCCTTGCGGTGTACGACCTCGACGAGATCGCCCTGCGGCTGGCCGAGCAGGCGGACTACGACGGGCTCACCGCGCTCATCGCCGCCGATCTGGCACCTGCGCGTGTGCTGGCCGGGAACCTGCCGGCTGCTGGCCGCCGCCGGCGGTGGCGTCGGGCGCGCCACCCCGAGCCCGTCGCAATAGCCTCGGCCGCGCGGCTGCTCGCCGACGCGCCGGAGCGGCCGTTCGCCCACGGCCCCGAGCCGCTCGTGGACGCGGCCCCCGTAACCCCTGCGGCGGACGGGGCCTCCGGCGGCCCGGTGCGGCCAGAGTCGGCCGGGGACGCCGTACAGCACGCAGGAGACGGTGCCGAGCGCCCGGGATCGGAGCGGTCCGAAGGCGCGGGCCAGCTCACCTCGACCACGGATCAGCCCGACCCGCCCCGCGCCTCCGACTGGGCGGCGCTTCACGCGGAACTCGCCCCGCTCCTGCCGGCGGCAGCCCCACCGCGCCGAACGCCGCGCAGCACAGCAGGCCGGTCGGCTGTCAGCCGCGCGGAATCGCCGTCGACCACGGACGCGCCAGGCGCCGTCGCAGAGCCGGCCGACGTGCCGCCGGTAACGGCCCGCCGCGCGACAACGATGCCGCGAACCGCGACGGGACGGGCAGGTGTCGCCCGAGTCGCCGACCTGGCGGGCGAGCCGGTGCCGGCGGCGGACGTCACGCGAGAGCTACCCCTGGTGGCCGGGCGGGATCTGCCGGATCTGGTGAACGCCGCGGCGAGCCGCACCACACCACCCGCGGCCCCCGACGTGGTGGAGAAGGCCACCGAGCAACGATCAGCGTCGCGGCCGCGGCAGCGCCGGCGGGACGACGGTGACCCGCGACCGAGCTCGGAGACCGTCCGGCGTCGGTCGAACACCCAGGCGGCCGAGGCAGGTCGGCCCTGACGGAAAGGTCCTCAACGGACTGACCAACAGATCCTCCCGGTCCGCGTAGGTGGTTACACGCCGGGTTCCGGCGTCTCGTCGGGCTGGCACCGGGGATCGTGGGCGGTGTAGAGCAGGGACAACTGGTGGTGAAGTTGGCACCGTTCGTCCTTGTGGAGGGCAGCGAGGAAGTCGTCCTCGGCCCGGCGCACTGCCGTGAGGGCTTCCGACAGTGTGGTGCGGCCGTCTGCGGTGATGCTGATGACCTGTTTGCGGCGGTCGCTGGAGCTGCGGTCGCGCCGGACGTACCCGTTGCCCTCGAGTTCGTCGATGACCGCGACCATCGTGGTGCGGTCGAGCCCCGTCTGCCGGCACAGGTCACGCTGGGACAGCTCCTCGTCGTGGACGAAGGCCAGTACCCGTAGGTCTCGGCCGCGGAGGCGGAAGGGCAGGAGTGCCTGTTCCATCCTGGCTCTGGCGAGGTCAGCCAACTTCAGCAGGAGGTACCCGGTGGTCGAGGAAATGGCTTCGGAAGAGAGCACGCACATAGCTTAGTCGTCAGCTCGACGGATTATCAGCTAGGCTGACGATCAGCGAGTCTGCTCTACTTTGGAGAGCCTCATGAAGACGCGTGTCATCCTCACCATCGTCGGCGCGATCACCGCGACGCCCGCACTGGCCCTGTTCTGGCCGCGACTACTGGCGAGCAGTTACGGGTTGGCTGATCCCGACCCCATGACCACGGCGCTGCTCCAGCACAGGGGTGTGCTGCAGGCGGCTCTCGGCGCGGCCGTCATCTGGGGAGCCTTCTTCCTGCCGGCCAGAGTGCCGGCGGCGGCGACCGCCATCATCACCAAGGCGGCCTTTCTCGCCCTGACCGTCGTCGATGCTGGGATGCGAGCCGACATGAACCTCATCTCGCTGGTGTTCGACCCGCTCGCCATCGTCATCCTGGGTGTCGTGATCGTGCTCCACTTCCGCGAATCGCCCGTCGCCGCCACACCAGCCTGAAGCCGGAGCAGGGCAGGGCAGCCAACCCTCGATCTGCCAGAGCGGGCCCACGTCGTCGCGCGGCAAGGTCTAGATTTCGTCGACGGATCGATCTGAAGACGGCGAGGGTGCGGGTGGTGGGCGAGAGGCTCAGCAACACAGGGCTCCAGAACGGGTTCGACCTGCTGGTCACTCCCGACGCTCGGTTCGTGCGGTTGCTGCGGCGGGAACTGAGCCGAACCAGTCGGTTGTTTGCCGTCGCAGGTCTGCTGCTGTGCGTCACGAGCCTCGGTACGTTCCTGGCCGAGGGCGCGTGGTTCTTCGCCGGGCTGTTCGGTTTCCCGTTCGGAGTGGTCTGGTGCCTCGCCGGGGTCATCAACGGCCCGCTGCACCTGCGACGCAACCCGCAAATCCTGGCGCCCCTGCGGTACGTGTTCACCGCCGATGCCATCGAGTGGCACACCGTCCACGCCTCGCTGCGGGTGCCGTGGACGACGATCCGGCATGTCAGCCGTTCCCGTGAGGCGTACCGGGTGGACTGTGCCGACCAGCGCGAGCCCCGGTACCTGTGTCGTACGACGCTGACCCCGGACCAGGACGCGCGGTTGGCCGCATACCTCGACGAGCGGCTCGCTGCGCGACTGGCCTCGAAGACGTCGGTGCAGCCGTCGCCACCCACGGGGGACAGCAGGTGACAGGCCCACGCAAGGCGCAAGCGCCCGCCCAGGAGTTCCGGGTGGCCGCCGCGCTCCGGACCTGACGTTGCCGTCGTAGGCAGCTACCGCCTGGCGCAGGTCACCGCAGCCAGCGGACGTGATCTTCGATCCCGCGGATCGCTTTCCGCCACACGGTGCTGGCCTGCCCTCCTTGCAGAGAAGCAAGCTGGCGACGGGCGCCCCATCCGGCGATTGGCCTGTCGACGCTCCGAAACAGGTCGTCGAGCCGATCCAGGGGTGAGCCCACGGTCAGCAGTTTCCGCACGTCGTCAAGGTTGAACGCCTCCGAGATCTCTCGGATGAGATCACGGTTGGTGATGAACAATTCCGGGACCCACTGTGTTGGCGCAAACCGCAGGCTGTGCGCGATGAGGTCGAACTCGTAGCAGTGGTCGTCGTCAGGCTCCGCCGTGCTGCCTATTTGCTCCACGAGGCTTTCCCACTCGGGGATGTCGGCAAGCTCGTGCGCTTCGGTTCTCGCCAGGTATGCACGCATCGAAGCCATGGATCTGAATAGGAGCAGGCGCCTCTGGGCGCCGGGGAAGGCCGCCTCGGTCCGTTGTTCGTCGAAATATGCTCGAAGCGTGAACCCGGTTTCGCCAGACCGAAGGGAGATGGCAATCGGGTGGATGGTTGATGCGCTGCTCCAGGGCGTGTCCCGCTGGCCAGCATCCGTGGACATCGAATATGTCCACCGTGCCCTCGGGTGCTCTCGCTCGCGGGTCTCGCGTTCCCGCTGTAGGCGTTCGCGGCTGTAACGTTCCCGGTCCCGGTGTTCCCGGCTCTCCCGCGGGCGATCCCGGCGATCACCGGTGTCGCCTTCACCATCCTGCCGTTCGCGTTCCTGCCGTTCGCGATTGCGCCGTTCGCGGTCGCGCCGTTCGCGTTCCTGGCGTTCACGGGTCTGCCGCTCGCGATCCTGCCGTGCGCGGGCTTCGCGCTCATGCGCATCTGTCAGATGCTTGTACGCCGCGTTGATCTGCTGCATTTGTCGCGTGACTTCTTCACGGACCTTCGCGGGACTCGACTGATGCCTGTCCGGATGCCAGATCTGCACGAGAACCCGGTAGCGCTCCCGAATCTCTCCGACCGACGATTCACGCGTCACACCGAGAATCGTGTAGGGATCCTGTCCGTCAGGGAGCATGACAGCCACCGGATCTCATGGATATTCGGTTCGCGCGCACGGCGGTGATGGTAACAGCGTCGTCGATGCGTGTTGGCACGCAGCACTGCGCCGGCGTGGAGGACACCGCTGCCCCCTCGCCGCGGCCGCCGGGCTACCCAGGACGGGCGGGACGAGCCGACCCCTCTGCCCGCCGGATAGGTTCGCCTGCGGCGGGTAAGCGGCGCGCGTGCCCGCGAATCAGGAGCCGGCAGCCGAGTTCGATCCCCCGGCACCGCACGCGCGATCCCGGGCTGGGCGATTTTTCGCCGACCTGCGGAGGCGAGGGCAGCGCCTCCTTCGCGCCCGCGCCTGGCGGTTACGCCTGTTCGGTCTGCTCGCCGTGCAGGCCGGTATCGCGGCGGCGATCGCGTGGTTCGTGGCGTACCAGTTCCTGGGCAACTCTTCCCCGACCTTCGCGCCCACCACGGCGGTCGGCATCGTGGCCGCCTCGATGGGATCACGCCTTCGACGTACCGTCGAACTGCTGGCCGGGGTGGTCCTCGGGCTCGCCGTCGGTGACACGCTCATGCCGCTGTTCGGCATCGGGCCCTGGCAGACCGGGGTGGTCGTCGTGCTGGCGATCATCGTCGCCATCCTGTTCAAGGGTGGTGGTTCGCTGCTCACCCAGGCCGGCGGCACGGCGGTGCTCATCGCCACCCTGGAGCCGCCCGTGCGGGAACTGTCCATTCCCCGCTTCGTCGACGCCGCGGTCGGTGGGTTGATCGGGCTGGCGGTTGGTCTGCTGTTGGTGCCCATCCACCCGCAGCGGACAGTGCGCCGGCTGGCCGAACCGGTCCTCGATCCGGCGGTCGCCGCCATGCACGACCTGGCCGGGGCGCTGCGCGTTCGGGATCTTGGCGAAGCGGAGCGGACCCTGCGCACGTTGCGGGACCTCGATCCCCGCCTGAGTGCGCTGGGCGAGGGGCTGAGCGCCGCCCAGGAGGTGGTGCGGCTGGCGCCACTGCGGTGGCGCGAACGCAACTCCCTGGCCTTCTACACCGAAGCCGTCCGGCACCTGGAGCGCAGCCTGCACAGTTGCCGATCCCTCGCACGGCGACTCACGACAGCCCTCAAGGACGACGAACCGATACCGGAGGAGTTCTCCACGGCCATCGACCTGCTGGCCACCAGCGTGCAGACCCTGCGGTACACGATCCGCGCCGGTACGGAGCCGAGGGAGGCGCGCGAGCAGATCCTGGCGGCCGTCGAGCTGATCGGACAGGCGCAGGGGGAGGCCGCGTGGGACCCAACCCGGCCGCACACCCATCGTCTGGGCTACTCGGGGATGATCGCCGTGGGTGAGTTCCGGACGGCCGCTCACGACCTGCTCATCGCCAGCGGGTTCGATTCGGACAGAGCGGCCCAGCTGGTGAGACGGGCGGTGGATCCGGACGACCAGGACTGAACGACGGTTGCTTCACGCGAACAGGCCGGCGGGCGGTGCGTGTTGGCCGTCCTTGACGTGGGAGTAGTCGCGAGCCTCGGCCACGAGGCCGGCCTCGTCGAAGCGCAGCACGGTGCAGCCGGAGATGGTGACCGGGTGGTCCTTGATGTGGATCACCGCCCAGTACTCGACGGCCGCCGCATCACCGTCGACCTGCGGCTCGGCGAACCACACCTCAGCAGGGCGGGTCTCCTCTGCGAAACACTCCTCGAGATAGGCCCGCAGGCCGGAACGCCCGCGGTAGGGACGGAACAGGGAGGCCCAATGGTCGCCATCCTCGGTTTGAAGGGCGGCGATCGCCTCGAGGTCCTTGGTCGGCCAGGCTTCCGCCCAGGTCCTGGCCCACCGTCGGGCCGCCTCGCGCGTGTCCACGGATGTCTCCTCAGCGAATCGGCGTCGCGTGTCGCTGCCAGTGCTACCAGGATGCGGGCAAGTGCTCCGCCCTTTAGGGCGGGGGGTGAG
>NZ_JBQXEO010000042.1:0-30116 GCF_052601155.1 Micromonospora yongxingensis
GGTCTCGCAGCTGGCGACCCCCCCCCGCGGCCACAGACGAGACCGCAGATGCGGCCGACACAACCCCTGTGGTACGCGAAAACCAGCCATCCCGCCCTTCCGTCCTCGCAGGTGCGGGCGCTAGGGTGAGCGCCGTGACGATGTTCCGGATCGGCGAGGCGGCCGACCTGCTCGGCGTCAGCGCCGACACGATCCGCCGCTGGGTGGACGCCGGGCGGCTGCCGGCCGGGCGGGACGGGCACGGCCACCGGGTCATCGACGGCGTCGACCTGGCGGGCTTCGCCCGCGCGCAGGCGTCCGACCCGGACGCGGGCGCCGAGCTCTCCTCGGCCCGCAACCGGTTGCGCGGCATCGTCGTCGACGTCCGCAAGGACACCGTGATGGCCCAGGTCGACATCCAGGCCGGTCCCTTCCGGATCGTGTCGCTGATGAGCCGGGAGGCGGTCGACGAGCTGGATCTGCGGGTCGGGTCGGTGGCCGTCGCCGTGATCAAGTCGACCACGGTGGTGGTGGAGCGGGTGGCACCCGCTCCGGCTCGGGGACGGACCACCGGATGAGCGGACGCCGACTACGCGCCGCGCTGGCCGCCGTGGTCGCGGCGGCCGGGCTCGCGGTTTCCGGCTGCGCCCCGGACGAGGCCCCGCAGGCCGCCGCGGACGGCCGGGTCACCGGCACGGTGACGGTGTTCGCCGCCGCGTCGCTGACCGAGTCGTTCACCCGCATCGGCAGGGATTTCGAGGCCGCCAACCCGGGCAGTTCGGTGACGCTCAACTTCGCGGGCAGCTCCGCCCTGGCCAACCAGATCAACCAGGGTGCGCCGGCGGACGTGTTCGCCTCGGCCGCCCCGGCCCCCATGACCACGGTGACCGAGGCCGGCAACGCCGACGGCACGCCGAGCAGCTTCGCCCGCAACCAACTGGTGATCGCGGTGCCCCGGGGCAACCCGAAGGGGGTGACCGGGCTCGCCGACCTGACCCGGCCGGGGGTGAAGGTGGCGCTCTGCACCGACCAGGTGCCCTGCGGGGCGGCTGCCCGGACGGCGCTGGACGCCGCCGGCGTCGCACTGACCCCGGTGACGCTGGAGCAGGACGTCAAGGGCGCGCTGGCCAAGGTGAAGCTCGGCGAGGTCGACGCGGCCCTGGTCTACCGCACCGACGCGCGGGCGGCGACCGCCGAGGTGACCGGCGTGGAGTTTCCCGAGTCTGCGCGGGCGGTCAACGACTACCCGATCGTGGCGCTGAAGGAGGCGCCGAACCCGGCCGGGGCGCGGGCCTTCGTCGCGTACGTCCGTTCGGCGCCGGCACAGGCGGTTCTCGCCGGGGCCGGGTTCCAGGCCCCGTGAGCGTGGTCCTCGATGCCGCCCGTCGGCGCGGACGGGTGCCGGCGGCGCTGCTCATCCCCGCCGGGCTGGGGCTGATCTTCCTCGTCCTGCCGCTGGCCGGTCTGGTCGTCCGGGCGCCCTGGTCCACGCTGCCGCAGCGGCTCACCGAGCCGGGAGCGCTGACGGCGCTGCGACTGTCCGTGCAGACCGCGACCCTCGCCACCGTGCTCTGCCTCCTGCTCGGGGTCCCGCTGGCCTGGCTGCTGGCCAGGGTCGAGTTCCCCGGCCGCCGGCTGGTCCGCGCGCTGGTCACCGTGCCGCTGGTGCTGCCGCCGGTGGTCGGCGGGGTGGCGCTGCTGCTGGTCTTCGGCCGGCGCGGGCTGCTCGGCGGCTGGCTCGACGCCACGTTCGGCATCACCCTGCCCTTCACCACCGCCGGCGTGGTGCTGGCCGAGTCGTTCGTCGCCATGCCGTTCCTGGTGATCGCCGTCGAAGGTGCGCTGCGGGCCGCCGACCACCGCTACGAGGAGGCCGCCGCGACGCTGGGCGCCGGCCGGTGGACCACCTTCACCCTCGTGACCCTGCCCCTGGTGGCGCCGGGGCTGGCCGCCGGCGCGGTGCTCTGCTGGGCCCGGGCGCTCGGAGAGTTCGGCGCCACCATCACCTTCGCCGGCAACTACCCCGGCCGGACGCAGACCATGCCGCTCGCCGTCTACCTGGCGTTGGAGACGGACCTGGAATCGGCGATCGTGCTCAGCCTGGTGCTGCTCATCGTCTCGGTGGGCATCCTGGCCGCGCTGCGCGACCGCTGGATCACCGGCCCATGACCACGCCGCTGCTCGACGCCCGGCTCGTCGTCGACCGGGACGCCTTCCGGCTCGACGTGCCGTTGCGGGTCGCGCCCGGCGAGGTGGTCGCGCTGCTCGGGCCGAACGGTGCCGGAAAGACCACCGCGCTGCGCGCGCTGGCCGGGCTGCAGCCACTCACCGCGGGGCACGTCACCCTCGACGGCGTCGACCTGGACCGGCCGGCGAGCCGGGGCTGGATCCCCACCGAACGCCGGCCGATCGGCGTGGTCTTCCAGGACTACCTGCTCTTTCCGCACCTGAGCGCCCTGGACAACGTGGCCTTCGGCCCGCGCCGGCACGGCGTCGACCGGCGGGCGGCGCGGGCGACCGCCCGGGACTGGCTCGGCCGGGTGGGGCTGACCGGGCAGGCGGACCGCCGCCCCCGGCAGCTCTCCGGCGGGCAGGCCCAGCGGGTGGCACTGGCCCGGGCGCTGGCCGTCGAGCCGGCGCTGCTGCTGCTGGACGAGCCACTCGCCGCGCTGGACGCCCGCACCCGGTTGGACACCCGCGCGGAGCTGCACCGCCACCTGTCCGCCCATCCCGGGGCGACGGTGCTGGTCACCCACGACCCGCTGGACGCGCTGGCGCTGGCCGACCGGCTCGTCATCGTCGAAGGCGGGCGGGTGGTGCAGGAGGGCGACGGGCCGAGCGTCACGGCCCGCCCGCGCACCGACTACGTGGCCCGGCTGGTCGGGCTGAACCTCTACCGGGGCCGGGCCGAGGGGCACGGCGTACGCGTCGCGCCCGAGCTGTCCCTCACCGTCGCCGACCGCCTGGACGGCGAGGCGTTCGTCGCGTTCCGCCCGACGGCGGTGGCCCTGCACCCGAGCAGACCCGACGGCAGCCCACGCAACACCTGGGCCGGCACCGTCGCCGGTGTCCAGCGGCACGGCGACAACGTGCGGGTGCAGGTGGACGGACCGATCGGGGTGGCGGCGGACGTCACCCCGGCCGCCGCCGCCCAACTGCGGCTGATCCCCGGCCAGCGGGTGTGGGTGGCGGTCAAGGCGACCGAGACGCACGCCTACCCGGCGACCGGCTGACCCCGATTTCCGCGCGGATGCGGTGGCCCCGCGTCGGCCTGTGGGTGGCCGGGCCAGCAGCGGGTCAGCCGGCGAGCAGGTCGGCGTGCGCGGCGCGCAGCCGGGCCAGCGCCGGGTCGCTGCCGGGAACGACCCGCCGGTCCAGCTCGGCCCACGCCTCGGCCAACGCCGCGCGGACGGCGGCCAGCTCGGCGGCGTGCCGGTGACTGCTGCGTCGGTGCTGCTCGTCGAGCCGGCGAGCCCAGCCGGCGGTGACGGCGGCGAGACGGTCGGCGTCGGCGCGGGCCTGCGCGCCGCTGCGGGCGGCGGAGGCCGGGACGATCGCGGCGACCGGGCGGGGATCACCATCGCGGGTGACGATGGTGACCGCGTCGGTCAGCTCGGCCAGCGCGACGAGCTGGCTGAACCGGGTGCGCGCCTCGCGCAGCGGCACGGAGCGCGGCGGGTCGGGGTGCGGGGTGAGCGCGGGGACGGCCATGGATGCATGGTGCCGCCGGGGTACGACAGAACCGGCCGTCGTCAGTGGACGGTGGGCTACCGGACGGCCGGCCCGGCCAGCCACTCGTCGGCCAGCACCGACCAGACCTCGAGGTCGATCCGCCCCTGCGGGCTCGGGTAGAGCTGGCGCAGCGTGCCGTCGTGGCGCATGCCGAGCCGGCGGGCCAGTGCGATGCTGCGGGCGTTCTCGGCGTTGGTGCGCCACTCCACCCGGTGGATGCCGCGCTCGCGTACCGCCCAGTCGACGATCCGGCGGACCGCCGGCGCGACCAGCCCGCGCCCCTGCGCCGCCGGCTCCACCCAGCAGCCCACCTCGCAGACGCCCAGATCCGCGTCGAACGACACGAACATGACGCCGCCGACCAGTGTGCCGCGCCACCACAGGCCCCAGATGCCGCCGGCGTCGCGGGCCCAGCGGTCGGCGTACCGCTGGAGCACCGCCCGGGCCGAGGGCAGGTCGGTGGCGACGAAGGACGGCGACACCCAGGGCTGGATGTGCTCCCGGGCCCGGTCCAGATTGGCGAGGAACTCCTCGGCCCGCCAGGGGTCCAGCGGGCGCAGCTCGGCCTCCTCGGTCAGCGGCAGGGCGAACACCGGGCCTCCAGGGGTGCGGTTCAGATCTCGGGTAGCAGGTTCGCACAGGCCCTTCGATCGGGCCCGGGCCGGGGCACGGCAGGGCGCTGCGGCGACATCTTCCCGGGACCCGCGAGGATCACCAGGCCCCGCGGTGGGACCCAGCCGCTCGGTCCGGCAGGTGGGTACGCAGGGCGGCGAACTGGGCCACGGTCAGGTACGAGGGGTTGGCCGCCTGCGGCTGGCGGAACACCTCCAGGTCGGCGAGCCGGTCGTCGGCGCGCAGCCGCAGCCGGGGCACCCGGTCCTGCTCTCCGAGGATGGGCAGGTCCAGTGGCACCGACCAGGGCTGCCCCGGCGGTCCCGGTTCGGCCGCACCGGTGACCCGGCCGACCCCCCACACCCCGTACGGCAGGCGGCCGCGGCTGCCACTGGCCCAGAAGACGACCGGCTGCGCGGCACGCATCAGCCGCGCCCGGTAGCCGGGACGTACGCACCAGCTGGTCACCAGGGGCTCGCGGGCGAAGCGGGCGGTCAGGTCGACGGTGTCGGCGTTGCCCTTGATCAGCCAGGCGCCCAGGTCGTCGAGGCGCACCCGTGGCTCGGTCATCGACCCATCCTGCCCGGCGAGCCGGGGGCCCAATCAGATGATCATGTGTGTCCAGTAGGTGAGCCAGAGGACGAACAGCGCGCCCTGCACCAGGGCGAGGGTCGCGGTCAGCCACACGTCGACGGTGGCGCGGCGCGCCCACCGGGCCAGCACCAGCGCCACCGGGAACGCGGCGAGCAGGTAGCGCAGCAGGCTCTTGTAGACCGGCGGGCCCATCGAGAGCGGCACCAGCACCATGAGCACGCCGTACACCAGGTAGGCCAGCTCGCGGCGGCGGAACCCGGCGACCAGCACGGCCAGCACGGCCACGGCGAACCAGACCCGGGCGGCGTCCCGCGGCTCCCCGGCCAGGCCGCCCAGCAGCACGGGCACCGGGTTCTGCACCCTGATCCCCCACCCGGTCTGCTGGGCGTGCTGGTAGGCGAACCAGTCCCCGCCCCGCCACCGGCAGAACGCCATGAAGGTGAACCAGCCGGCGGGCAGCAGAAGCAGCGGCCAGCCGATCCGCAGGTAGCCGAGCAGGGCGCGCGGGCCGAGCCGCCAGTCGTGCTGGCGCAGCAGCACCAGCGCCAGTGGCAGCGCGACGACGAAGCCGACCGAGCGGCTCATCGCCAGGAAGTAGCCGAGCACGCCGACCAGCAGCCACTGGCGGCGCTCCGCGTGGTAGAACGCGGCCAGCGCGAGGCAGACGAAGAGCGATTCGGTCAGCGCGGCCTGGAACAAAAACGCGGTGGGCAGCAGCACCAGGTACCGGGTGAACCGGCGGGCGGCGTCCGGGTCTCCGAGCAGCAGCTCGGCCAGCCGGTAGCCGTACCAGAGGGCCAGGAGGAAGGTGACGTTGCTGATCAGCAGCAGGGCCAGGGCGTTGTCGCCGCCGAGCAGCGCGCCGACCGGCCGGGCGAGGAACGGGTAGAGCAGCGGGAAGCCGAAGTCCGTCCACCGTCCGGTCAGCGGCAGCTCGCTCAGCCGCAGGTAGAGCATCGCGTCCCAGGCGAACCACAGGGAGATCCACCGGTGCCCGGAGATCTCCCGCTGCTGCGTCCACATCAACGTCTCGTCGGCCGGCGGCGCGCCGGGGATGTCGTCCCAGGCGTGCAGGACCAGCAGCCCGACCAGGGTGAGCAGCAGCTTCGCGCCGAGGAAGAGGCCGAGCAGGTAGGGCCAGGGCTCGGGCACCCGGCGAGCCAGCCGCGACGCGGCCCGGCCCGCCCCGGCCACACGGACGGCCAGCGCCGGGGTGCGCCCCTGGCCGCTCCGCCACCGGCGCATCCGCTTCGCTCCCCCGGTCCGCCCACCGGCGCACCCGCCGCGGGGGTGCCGCCCCTCCTGTTGTACGCCGCAGCCCGCCCCGCCGGAGCGGAAACGGTCACGACCAGCGCCTTTCCGAGGGTGATGTCTGCCGCAGAACGGGTACGCGCCGCGCCTCAACCACGGCGGGCAGGAGTGCGGGGGCATGAGCGAGCAGCAGGGCACGGTGGTCATCGGTGCGGGGCCGGCGGGGCTCACGGCGGCGTACGAACTGCTCCGTCACGGGTTGCCGGTACGGGTCTTCGAGGCCGACGAGGTGGTCGGCGGCATCAGCCGGACGGTGGAGCGCGACGGGTGGCGTTTCGACATCGGTGGGCACCGCTTCTTCACGAAGGTGCCCCGGGTGGAGGCGTTCTGGCACGAGATCCTGCCGGACGAGGACTTCCTGACCCGACCGCGGATGAGCCGGATCTTCTACCGGGGGGCGCTGTTCAACTACCCGTTGAGCGCGGCGAACGCGCTGCGTAACCTCGGCGTGCCGGAGGCGGCCCGCTGCCTGGGCTCGTACGCCCGGGCCCGGCTGCGCCCGCCGCGGGACCAGTCGCACTTCGAGGGCTGGGTGTCGGCCCGGTTCGGCTGGCGGTTGTACTCGATCTTCTTCAAGACGTACACGGAGAAGGTCTGGGGCATGCCGGCGGACCGGTTGCAGGCGGACTGGGCGGCGCAGCGGATCAAGAACCTGTCCCTGGCCAAGGCGATCCGCAACGCGGTGCTGCCCCGGCGGTACCGCACGGACGTGACGAGTCTGATCGAGCAGTTCCAGTACCCCAAGTACGGGCCGGGGATGATGTGGGAGCGCTGCGCCGAGCAGGTCCGTGACCGTGGTGGGGAGTTGTCGACGGGCACCTGGGTCACCGCCGTGCACCGTGACCCGGAGCGACGGCGGGCGACCAGCGTGACGGTCAACGGCGTGGGCGGGCAGCGCACCACACCGGCCGACCACGTGATCTCGTCGATGCCGATCTCGGAGCTGGTGACCGCGCTGCGCCCGCCGCCGCCGCCGGAGGTGCTGGCCTGCGCCGCCGACCTGCGCTACCGGGACTTCCTGACGGTGGCGCTGGTGGTGCCGGCCGAGTTCTCGTTCCCCGACAACTGGATCTACGTGCACGACCCCGGCGTGCGGGTGGGCCGGATCCAGAACTTCGGCTCCTGGTCGCCCTACCTGGTGAAGGACGGCCGCACCTGCCTGGGCCTGGAGTACTTCGTGTTCGAGGACGACGAGATGTGGCGTACCCCGGACGCCGACCTGGTGGCCCTGGCGACCGCGGAGCTGGAGCGGCTGGGCCTGGCCCGGCCGGGCGTGGTGGAGGCGGGTTACGTGGTGCGGATGCCGAAGGCGTACCCGGTGTACGACGAGCGCTACCAGCACAACGTGGACGTGATCCGGGCCTGGCTGGCCGAGGCGGTGCCGAACGTGCACCCGGTGGGGCGTAACGGCATGCACCGCTACAACAACCAGGACCACTCGATGCTGACGGCGATGCTCACGGCGGAGAACATCGCCACCGGCAGCACACACGACGTCTGGTCGGTGAACGTGGAGCAGGACTACCACGAGCAGTCCAGCGACGGCGACGGGCGCCGGGGCACGGGCCGGGACGCGCCGGTGCTGCCGAGCCGGATCATCACGGCCCCGATCGCCGCGCCCGAGGGCGTCGGTGTCACCGGGGACGGCGACCGGCCGGCGCAGGTGCCGCTGAGCTGACGGCACCGGCGAAGCCGGGACGATCGGGTCAGGAAACCGCTTACCTTTGGACTATTGACGGTCATCACTGGCTGTCAGTACCGTGATGCGGGCAGCGAGAAAGCGCTTTCCGCCCCTCACCGTCCAACAGGGAGCGCCCCCATGCCCCGATGCCTCCGCGCGTTCTGCCTCGCCCTGCTCGCCGTCGCCACCGTCCTGAGCACCACCACCGCCCTGCCCGCCGAGGCCGCCCCCCGCTTCCGGGTGCTGGTCTTCTCCAAGATCACCAACTTCTACCACGACTCGATCCCCGCCGGCGTCGCCGCGATCCAGCAGCTCGGCACCACCCACAACTTCGAGGTCGTCGCCACCACCGACGCGGCCGCGTTCACCGACGCCAACCTCGCCACCTTCGACGCCCTGGTGTTCAACAACACCAACTCGACGCCGGCCTCCGGTGACCTGCTCAACGCCAGCCAGCGCGCGGCGTTGCAGACGTTCATCCGCAACGGCGGCGGCTGGGCCGGCCTGCACGCCGCCTCGGCCAGCGAACGCGACTGGCTTTGGTACGAGGGCCTGGTCGGCACCATCTTCGACTACCACCCGGACTTCTCCGCCACCGGCGGCACCTTCCCCGGACGGGTCAAGGTGCTCGACCGGGCGCACCCCTCGACCCGGAACCTGCCGGAACTGTGGGAGCAGAACGAGGAGTGGTACAACTGGCGGACCAATCCGACCGGCAACGTGCACACCCTCGCGCAGATCAAGGTGCGCGACGGGATCCCCGGGATGGACGAGGGCGTCGACCACGCGTACTCCTGGTGTCAGCGCTACGACGGCGGCCGGTCCTGGTTTACCGCCGGTGGGCACGCCAGCTCCCAGTTCAGCGCCCCGACGTTCCTGGAGCACCTGCGCTACGGCATCGAGTGGGCGGCCGGCGCGGTCGCCGGCGACTGCTCGGCCAGCAAGACCAGCAACTTCGAGCGGGTGGGGCTGGTCACCGAAAACCTGGCCGACCCCTTCGAACTGGCTGTCGGCCCGGACCGGAAGGTCTACTACATCCAGCGCACCGGCGCGCTGAAGGTGGTCAACTCCGACACCCTCCAGGTCACCACGCTGCTGGACTTCGCGTACACCTCGGCGATGACCGACCAGTCCGACGGGCTGCTCGGGATGACCCTGGACCGCAACTTCGCCAGCAACGGTTGGATCTACCTGCTCTGGTCGGACAAGACCCTCAAACAGCTCAACCTGTCCCGCTTCACGGTCGCCAACAACAGCGTCGCGCTCTCCTCCGAGAAACGGCTGCTGACCGTCCCCACCTACCGGGGTGAGGGCCGGGCCAACTCGCACATGGGCGGATCGCTGGCCATGGACGCCGCCGGCCGCCTCTACGCCGCGATCGGCGACAACACCGACCCGTTCGCCTCCAGCGGGTACACCCCCATCGACGAGCGCGCCGGCCGGGCCGCCTGGGACGCCCAGGGCACCGCCGGCAACACCAACGACCTGCGCGGCAAGATCCTGCGGATCACCCCGCAGGCCGACGGTACGTACACCGTGCCGAGCGGCAACCTCTTCCCCGCCGGCACCGCGAGGACCAGGCCCGAAATCTACGCGATGGGCATGCGCAACCCGTTCCGGATCAGTGTCGAGCCGCAGACCAACGCGGTGCTGGTGGCCGACTACGGCCCGGACGCCCGCGCCGCCGACCCGAACCGTGGTCCGGAGGGGACGGTCGAGTTCAACCGGATCACCAGCGCCGGCAACTTCGGCTGGCCGTACTGCGTGGGCAACAACATCCCGTTCAACGACTACAACTTCGCCACCAACACCTCGGGGGCGAAGTTCAACTGCGCCGCACCGGTGAACAACTCACCCAACAACACCGGCCTGACCACCCTGCCGTCGGCGAAGTCCGCGCTGGTCTGGTACGCGTACTCCGCCTCCACCCAGTTCCCCGAGCTGGACACCGGCGGTGGCGGGCCGATGAGCGGCCCGGTCTACGACTACGACCCGGCCAACACCCGCACGACGAAGTTCCCGGAGTACTTCGAGGGCAAGTGGATCACCTATGAGCTGACCCGCAGGTGGTTCAAGACGCTGTCGATCCACAAGACGGCCCAGACCTTCAACAACGCGCGCTTCGGCCCGACCGCCGTGGGTGACCTCCAGTCGATCAACGGGATCTTCGGCAACATGAGCTGGATCCAGCCCTTCGAGGCGGAGTTCGGCCCGGACGGGTCGCTCTACGTCATCGACTTCGGCGAGGGCACCGGCAGCGGTCGCGGCGGCAGCAACGCCGGCGCGGGCATCTACCGGATCGACTACGTCGCCAACGGCCGGCCCCCGACCGCGAAGGTCGCCGCCACCCCGGACAGCGGACGTACGCCGCTGGCGGTGACGTTCTCCTCGGCCGGGTCGTCCGCCGGTGACGGGTCGGCGCTCAGCTACGCCTGGGACTTCACCAACGACGGCAGCACCGACTCCACCGCCGCCAACCCGAGCCACACCTACTCGACGGCCGGAAAGCACACCGCCAGGCTGACCGTGCGCAACAGCGGCAACGGGTTGACCGCCACCGCGGTCACCGACGTGGTGGTCGGCAACACCCGGCCCACGGTGACCATCACCGTGCCGGACGGAGGCTTCTTCGACTTCGGCGACAAGATCCCGTACACGGTGACGGTCACCGACCCGGAGGAGACCACCATCGACTGCTCCAAGGTCACGGTGCAGACGCAGCTCGGCCACGACTCGCACGCCCATCCGCTGGACGTCTACACCGGCTGCTCGGGGCTGCTCGCCACCGAGGCCGACGCCGGTGACGGGCACGGGCCGGGGCAGAACCTCTACACCGTGGTCACCGCGCAGTACACCGACGGCGGCGCGGCCGGCGGCGTACCGGCACTGACCGGCTCGACGCGGGCGCAGTTGCAGCCCAAGAGCAAGGAGGCCGAGCACTTCACCGCCCAGTCCGGGATCATCGTGAACGACCGGGCCACCGCCCGCGCCGGCAAGCGGCTCGGCGAGGTCGACCACAACGACTGGGTGGCGTACGGGCCGGTGGACCTGCGCAACGTCGGTTCGGTGACCCTCGGGGTGACCAACGGCGGGCTCGGCGGCACCATCGAGCTGCGGACCGGCTCACCCACCGGCACCCTGATCGGCGCTGCCACCATCGGCTCGACCGGCGGATGGGACAACCTGGTGTCACCCACCGTCACGCTCACCAACAAACCCGCCGGCACCACCACCCTGTACGCGAAGTTCGTCAACGCCGCCCAGGTCGGCGGCACCCCGGACCTGCTGTCGCTGGACTGGCTGCGGTTCAACGGCGCCGGGGTCAAACAGGAACCGGGCGGGACGCTCTCCCTCGCGGCCAACCCGGCCAGCGGCACCGCGCCACTGACCACCGCACTGACCGCCACCGCGACAGCGCCGTCCGGGCAGAGCATCACCGACTACGCGTGGGACTTCGGTGACAACAGCGCCATCACGCACGGGGCGGCGCTGCGGTCGACCGCCCACAGCTACCCCCGCAAGGGGACCTTCACCGCCCGGGTGACGACCACCTACACCAGCGGGGAGACCCGCTCGCTGAACCTGACCATCACGGTCAACTGATGATCGAGCGGTGGCGGGCGGGGGCCACCCCGTCCGCCACCGCCCCACGGTCGACCAGGGGTTACTCCCAGGAACTCTGCTGTGTGTAGACGAGGTTGCCAGGGATGACCGCGCCGTTGGTGCTGTACTCGGTGTACGCCCAGAAGTCACCCGCGGGCAGCGGCCTGTTCGGCTTCAGCGTGAAACCCTGCGTCGCACCACGCTCCGCCGTGGAGGGAAGCGTCAGCGTGGCGCCCGGATACTTCGCGTTCCGGCCGACGATGGCGTGACCGAACTGGAAGTCGACGACCGGACCACCAGGGAACTGTGCGAACACGTACGCCGTGTAGCGCCCCGGTTCGGGCAGGAACTTGTACGCCTGCTCCGCGCTGGTCCAGAACCTGTCACTGCTGTAGATGAGGGTGTCGCCCTTGTACAGGTAGAGGTCCAGGTTCGTGTTCGGGTCGTCGGTGCTGGTCTCGACCATGATCCCGGCGGTGTTCGCCGGCACGGTGAAGTCGAACGTCTTCACTCCGGTGGCACCCGGGTCGAACACGCCGCCGTAGACGCCGGCCGGCATCGAGTACGACGAGCGCCGCATCGGCGTGTAACCGGTGCTGCGACCGGTGAGTGGTCCGGTGAAGCCCGGCTGGATCGAGTCGGACGCCCCGCTGGTCATCCGGCCGAATTCCTCCCCGTCGTCACCGTACGGTCGCGGCATGATTCCCCACGGCCGGGCGGCGACCGGGATCCGGGCGCTGTGGGCCTTGCCGCGCCAGCCGATCGAACCGGTCACGTACCGGTCCCAGGGCGCACTGCCCCGACGCAGCGTGATGGTCACGGTCGCGGACCTGCCGGGCGCCAGCGTCACCGATGCCGGCGACACGGTGACGTTCATGCCGTCCAGCCCGGACACCGACGAGCGGTAGGTCTCCCGCGCCTTGCCCACGTTGGTCAGGGTGCGGGTGAGTGTCACCGGGCGGGTCCCGTCGTACTCGCGCAACGAGATGGCCGGCAGGTTGAGCTCCTTGCCGTCCGGCACGGCCGTCTCGCCGAAGGCGACCAGGTCCGCCGCGGTCGGCTCGATGACCAGACCCGGATCGGTGGCCCCGGCCAGGTTGATGAAACCACTGCCCTGGTCGAGGGGACTGCTGGTGCCGACCGTGTCGGTGGCGGTGGTCCGCAGCGCCGAGGCGACCGCGCCCGGCGACCAGTTCGGATGCGCGGCACGCAGAACCGCCGCCGCGCCGGCCACATACGGCGAGGCCATCGAGGTGCCCGAGTACGCGTCGTACTGCCGTCCGAAGTTACCCGCCGGGGAGACCGCGGCGATGATGTCCGCACCGGGCGCGACCAGGTCCGGTTTGAGGACGCCGACGGCAACCTTGTCCGGGCCGGTGGAGGAGAAGTCCGCGACGCTGGGTACGCCCGGGACGCTGGAGCCGTCACCGCCAGTGCGCAGGGACGCCCGCGCGTCGGTCGGGTGACGCATCAGATAGTTGAACAGCGTGCCGGCCTGCTTCTCGGTCGGCAGGTAGACGACCGGGAAGTTGAAGATCGAGTTGATCCGGTAGTTGCCGACGGGGTCGAAGACCACCATCGCCGCGCCGCCCTTGGCCTTGATCTCGGCGGCGGATCCGAACGTGTCGGACAGCGCGCAGGCGACCACCTTGCCCTTGATCTTGGCGGGGTCGAGGCTGCCCGGCTCGCAGTACACCGCACCCAGGTCCGGTGACCCGGCCTGCTCGCCGAAGACCATCGGCCGTGAGTCGCCACCGGGCAGTGCGTCCAGCGAGCCACCCACGAGCTTCGTGCCGTCGCCCAACGTGACGGTCGCCTCGTCGAGGTTCGTCACCGCCGCGCCCACGGTGGTCACCCAGGGCGCCGCGTTGCTGATCGCCCCGCTCACGATGCCGGTGTTGCCGGCCGAGGCCGCCACGAAGACTCCGGCCAGCGTGGCGTTGAGGAAGGCGATACCGATGGGGGTGTTGGCCTCCCAGTCGCCGAGGTCGCTGCCGATCGAGAAGTTCAGGACCTGCACGCCGTCGGCGACGGCCGCGTCGATGCCGGCGATGATGTCGGCGTCGAAGCCCATGCCGCCCCAGAGCACCTTGTAGACGGCGATCTGGGCGTCCGGCGCCACCCCGGAGACGGGACCGAAGCGCCGACCGTCGATGGTGACGTCCGAGACCGGCAGACCGGCCGCCGTGGACGCGGTGTGCGTACCGTGTCCGGACATGTCGCGGGGAGACAACACCTCGCCCTCGGGCACCGAGCCGCCGCCGGCGAGCCACGTGTCGGCGAAGTAGCGGGCACCGACGATCTTGCCGTTGCAGTGCTCGGCCACGAAGGCCACGCCGGTCTGGCAGGTGCCACGCCAGGTCGCGGGGGCCTGCATCTTCCTGGCGAACGACGCGCTCTCCGGCCAGATGCCGGTGTCCAGGACGCCGATAACCATTCCCGTACCGGTGCCGGGGCCGGGCTGGACCGGCTTGCGGGCAGGACCCCCCGCCGGGGGTTGGTCCGGCGCGGCCGGGGCGGTCGCGGGCGGAGCGCCGGGGGTCGGCGCGGTGGGCGGCGGCGTCCTGGTGCCGAGCGCCTGCGAGGCGGTGACCGCGCGGACGCGCTTGTCCGCCCGCAGCGTGGCCACCTGCTGGGCGGTCAGCTTGGCCGAGAACCCGTTGAAGGCGGTGGCGTACGCCGCCTTGACCTGAATCCCGGCTGCGGCAGCGACGGCGCTGCGCTGCGCGTCGAGGTGTCCGCGGTAGGCCCGTGCCGGTGCCGACGTGACGTCCAGCCGGTCACCCGCGTCCGGACGGGTTCGCGCCAGGCCGGACACGCCACCGGCGTAGGAGGTCAGGGGCTTCTCGGCCAGTTCCACGACGTACATGCCCGAACCGGCGTCCACGGTGGCTCGTTGGCTGGCGGCGTCGCGGCCGTCGGGTCGGCGGTCGGCGCCGTCGGTCAGGGTGACTCTCTTGCCGGACCCGGCGGTGAAGTAGCCGGTGGTGCTGTTCCCGCTGCCCGATGGCCCTGTCGGGGCCGCTGACGCCGAGCCCGCGACGCCGGTTGTGCCGGCGATCACGGCGAGGACCAGCGTCGGTATCGCTGATCTTCGCAGCCTGTTCCCGCTCGTGCTGGTAGCCACGAGACTCCTCTCACGTGCTCCCTTGTGGAGCTGTTCTCATCGATCGCGACCCGCCTATGGGAGCGCTCCCCCACCTAAGTGCTCGACGGTTAACCAATGGTTTGCGCGGTGTTTCGGATCGCTGATGCGTATAAGATCACAAACCTCAGCCGCACCCGTGGACAGTGCCAGGGCATCGCATTCCAGCACACCAACGAACCCGACTCGACGACGGTTCGCCTACTGTCGATGCCGCACTAGGCTTCCGCCATGCTGATCATCGAAGGCGCGGGCCGGTGGACCGCACCCGCCGGGGCCGCCAACGACTGGGTCGAACAGCTGAGAGTGCCGGACCTGTCGGTGGGAACGTACTGCATCCCGGCGGGCGGTCTCGACGATCAGAGCCCGCACACCGAGGACGAGATCTACGTGGTCACCGCGGGGCGGGCCCGGATCGTGACCCCGGACGGCGCGGCCGAGGTGGGCCCGGGTTCGGTGATCTTCGTGCCGGCTGGCGAGGAGCACCGGTTCGACGAGGTGACCGAGGACCTGGCGCTGCTGGTGGTGTTCGGCCCGGCGTACGGCTCGCGCGCTCCGGGTCGGCGAGCCGAGTAGAGCGGCCGAGTTCGCCAGCCCGGAGGTCGGCGTCAGTCGTGAGTGGCCGCGTCTCCTCGCCGCCGCCAGAGCACGGTGCACGCCACAGCCAGGGCCAGCCCGAGCAGCGGCGCGACGCCGACCCCGGTGAGCGTGCAGGCCACCGCCAGCAACGCGGGCGGCACCCAACACCAGGCGGGCACGGTCCGCGGCGCACGGCCACGCCGACGGGCCGCGGCTTCCACGGCCATCGGCACCACCAGCACCGGCAGCGCGGCGGCCAGGAGCGTCAACCAGGGCAGCACGAGGCGGTCGAAACGCGCCACCGCCAGCACCCCGCCGAGCACCGCGACGACCAGCATCGCCGTACGAGCCGGAACGCGGGGAGCCAGGCCGCGGATCGCCAGCGCCCCGGAGTACGTGGTGGTCAGCGCGGCGGCGAAGACCGCCACCGCGACGAACAGATTCGCGTACGCGGCCAGGCCCGAGCCGGCGGCCAGCAGTGCGACCACGTCGGCCGAGCCGGTCCGCAGCCACAGGCCGGCGCCGGCGAGCACCCCGAGCAGCGCGGGCCCGATCAGCAGCCCCACGCACCAGGCCAGGTCCCGCCGCCGGGCGAGGCCGACGCTGAAGTCCGGCGCGCGCAGCGCGAACACCGCCGCGTAGCCGATCAGCGCGGCGGCGTCGGCGAGCCCACCGGCGGCCAGGCGGACCGGCGCACCGGGTGGTGGCAGCACCGTCAGGCACCAACCGACCAGGACCACCGCGCTGAGCGTGGTGAGCACGGCGACCCGGTTGCCGAGCCGGGCCGGCGCCCAGGAGACGGACAGCACCGCCACCTCCAGCAGCACCGGCCCGGCCCAGCCCGGCAGGTGCGTCAGCGCGGCCAGGGAGGCCCCGCCGAGCCCGACGTTGAACCCGTTCCAGCCGACCATCGACACGGCCAGCACCGCCGCCAGCAGCAGCCGCGAGGTGCTCCCCAGATAGGCGGGCAGCACGGCGGTCAGCGTCCCGCCGTCGCCGAGCGGGCGGCGCAGGCCGATCCGGCCCTGCCCCCAGAGCAGCGCCGCCATCAGCACCCCGCCGACCAGCAGCCCGGCCAGCGGCACCGCGCCGCCGTGCCGGGCCGCCATCGCCGCGCCGAGCACCAGCGTGGCGGGCGCGGTGCCGATGCCCAACCACGCTCCGGCCGCCGCCGGCCAACGCCGCTCGGCAGTCTCAGACAACGTGGCGCAGGTAGCCGGCTATCGCCGCGTCCAGCACCTCGGCGCCCGGCCGCGCCCACACCTCGGCGGAGAAGACCTCCACCTCGATCGGGCCGCCGTAGCCGGCCGCGTCGACCGCCTCGCGCAACCGGCGCAGCTCGATGCACCCGTCGCCGGGCAGCGCCCGGCCGAGCAGCACCCCCTCCGGCAGTGGCGTCACCCAGTCGCAGACCTGGAACGCGGCGATCCGGGAACCCGCTCGCGCGATCTGCGCGTACACCGTGTCGTCCCACCAGACGTGATAGGCGTCCACGACCACACCGACCACCGTCGGGTCGAACCGATCGGCGATGTCCAGCGCCTGACCGAGGCTGGCGATCACGCAGCGGTCGGCGGCGAACATCGGGTGCAGCGGCTCGATCGCCAGGCGTACGCCGGCGGCCTCGGCGTGCGGGGCCAGCTCACCGATCGCGTCGGCGACCCGCTGCCGGGCGCCGTCGATGTCCCGGCTGCCCGGCGGCAGCCCGCCGGACACCAGCACCAGCTCCGGGGCGCCCAGCGTGGCCGCCTCCTCGATGGCCCGCAGGTTCTCCCCGCGCCAGTCGTCGGCGGAGAAGAAGCCGCCCCGGCACAGCGAGGTGACGGTCAGACCGGCGTCGCGGACCAGCTTCGCCGAGCGGGCCAACCCGTACCCGGCCACCGGCTCCCGCCAAAGCCCGATGCCCGGCACCCCGGCCGCGACGCAACCGGCCACCACCTCCGGCAACGGCCAGTGCTGGGCGGTGGCCTGGTTGAACGAGAACCGCTCCAGCCCACTCACTGCTGCACCCCCGCCACGGTGAACAGCGCCCGGGCGCGGGCGGCGGCCAGCTCGGCGTCGGGCAGCAACCCGGCGGCGTCGGCCAGGGTGAGCAGGGTGGCCAGGTGCGCCGGAGACCGGCCGGACTGCGCGCCGCCGACCATGGTGAAGTGGTCCTGGTGGCCGGACAGCCAGGCCAGGAACACGATCCCCGTCTTGTAGTGCCAGGTCGGCGCCGCGAACAGGTGCCGGGCCAGCGGGACGGTCGGGGCGAAGATCTCGTCGTACGCGACCAGGTCCCGCCGGTCGAGCGCGGTCAGCGCGGCGGCGGCGGCCGGCGCGATGGCCGCGAACACACCGAGCAGCGCGTCGGAGTGGCCCACCTCGTCGCCCCGGATCAGCTCGGGGTAGTGGAAGTCGTCGCCGGTGTAGAGCCGGACTCCGGCCGGCAGTCTGCGGCGCAGTGCGACCTCCCGCCCGGCGTCGAGCAGCGACACCTTGATGCCGTCCACCCGGGGCTGGTGCGCCTTGATCAGTTCGACCACCGTGTCGGCGGCCAGGTCCAGGTCGACCGCACCCCAGTAGCCGGTCAGCGCCGGGTCGAACATCGGACCCAGCCAGTGCAGCACCACCGGCTCGTCGGCAGCGGTCAGCAGCTCGTCGTACACCCGCAGGTAGTCCTCGGGGCCGCAGGCCGCGGCGGCCAGGTGCCGGCTGCACATCAGCACCGGTCGGGCGCCGGCCGCACGCACGTCGTCGAGCTGCTCCCGGTAGGCGGCGGTGACCTCGGCGAGGGTGGCCGGACCGGCCGGCAGCTGGTCGGTGCCCACTCCGGCGACGATCCGCCCGCCCACCGCGCGGGCTTCGGCGGCGCTGCGGCGGATCAGCTCCCGGGTGGCCGGGTAGTCCAGCCCCATCCCCCGCTGGGCGGTGTCCATCGCCTCGGCCACGCCGAGCCCGTACGACCACAGGTGCCGACGGAAGGCCAGGGTGGTGTCCCAGTCCACCGCCGCTGGCGCGCCGGGGACGTTCTCCGCGCCGGGGTCGGCCACCACGTGCGCGGCGGCGTACGCGATCCGGCTGGTCGCCGGTGCCGCCGGACGGGTGAACCCGCTGCCACCGGCCAGGCGGTGTCGCCGCCCGCCGGGCAGCACGACCTCGGCCGGGCCGGTCACCGGCCCAGCTCCGGCACCTCGACGCGGACACCCTCGCGGGCCGAGCGCAACCCCAGCTCGGCGAGCTGTACGCCGCGCGCGCCGGCCAGGAAGTCCCAGCGGAACGGCTCACCGGCCACGACGTGCCGCAGGAACGCCTCCCACTGCACCTTGAAGCCGTTGTCGAACTCCTCGTTGTCGGGCACCTCGGTCCACTGGGCCCGGAAGTCCTCGGTGACCGGCAGGTCCGGGTTCCACACCGGCTTCGGGGTCACCGCCCGGTGCTGCACCCGACAGCGGCGCAGCCCGGCCACCGCGCTGCCCTCGGTGCCGTCGACCTGGAACTCCACCAGCTCGTCGCGGAACACACGCACGCACCAGGACGAGTTGAGCTGCGCGACCACCCCGCCGTCCAGCTCGAAGATGCCGTACGCGGCGTCGTCGGCGGTGGCCGGATAGGTGCGGCCGTCCTCGTCGACCCGCTCGGGCACGTGGGTGGCCGTCACGCAGGAGACGGCGGCGACCCGGCCGAACAGCTCCTCCAGCACGTAGTGCCAGTGCGGGAACATGTCGACCACGATGCCGCCGCCGTCCTCGGCCCGGTAGTTCCAGGACGGCCGTTGGGCGGGCTGCCAGTCGCCCTCGAAGACCCAGTAGCCGAACTCGCCGCGCACCGAGAGGATCCGGCCGAAGAAGCCGCCGTCGATGAGCCGCTTGAGTTTGCGCAGCCCGGGCAGGAAGAGCTTGTCCTGCACCACGCCGGTGCGTACGCCGGCCGCGTCGGCGGCCCGGGCCAGGTCGAGCGCGCCGGCGGTGTCCTCGGCCAGCGGCTTCTCCGTGTAGATGTGCTTGCCGGCCTCGATCGCCTGCCGGATCGCCTTCTCCCGCTGCTGGGTGACCTGGGCGTCGAAGTAGATCTCCACGTCGTCCCGGGCCAGCGCCGAGGTGAGGTCGGTGGTCCAGTCGGTCAGGCCGTGCCGCTCGGCGAGCTCCCGGAGCTTCGTCTCGTTGCGTCCGACCAGGACCGGCTCCGGCCAGATGGTCGTACCGTCGGCCAACGTCACGCCGCCCGCCTCGCGGATGGCCAGCAGCGAGCGGACGAGATGCTGCCGGTAGCCCATCCGTCCGGTCACGCCGTTGACGATGATGCCGATCGACCTGCGGGTCATGGTGTTCCTTCCGTCGTGCTGGTCGTGCTGATCACGCTCAGTGGTTGGCGGCCGCGCTGCCGAGCAACCCGCGCAGGTCGGTGGCGAGCCGGTCGAAGCGGGAATCCGACATCACCTGCGCGTAGTCGCGGTGCGCCGGCAGCTCGACCGGGAAGGTCCGGATGATCCGGCCGGGCCGGGCGCTCATCACCACGACCCGGGTGCCGAGGAAGACCGCCTCGGCGATGGAGTGGGTGACCAGCACGACCGTGGTGCCGGTCTCCCGCCAGATCCGGTGCAGTTCGGCGTTCATCTGCTCCCGGGTCAACGCGTCCAGTGCGCCGAACGGCTCGTCCATGAGCAGCACCGGCGGGGAGTGCAGCAGTGCCCGGCAGAGCGCCACCCGCTGCTGCATACCGCCGGACAGCTCGTGCGGCAGCGCCTTCTCGAAGCCGGTCAGGCCGGTCATCTCGATCAGCTCGTCCGCCCGGCGGGCCGCCTGCGCCCGGTCCATGCCGCGCATCTCGGCCTGGAGCAGGATGTTGGCCCGGGCGCCGCGCCACTCCAGCAGCGCGGCCTTCTGGAAGACGAAGCCGATCTCCTTCTGCGGGCCTTTCACCGGGCGGTCCAGCAGTGACACCTCGCCGCTGGTCGGCCGGACCAGCCCGGCGACGATCTTCAGCAGCGTGGACTTGCCGCAGCCGGACGGACCGACGATGGTGACGAACTCCCCCGGCTCGATGTCCAGGGACACGTCGTCCAGGGCGGTGGTCTGCGACCGCCGGGAGCTGAACCGGACGGTCAACCCGGACATCCCGATGGCGGTGCCGGCCCGTGCCGGCGCGGCGGTCATCGGGTCACCCCTGGGCCGCGTAGGAGGCGTCCCAGTACGCGTTGGGCGCGCCCGGGTCCTTCAGCTCCGCGTAGCGGGACATCAGGTCGATGGTCTCGGTCCACTGGGCCTCGGTGTTCACCCCGGGCGGGCCTTCGGCACCGATCAGCGGCAGGACCAGGGTGAGTTGCTTGGTGAGCACCTCGGCCGGGGGCTCGTTCTCGGCCAGCGCGCTCATCGCGCTCACCGCGCCGGCCGGGTCGCGAGCGGCGTCGGCCCAGGACTTCTGGGTGGCCCGGACGAACTTGCGGGCCAGCTCCGGGTCCTTCTCCAGGGTCTGGGTGTTGGCGATCAGGCCGGTGCCGAGCAGGTTCATCCCGTAGTCGGCGAAGAGCAGCACGTCGACCTTCTTGCTGGTCCGGTTCTCGATGGTGGGCGCCTGGTCGTGGAAGAAGCCCATGATGGCGTCGACCTTGCCCTCGGCCAGCGCGGCGATCTTGCCGGCGGCGTCCACGTTGACGACCTTGACGTCGCTCTGCTTGACGCCGTTCTTCTCCAGCCAGGCGGGGAAGGTCGCGTAGAGGGCGTCGCCGGGGGTGCCGCCGACGGTCTTGCCCTTGAGGTCCGCCGGGGTCTTGATGTTCTCCTCGGTGAAGAACTCCACCGAGGACGGGCCCTTCTCCAGGTAGGCGCCGAGGCTGCGGACCGGCATGCCGGTGGCCACCGACTTGAGCAGCACCGGGCTGTCGGCCCAGCCGAAGTCGGTCTGCTTCTGGGCGACCTGCTTGATGGTGTTGCCCGAGCCGTTGCCGGGCAGGATCTTCAGGTCGATGCCCTCGGCGGTGTAGTAGCCCTTCTGCAGCCCGTAGTAGAACGGGGCGTGCTCGCCGTAGGGCACCCAGTTGAGCGTGAGGGTGACCTCCTTGTTGCCGCCGGCGCCGGTGTCGGAGGAGTCGTCGCCGCCGCAGCCGGTGGCGGCGAGGAGCAGGGCGACGGTGGCCAGGATGGTGGTGGCGGTGCGTTTCATCGGTGCCTCCGTGATGGGGTCGGTCAGGAGGTGGTGAGTGGTACGCCGGCCCGACGGCTGGCGTGCCAGGGAATGAGCAGTGCCTCGGCGATCTCGACCAGGACGAACAGGACGATGCCGATGCCGGACATCAGGATCAGGTCGGCGAAGAGGAGCGCGGAGTCCAGGTTGCCGTTGGCCAGCAACAGGACGTAGCCGAGCCCTTCGCTGGCGCCGACGAACTCGCCGACCACGGCGCCGACCACCGCGAGGGTGACCGCCACCTTGAGGCCGGCCATCAGGTGTGGCAGCGCGTTCGGGAATCGGATCTTGCGGAAGGTGCGCCACGGCCCGGCGCCCATCGTGGCGGCGAGGTCGAGCAGCTCCGGGTCGGTGGAGCGCAGCCCGGCCACGCCGGAGATGACCACCGGGAAGAACGCGATGAGCACGGCCAGGATGATCTTCGGGGTGAAACCGAGACCGAACCAGACCACCAGCAGCGGCGCGATGGCGATCTTCGGGATGACCTGTGCGAACAGGACGATCGGGTAGAGCGCCTTGTCCAGGGTGCGCGAGTAGGCGATGGCCACCGCTGCCGCCAGCCCCAGCGCGGCGGCCAGCACGAAGCCGACCACCGTCTCGTAGAGCGTGACCAGCGTGTGCCGGGCCAGCTCGGACCACTGGTCGGTCATCGTGGTCCAGACCTGGACGGGCGTGGGCACCAGGTAGTTGGGCACGTACTCCTGGGCGGCGACGAACCACCAGGCGGCGAAGAACGCCGCCAGCACCAGCGCCGGCCGCCACAGTGAGTCGGCGAGGCCCAGGGCCCGCCGGCCGAGCGTCGGTCGTGGCGGGCGACCACCCACGCCGGGTGGCGGACCGGCCACGGTGGACGGCCCGGGTCCGCCGGTCGACGAACTGCCAGCCGGTACGGCGGATTCACCCGCCGCCGTCGCGGCGGCGGCCTTGCGGCCCGCCGTGTCCAGAGCGTTCTCGGTCACGCGGAACCTCCTCGGGACCCGGCACGACACCCGCGGACCGGGCCGGTCGGCGTATCAGGCAAACGCTTTCCTGGAGCGTAGGCGGCACCCCGACGCCAGGCAAGGCCTTTCCTCGATCTGTTCCGGCGCCGCCCACGATGGTGGTCCCGAGATCGAGCGCCGACAGTCCGATGTGGGCGACGGTGGCATCAGACGGCCGCCGGATAGGTGTCGAGCAGGCCGCACATGCCCAGGCGGCCGTGCTCGACCGGCTCGTCCACCGCGTACACCGCCGCCTCGCCCAGGTGCCCGGCATCGCCTCGGCCGAGGGCGTCGAGCTGCTCGCCCGTGTCGGCGGCGGCCCGGCCCGCGCCCGCCGCCCAGCGCTCCCGCCAACGCGCCAGCAGTGGCTGGCGCAGTGCCACCGCGGCGGAGTGGAACGCGGCCAGCGCCGTGGGCCCTCCGGCCCGCAACGCCTCGAAGCCGGTCACCGCCAGGTCCCGCCGCCGGTACGCGGCGGTCACGTCGGCGCCCGGCGCTCCCCCGCCGGGCAGCGCCGCGGCGGCGGCGTACGCGGCCGGGTCGGCCAGCACCTCGGGCGGAAACGTGAGCACGGCGTCGCCGGCCTCGGGCAGCCCGCTGTTCTGCATCAGCACCACAATGGTCAGCCCGCCGCCGTTGACCAGCCGGTGCACGGTGCCCGGCTCGAACCAGACCACCGCGCCCGGCCGCAGCGGGGTCTCCCGGTAGCCGGCGGCGGTGAGGGTCTGCACGGCGCCCTCGCCGCCGGTCACCACGTACCCCTCGGTGCAGCACAGGTGCACGTGCGGGGTGCCGCCGACCACGCCGTCGGGTGCCACGGTGTCGTAGACGCGCAGCCGGGACACCCCGATCCCGCCGGGCAGCGGGGCCGACCGGTCAGGCATCGAAGTACTCGTCGGTGTCGTCCGCCGCCGGCAGCGACACCAGCAGCACCGTGAGGTCGCCGATGGCCCGGTGCCGGCAACCCGGCTTGATCAGGAATGCGGACATCGGTCGGGCCGGGTGGCGGACCCCGTCCAGCTCGACCTCGCCCTCACCGGCCAGCACGATGTAGTACTCGGTGGCGATCCGGTGATGGTGCGTGACCGCGTCCTGCACCTGGAGGAGGTGCACGCTGGCCTGGCCGTCGCTCTCGGCGATGAAGCCCCGGCGGGTGGTGCCGCAGGAGCATCGCCTGGTGGGAAGGTCGTCGAGTTGGAGCACCGCGAAGCGATCGGACACGGCCGGGCCTCCCTGCGGGAAAGGGCTTTCTCTGCGGTACCGTGACGCTAGCCGGCACGACGAAACGCCGTCAACAGATCGAGGGGGCGGGCCATGGCGACCCTGTCCGACGTGGCCCGGCGGGCGGGCGTCTCGCCCGCGACCGCCTCCCGCGTGATCAACGGCAGCAGCAAGCCGGTCACCGACGAGCTGCGCGAGCGGGTGCTCGCCGCCGTCGCCGAGTTGCAGTACGTGCCGAACGCCCACGCCCAACTGCTGGCCCGCTCGCACCGCAGCGCGGTCGGCGTGATCGTGCACGACGTCTCCGACCCGTACTTCGCCGAGATCACGCGAGGGTTGCAGCGGGTCGCCACCGACCAGGGCCGGCTGCTGATGATCTGCAACAGCTACCGGGACCCGGACCGCGAGTTGGAGTACGTGGAGCTGCTGCGGGGCCACCAGGTGGCCGCGCTGATCCTGGCCGGCTCGGGCTACCACGACGCGGCGTTCACCCGGCAGCTCAACGAGAAGCTCGCCGCGTACGAGGCGACCGGTGGGCGGGTCGTGGTGATCGGCCGCCACGAGCACTCCGGCGACGCGGTGATGCCCGACAACCGGGCCGGCGGCTACCTCGCCGGGCGGGAGCTGGGCGAGCTGGGGCACCGGGCCATCGGCGTGGTGGCCGGCCCGCGCATCCTCACCACCACCACCGACCGGCTGGCCGGGCTCCGGCAGGCCCTCACCGAGCAGGGCCTCGACCTGCCCGAACAGCGGATCCGGTACGCCGAGTTCGACCGCGACGGCGGCGCCGAGGCCACCGCCCGGCTGCTGGACGCCGACCCCGAGCTGACCGCGATCGTGGCGCTCAACGACTCGATGGCCATCGGCGCGCTCGCCACCCTGCGGGCCCGTTCGCTGCCCGTGCCGCAGCGGATCTCGGTGGTCGGCTTCGACGACATGCCGATCGCCCGGGACGTGACCCCGGCGTTGACCACGGTGCGCCTGCCGCTGGTCGACATGGGAGTCCGTGCGATGTCCCTGGTGCTCGGCGCCGGGGCGCCGGCGCCCCGGGTCGAGGTGCTCCCCGCCGAGCTGGTCCGCCGGGACACCGCCGGCCCCGCCCCACACCCGCAGCGGGACACGGCAGGCGCGGCGCCACGGTCGCGGCGAGGTGACGCCGCGCCGTGACCGTGGTCAGCCCCACCCAGCGTCCCCTCACGACGGACGACGTGGCCCACCTGGTCCGCGCGTCGTTCGGGCCGCAGGCACTGGTCCGGGACTGCGGCCCGCTCACCGGCGGCGGGTACGCCACGGTCTGGTGGGTGCTGCTGGACGACGACCGCCGGGTGGTGGTGAAGCTCGCCCCGCCGTCCGGGACGCGGTTGCTGCGGTACGAACGCGGCCTGTGCGCGGCCGAGGCGCGGTACTTCCGGCTGGTCGCCGAGCGGGCGCCGCAGGTGCCCGTTCCCCCGGTGCTGCACCACGGCACCGATCCCGCGTACGGCGAGTGGCTGGTCACCGGGATGCTGCCCGGCCGGTCGCTGCGCGAGCTGGCCGAGGCCGGCGCGTCGGTCGACGACGGTCCGGCGCGGTACGACCTCGGGGCGGCTCTCGCCGCGCTGCACCGGATCACCGGCGACCGGTTCGGTTACGACGGCGACCGGGCCGGCGGGTCGACCTGGCGGGGGGCGTTCACCGCGATGCTCGACGCGCTGCTCGACGATGCCACCGACTGGGCCGTCCGGCTGCCGGTCGCCCCGGACCGGTTGCGCGCCCTGGTCGGGCGGCACGCCGGCGTGCTGGACGAGGTACGCCGGCCGGCCCTGCTGCACTTCGACTGCTGGGACGGCAACGTGTTGACCGCACCCGACCCGGACGGCCTGCCGCGGCTCAGCGGACTGGTGGACGGCGAACGGTTCCTGCACGGCGATCCGCTGCTGGACCTGGTCTCGCCGCTGCTGTACCGGCGGATCGAGGACGACCCGGAGCATCCGCTGCTGCGCGGCTACCGCGCCGCCGCCGCCGAGCCACTGGTGCTGGACGCCTCGGCGCGCCGCCGGCTGGGCCTCTACCGGCTGCACCTGTACCTGCTGATGACGGTGGAGATGCCCAGCCGCGGGATGACCGTTGACAGCCACCCGCATCGGCACGACCGGCTCGCGGCGCTGCTGGCCGCGGAGATCGCGGCGCTCGATGCGGACTGAACGCCGCGCCGGGTCGGGCAGAAACCCTGTTGTCGGCCCACGTCACCGCCCGTAACCTGCCCCGGTGCAGATTCGGACGTTCGTCGACCAGGACTGGTCGCAGGTGTGGCCGATCATCGAGGAGGTGATCCGGGCACAGGAGACGTTTCCCTACGACCCCGCGATGACCGCCGAGCAGTCGTACGGCATGTGGGCGGAGGCGGCGCCGGGGCGGACCGTCGTCGCGGTGGACGGCGAGCGGGTGCTCGGCACCGCGAAGATGGGCACCAACCGTCCGGGGCCGGGCGCGCACGTGTCCACGGCGAGCTTCATGGTCGCCGCGGACGCCCGGGGCCGCGGCGTGGGCACCGCGCTGTGCCGCGACGCGCTGGCCTGGGCGCGCCAACAGGGGTACGCCGGCATGCAGTTTAACGCCGTGGTGGAGTGCAACCGGTCGGCTGTGGAGCTGTACCGCCGGGAGGGCTTCGAGGTGGTCGGCACGGTGCCGGGCGCGTTCCGCCATCCCACCCTCGGCCGGGTCGGCCTGCACGTCATGTACCAGGAATTCTGACCCGGCTGACCCGCCCGCCCGGGGGCCGTGGTGGCACTGAGCGCCTCTGGAGCTGATGTCGTGAACGATTCAGGCACGAGGGCTCAGCCGATTCGTTTACGACATCAGCTCCAAAGCGTCTCAACCACTGACGGTGCCGCCGACCGGGGCCGATTGAAGTCCCGGCGGCCCGAGGGCCGGCTCCGCACCGGCTCGGCGGATCGGGGTGAACAGCCCGCCGACCGCGACCAGCAGACACCCGGCCCCCGCCACGACGGTGACCGCCGCGACGCCGTACCGAGCGGCGGCCCAGGTCAGCAGCACTGCGCCGGCCGGCCCGAGGGCGTAGTGGGTGCTCCAGAACGCCGAGGTGACCCGGCCGAGCAGATGGTCGGGCGTGATCTCCTGGCGCAGCGACATCGAGCAGATGCCGCCCACGCTCAGGCAGCACAGGTACACCGCGGTCAGCGCGGTGACCGCCGGCACGGTCGTCGCGAGGCCGACGCCCGCCACGGCCAGACCGCAGACCGCGTGTGCGCCGATCCACGTGACGCCGAAACCGCGCCGACGGCGCAGGGGGGCCACCAGCAGTGCCCCGGCGACCGTGCCGACCGCCGCCAGGCCCAGCACCGTACCGACGGTGCCCTCGGACCCACCGAGGTCGTGCGTGACGTGGTAGATCAGCACGTCCGTGAAGCCGTAGGTCAGGAAGATGAAGACCGACAGCAGGACGGTCAGCGCGCGGAGCACGGGCTGGCGCCACAGGAACCGCGCCCCGGCCAGGAACTCGGCCAGCGGCCGCTGCCGGGCCACCGGGGCGGCGTCGTCGGCCCGGACGGGTCGCAGTCGGATCAGCCGCAGGCCGGCCGCGGACAGCGCGAAGCTCGCCGCGTTGACGGCGATCGCCGTCGCCGGGCCGAACCGGGCCGACACCACGCCGGCGAGCAGCGGCCCGACCACGGCCGCCGCCGCGAAGGTCGCCTGCAACCGGCCGTTGGCCTCGGTGATCCGGTCCCGGTCGACCAGGTTGCGAACGGCGGTCACCGCGGCGACCTGGAACACCATTCCCGCCGCCTCGCAGATCGGCAGGACGACGAAGAGCAACCAGACCTGCGGGCCGGCCAGCCAGGCCAGCGGCACGAGGCCGTAGAGGACCAACCGGGCCAGATCCGCCACGATCATCAGGGTGCGCCGGTCGTACCGGTCGACCAGCACCCCGCCGAAGATCCCGGCGGCGACGGACGCGGCACCCGCCACGGCGGTGAGCAGGCCCATCTGGGCCACCGACCCGGTCGCCTGGAGCACCAGCAGCGGCACGGCCAGGTAGGCGAACGAGTCGCCCGCGGCGGAGAGCGACTGCGCGACCCAGTAGGTGCCGAAGGTGCGATCCCGCCACAGCGGTGGCCGGACGTCGCCGACAGGTCGGCTCATGGTGCCGAGGGTAGTGGGCCGACCCGCTCCGTGTCGGCTGTGCCGGGCGTCACACCGACCCCGTGTCACGGACGGCGAGGGCCCGCGCATCTCGTGGTCGTCCACCCACACGGAGAGGCACCACGATGAGCACAGCACACCCACCCGGCACCGCCACCACGCACCGCGTCCTGGTTCTGGGCGCCGGCTACGCGGGCATGGCCGCGGCCATCCAGCTCGCGGCGCGTACCAGGCGACGCGGGGACGTCCGGGTGACGGTGGTGAACGCGCAGGAGCGGTTCACCGAGCGGCTGCGGCTGCACATGACGGCGACCGGGCAGCGGCTCGCCGAGATGGACATCCCGGCGGTCCTGGCGGACACCGGAGCCTCGTTCGTCCGAGGCTGGGTCACGGCGGTGGACGCGCAGGCGGGGACCGTCCGGATCGACGACAGCCGGACGCTGCACTACGACACGCTGGTGTACGGGTTGGGCAGCGTGGCCGACACGTCGCTGGTGCCCGGCGTCGACGACCACGCGTACACGCTGGACAGCGCCCAGGACGCGGCGGTGCTGGCCGACCGGCTGGCGCGGCTCGCCGACGGCACGGTGGTGGTCGTCGGCAGTGGGCTGACCGGTGTCGAGTCGGCCGCGGAGATCGCCGAGCGGTACCCGCACCTGACCGTCGTCCTGGCCGGCCGGGAGGAGCCGGGCGCCACCATGAACCCCAGGGCTCGGGCGTATCTGCGGGCCGCACTCGATCGACTCGGTGTCCAGGTGCGCGGCGGGACGGTGGTGACCAAGGTGCTGCCCGACTCGGTCGAGCTGGCGGGCGGGGCGACGGTCGCGGCCGACGTCGTCCTGTGGACGGGTGGTACGCGGGTCTCACCGCTGGCGGCCGCCGCGGGCCTGACCGTCGACCAACGCGGTCGTGTCGTCACCGACGCCACCCTGCGATCGGTGTCGCACCCCGACGTGTACGCGATCGGCGACGCGGCGGCGATCCGCCAGGCCTACGGCGTCCTGCACGGCACCTGCCAGAGCGGCATGCCGACCGGGGTGCACGCGGCGGTGTCGATCGTCCGCTCCCTGCACGGCAGGGAGCCCAGGGCGTTCCGCTTCGGCTACTACCACACGCCGGTGAGCCTGGGTCGCAACGATGCGGTCGTGCAGTTCACCCACCCCGACGACAGCCCGCGCCGAGTGTGTCTGACCGGCCGCGCGGCGGTCTGGTACAAGGAGACGGTGAGCGCGTCTCCCTGGCCGACCTACCGCCGCATGCGGACGATGCCCGCCTCCGGCGCGTTCTGGCCGCACGGTGGCCGCTTCACCCGGCTCCGCGACGCGCGGTGACCGGCCCGCGGTCGGACGCCGACCAGGACGTCTTCCAGCGCCACCGCAACCTGCTGTTCTCGGTAGCCTACCGCATCCTCGGCTCGGCGGCCGACGCGGAGGACGCCGTCCAGGACGCGTGGATCAGGTGGTCCGGGGCCGACCGCTCCCAGGTGGCCGACCCCAGGGCCTACCTGGCGCGCATCGTGGCGAATCTCGCGCTACAGCGTCTGCGCTCCAGCCAGCACCAACGCGAGACCTATGTGGGGCCGTGGCTTCCCGAGCCGGTCCTGACCGACGGCGACACCGCGGACGCCGTCACCGACGCCGAGTCGGTGTCGATGGCGATGCTGGTGGTGTTGGAGACGCTCAGCCCGCTCGAGCGCGCGGTGTTCGTCCTGAGGGAGGTCTTCGGCTTCAGCCATGCCGAGATCGCGGCGGCGGTGGAACGCTCCGAGGCCGCCGTGCGCCAGGCCGCGCACCGTGCTCGGGAGCACGTGCGCGCCCGGCGGCCACGCTTCCCGGCCGACCGGTCGCAGCAGCGCGGCGTCACCGAACGGTTCCTCGCCGCCGCGACCGGCGGTGACATCAACGCCCTGATGGAGTTGCTGTCCCCCGACGTCACGTTGTGGACCGACGGCGGCGGCAAGGTCCGCCAGGCCCTGCGTCCCGTCGTGGGCGCGGAGACCGTCGCCGCCTGGTTCGCGGCGATCGGCACCGTCACCTACCAGGGCGTCCCGCCCGGCGACATGCGTGCCGGCCTCGTCGAGATCAACGGTGGGCCGGGCCTGGTGTTCAGCGGCGCGGGCCGCGTGATCGCCACCGTCACCTTCGACATCGACGCCGGCGGCCGCATCACCACGATCCGCAACGTCGCCAACCCGGACAAGCTCCGCGCCGTCGCCGACGGCACCACTCTCCACCTCGCAACGAGCTGAGCCGGCCGCGGGGAGGAATCCCGCGGCCGGCTCCGGTGTGAACGGTCAGCGCTGGCGCAGCGGCGCGAGCGCGGTGCTCCAGGCGACGACCTGGTCGAGGGTCGCGCCGAGCGCGTCCCGCTGGTG
>NZ_JBQXEO010000043.1:0-24069 GCF_052601155.1 Micromonospora yongxingensis
ACCGACACCAGCGCCGCCCCCGGCCACAAGGCCGGGGGCGGCGCTGTCTGTACCCACCCGCCGTGGCGGCACCACGCTCGGGTACGCGCGCCGGCACAATACTCGGATGACTGTCGCGCAGACCTGGTCCGAGCAGGTGGGTGTGCTCGTACTCCCCAGCGGGGCGACGGTGCGCGGTCGCCGCATCGGCGCGGAGGCCTCGCCCGCCGACTTCGCCCTGTTGTTGGCGCCCGGCCCGGCGCCGGCCTGGGCGCACCGGCGGATCCGGTGGCCCGACTTCTGGGTTCCGCTCGATCGGGCGGACGCGTTGGACGCCCTGCGGGCGGCGCTGCGGCGCGCACACGACGGTGAACGCGTCGAGGTGGCCTGCCGGGGTGGGGTGGGGCGCACCGGCACGGCGTTGGCCGCGCTGGCGATCCTCGACGGCCTGCCGGCCGAGCGGGCGGTGCCCTGGGTTCGGGCGGGCTACCACCCGAAGGCGGTGGAGACGCCCTGGCAGCGGCGCTGGCTGCGCCGGGTCGCCTGACCACCGCCCTCCGGGCCGCGGGTGCTCTACCCCTGGGTGTCGACGTACTCGCGCAGGTGCTTGGCGGTGAGCGTGTCACCGCGGGCGACCAGGTCGGCCGGAGTGCCGGTGAAGACGATCCGCCCGCCGTCGTGCCCGGCACCCGGGCCGAGGTCGATGAGCCAGTCCGCGTGCGCCATGACCGCCTGGTGGTGCTCGATGACGATCACCGTGTTGCCGGCGTCGACCATCCGGTCCAACAGCGCCAGCAACTGGTCCACGTCGGCGAGGTGCAGGCCGGTGGTCGGCTCGTCCAGCACGTACGTGCTGGTCTTCTCCGCCAGGTGGATGGCGAGCTTGAGCCGTTGCCGCTCCCCACCGGACAGGGTGGTCAGCGGCTGGCCGAGCTTGAGGTAGCCCAGCCCGACGTCGACCAGCCGGCCGAGGATGAGGTGCGCGGGCCCGCTGGGAAAGAACCCGTGGGCCTCGGTGACCGGCATGGCCAGCACCTCGCTGATGTTCTTGCCGCGCAGCGTGTACGTGAGAACTTCGTCGGTGAACCGCCGTCCCTCGCACCGCTCGCAGACGCTCGCCACGCCGGCCATCATCGCCAGGTCCGTGTAGATCAACCCGATGCCCTTGCAGGCCGGGCAGGCGCCCTCGGAGTTGGCGCTGAACAGCGCCGCCTTGACCCCGTTGGCCTTGGCGAAGGCGGCGCGGATCGGGTCGAGCAGCCCGCTGTAGGTGGCCGGATTGCTGCGTCGCGATCCGCGGATGGGGGACTGGTCGACGATCACCACCCCGGCTCGGCGGCGCAGCGAACCATGGATCAAGGAACTCTTGCCGGAGCCGGCCACTCCGGTGACCACGGTGAGCACCCCCAGCGGGAGGTCCACGTCCACGTCGCGGAGGTTGTGCAGGTCGGCGTTGCGGATGGCGAGCTGCCCGGTCGGTCGGCGCACCTGGTCGCGCAGGGTGACCCGGTGGTCCAGGTGCCGCCCGGTGAGCGTGCCGGAGCGGCGCAGGCCGGGGACGTCCCCGGTGAAGCAGATCTGGCCGCCGTCGGTGCCGGCGCCCGGCCCGAGGTCGACCACGTGGTCGGCGATCGCGATGGTTTCCGGTTTGTGCTCCACGACCAGCACGGTGTTGCCCTTGTCGCGCAGCCGCAGCAGCAGGTCGTTCATCCGGGCGATGTCGTGCGGGTGCAGGCCGACGGTCGGCTCGTCGAAGACGTACGTGACGTCCGAGAGGCTGGAGCCGAGGTGCCGGACCATCTTCACCCGTTGGGCCTCGCCGCCGGAGAGGGTCGCCGACTCGCGGTCCAGGCTGAGGTAGCCCAACCCGATCTCGACCAGTGAGTCCAGCAGGTCGCGCAGGTTGGCGATCAGCGGCGCCACCCCCGGGTCGTCGACGCTCCGGACGAACGCGGCCAGGTCGCTGATCTGCATGGCCGAGCACTCGGCGATGTTGCGACCGGCGATCCGGGACGACAGCGCGGCGGCGTTGAGTCGGGTGCCGCCGCAGTCCGCGCAGGTGGTGAAGGTGACCGCCCGGTCGACGAAGGCGCGGATGTGCCCCTGCATCGACTCGCGGTCCTTGGTCAGATAGAGCCGCTTGACCTTGACCACCAGACCCTCGTACGTCCAGTTGTTGCTGCCCATCCTGATCTTCGTGGCGGGCTTGTGCAGCAGGTCCTGCCACTGCTGTTCGGTGAAGTCCTGGAGCTTGGTGTCCGGGTCGAACAGGCCGGAGGAGACGATGGTCTGCCAGTACCAGGAGTCGACCGCGAAGTTGGGCACCGTGATCGCGCCGTCGTTGAGCGAGCGTTCGACGTCCACCAACTCGTTGATGTCGAGGTCGGAGACGCGGCCCAGCCCTTCGCAGGTCGGGCACATCCCCTCGGCGAGGTTGAAGCTGAAGGCTCCGGCACCGCCCACCGACGGCTGGCCGAGCCGGCTGAAGACGATCCGCAGCATGGCGTACGCGTCGGTGGCGGTGCCGACGGTGGAGCGGGAGTTGACCCCCATCCGCTCCTGGTCGACGACGATGGCCGCGCCGAGGTTGCGCAGCGAGTCGACGTCGGGTCGGTTCAGGTTGGGCATGAACGACTGGAGGAAGGCGCTGTAGGTCTCGTTGATCAGGCGCTGGGACTCGGCGGCGATGGTGCCGAACACGAGGGACGACTTGCCTGAGCCGGAGACGCCGGTGAAGACGGTCAACCGGCGCTTGGGAATGTCGACCGAGACGCTGGCGAGGTTGTTCTCCCGCGCTCCGCGTACCTCGATCATGTCGTGGCTGTCGGCGGCGGACCGTGCTGGCTGCGACATGCGAACCCTTCACGAGATCGTGGCGGGACGCGCGTCCCGCCGAGCTGACGGATTACATTGTCTCATTCATCCCCTCGTAGAGGCTTTTGCCGAAGTCCCCCTGGTGGTCGAGCCGGAACGCCCCGAGAAGTCTCAAATCACGTGGCAACCGGTACGGTTGCCGGCGTGAGCGCACCGCCGAAGGACCGCCTGCGGGCGGTGGACCTGGCCGCCACCGCCGGTATCTCCGTGCAGCAGATGCGCAACTACGTCGAGGCGGGTGTCCTGCCGCCGGTGCGGCGCACGGCCAGCGGCTACCGGATCTTCACGACCGAGCACGCGCGGGCCCTGGCCGTGGCGCGGCGGCTCGCCGAGGGGCACGGCTGGAGCCGTACCCGGGAGATCATGGCGGCGGTGCACGGGGGCGACCTTCCGGCGGCCCTCGCCGCGCTCGACGGCGGCCACGCCGAGCTGGACCGGGAACGCGCCGAGATCCGCCGGGTGCTCGGCGCGTTCGAGACCGTGCTGGCCAGCCCGTCGCAGGCCCGACCGGTGCCCCGCCGCGGTGCCCGCATCGGCGAGGTCGCCGCTCTGGTCGGCGTCCGGACCTCGCAACTGCGGCTCTGGGAGGAGCGTGGGCTGCTACGGCCGGGCCGCACACCGCACACCCGGTACCGGGTATACGACGAGGCGGAGCTGCGCGCCGCGCACGTCGTGGCGCTGCTGCGCCGGGGCGCCTACCCGTTCGAGATCATCGCGGCGGTGCTGGGTGAGCTGCGCACCACCGGCAGCGCGCAGCGGGTCCGCGCCGAGTTGGCCCGCCGCGAGCAGGAGCTGCACGCGCGCAGCCTGCGCCGGCTGCGGGGGAGCGCCGCGCTGTACGACTACCTGCGTGGTCGGGACGCCGCCGGTTGGTCGGCCGACCATCCCGGCCCGCCGGCGGATCTTGTTGGCTAGGGTCGGGCTATGAGAGCTGCGCTGCTGGCGGTCACGGCGTCCGCCGTCCTGCTCGCTCCCGCGCCGGTCGCCGCCGCCACGGGTACCCCCGCCGCTCCGGCCGTCCGGTGCCCCCGGGTGCCGGCGCCGGCGATGTCCCGGCCCCCGCGGCCCTCGCCTCCGCCCGCCGTGCCCGAACAGCGCGTGGTCGGCGGAGCCGCGCTGGGCACCAGCGGCCTGGTCGTGCCGGCCGGCGCCGGCGCGCCACCGGCGGTCACGGCCACCTCGTGGCTGGTCGCCGACCTGGACACCGGACAGGTGCTCGGCGGCTGCGGCCCTCACGAGTACGGCACCCCGGCCAGCGTGCAGAAGCTGCTGCTGGCCGCCACGATGCTGCCCCGGCTGGACCCGAAGCAGACGGTCACGGTCACCGAGTCGGACATGAACATCGAGCCGGGCTCGTCCGCCGTCGGCCTGGTCGAGGGCGGCCGGTACACCATCGAGACCATCTGGCTCGGCCTGCTGCTCAACTCGGGCAACGAGGCGGCCAACGCGCTGGCCCGGCTGGGCAGCGGAGTGGACGACGCGGCCGCCGGAGTCCGCTCCATGAACGAGCAGGCCCACCGGCTGGGCGCGCTCCAGACGCACGCCGTCACCCCGTCCGGGCTGGACGGCAAGGGCCAGTTCACCAGCGCGTACGACCTTGCGCTGATCGCCCGGGCCTGCTTCGCCGACCCGAACTTCCGCCGGTACGCGCTCACCCAGCAGGCGCGGATCCCGGCCCAGCCGGCGCAACGCACCAAGGGCTTCCAGATCCAGAACGAGAACCAGCTCATCTACCGGTATCCGGGTGCGCTCGGTGGCAAGACCGGCTTCACCGACCTGGCCCGGCACACCTACGTCGGTGCGGCGCAACGCGACGGGCGGCGGCTGGTGGTGACCCTCCTGGGCGCCGAGCCGGCGCCGAAACGTGGCTGGGAGCAGGGCGCCGCCCTGCTGGACTGGGGCTTCTCGCTGCCCCGCGACGCGTCGGTGGGCCGGCTGGTCGAGCCGGGCGAGCTGACCGCCACGCCGTCGGCCACGCCGTCCGAGCTGGCCGCGCCCGGCACGGCCCGACCGGCGGCGGCCAGCCGTGCGGCGCACGGCGGGCCGGGGTGGCTGTGGGCGGTGGTCGCGCTGACCGGCGCGGGAGTGCTGCTGCTCGGCGGGCTGCTGTGGCGGCGCCGACGCCGGCTGCCCTGACGGATCGACAACCGGCTCTGCCCTCCATAGACTCCGGTCTTTCTGGCACCACGAGTCCAGGAGGATCCCTGTGTCGAGTGAACTCGAACCGCGCTCGCGCGTGGCGGCACCCCGCCGGCCGGTGCGCGCGCTGACCCGCCTGGCGGGAGTGACGATGCTCGCCGGGACGCTGGTCGTCGGCGCGTCCGCCACCGCCGTGGCCGCGCCCGGCCCGTCCGTCGACGCGGTGACCGCGTCCGGCGCGGCGCCGACCGCCGCCGAGGCCGCCACCCGCCCGCCGCGCACCACCCACGGCCCGTGCGCGTACACGGAGACGCCGGACGAGCCGGCCGCCCGGCCGGTGCCACTGCCGCCCGATCCGCGGCGCACCCCGGACCGGGGCACCGTCCGGGTGACCCTTTCCACGAACCACGGGCCGATCGGATTGACCCTGGACCGCGCGGCCGCGCCGTGCACGGTGCAGAGTTTCCTGCACCTGGTCCGCAAGCGCTTCTACGACCGCACCATCTGCCACCGGCTCACCGCGTACCCCACGCTGAGTGTCCTGCAGTGCGGCGACCCGTCCGGCTCCGGCGAGGGCGGCCCGGGATACCGGTACCGCGACGAACTGCCGACCGACCTGCCGCCGGCACCGACCGACCCGACGGGTGAACGCCGGCTGTACGCCCGGGGCGTGCTGGCCATGGCCAACGCGGGGCCGGACACCAACGGCAGCCAGTTCTTCCTGGTCTACGCCGACTCCGCGCTGCGCCCCAACTACACGATCTTCGGGGAGATCGACGCGGCCGGGCTGGCGACCCTGGACCGGATCGCCGCCGGGGGAGTGGCGCCGACCGCCGAGGATCCGGCGCCGGTCGACGGCGCGCCCGCCCTGCCGGTGGACATCCGCCGGGCCGTCCGCTCGCACCACCACCACTGACCGTTCGGCGCGGTGGGCTGCCCCGGGCCGCTCACCGCGCCAGCGTGTCGTGGCCGAACCGCCGGAGGTACCGTGGGCCGGCCGCGCCTTCACCGGGTCGGAGACCGGAACTTTCCGGAGCCGTACCGGAACCGGCGAAGCCGGTGTCCGACCCGGTCCGGCCCGTCACGACGGGTCAGGTGACCCTGGCCGGCGCGGGGGCGGTGCTGTCCCGGACGACCAACTCGGTGGCGAGTTCCACCCGTGGCGAGTCGATGGCCTCGCCCTGGGCGAGCCGCAGGACGGTCCGCGCGGCCAGCCGACCCATTTCGACCAGCGGTTGCCGCACAGTGGTCAGTGGCGGTGACGCCCACCGCGCCTCGGGCAGGTCGTCGAAGCCGACCACGCTGACGTCGCCCGGGACCAGCAGACCGCGTTGCCGGATCGCCTCGTAGACGCCGAACGCCATCTGGTCGCTCGCCGCGAAGATCGCCGTCGGCGGCTCATCGAGGTCCAGCAGTGAGGACCCGGCGGCGAAGCCGGACGCGTGGTAGAAGTCGCCGGGTCGGAGCAGGTGTTCCTCCAGCGGCAGGCCGGCGGCCTCCAGCCCGGCCCGGTAGCCGTCCAGCCGGGCTCGGCTGCACAGCAGGTGCGTCGGCCCGGCCACGAACCCGATCCGCCGGTGCCCGAGCGAGAGCAGGTGCTCGGTGGCGGCGAGCCCGCCGGCCCAGTTGGTGGCTCCTATGGTCGGCACGTCGATGGCGGGTACGCCGGCCGGGTCGACCACCACCACGGGCACGTTGAGCCGCCGCAGCTGGGCGTAGAGCGGCGGGCTGACGTGCGAGGTCACGAAGATGACCCCGTCGGTGGCCCGGGCGCGCAGGTTCTGCAGCCACTGCCGGGCGGCGGTGGACTGTCGGTGTATCGCCGAGACCACGGTGCCCACGCCGGCAGCGTGCCCGACGTCCTCCACCCCGCGGATGATCTCCACGGCCCAGGGGCTGTCCAGGTCGTTGAAGACCAGGTCGACCAGGCCGGCGGGCTGCACCGTGCGGCTGGTGCGACGCCGGTAGCCGTGGTGGCGCAACAGCTCCTCGACCCGTTCCCGGGTGCCGGGGGCCACGTCCGAGCGGCCGTTGAGCACCCGGGACACGGTCGGCACCGAGACTCCGGCCTCTCGCGCGATGGCGCTGATGGTGACCCTGCGTCCGTCGTCCGCGTCCACCGCGTCTCCTTTGGTCTTTCGGGGGCGGGCCGGACGCCGGCACCGGGATGCCCCGGAGCAGCGTGCCCGTACCATCGGTCATCTTGCCGCACGGACCGAGGGCTGGCGACAGGGCGCAGCGCCGCCGTGTCCGGGGAAGTTGCGGAGAATTCCCGGAAGTCCGGCTGACCGGCACGGGCCGGCGCGTCGCCGGGCCCGGCGCAGAACGGTGACCTCGCCGCTCAGCTGCTCGCCACACCGGCTGCCGACGGCGGCCGATCGGGCCCGGGGGAGGGCGTGTACGGGCTGCAGGAAGACCGGACGACCAACTCGGTCGGCAGCCGGACGTGCGGGTCGCGTTCGACGCCGCCGACGAGGTCGATGAGTAGCCGCATCGCCACGGCGCCCATGCGTTGCAGGGGTTGCGCGATGGTGGTGAGCTGCGGGGTGACCAGCGCCGACTCGGGGATGTTGTCGAAGCCGATCACGGACAGGTCGTCGGGCACCGTGAGGCCCATGGTCCGGGCGACGTCCATCGTCGAGATCGCGGAGAGGTCGTTGCTGGCGAAGACGGCGGTCGGCCGGTCGGGCAGCGCCAGCAGTTCCGCGGCCGTGGCGGCGGCGCTCTCGACCCGGAAACCGCCGACGCGGACGAGTCGTTCGTCGACCGCGACGCCGGCGTCGGCCATGGCTCGGCGGAAGCCGGCCTCGCGAAGGCGCGACGACTCGAGGTCGGGGCGACCGCTGATGTGGCCGATGCGGCGGTGGCCGAGCGACAGCAGGTAGTTGGTCGCGAGCACCGCGCCGGCGAAGTTGTCCGAGTCGACGGTGGGCAGCCCCGACGGGCCGGTGTGGGGGTCGACGGCCACGACATGGAAGCCCTGCTTGGTCTCGACAACCGTCGGCGTGACGATCACCGCCCCGTCGATGAGCGTCCCGGACAGGCGGGCCAGGGAGCGCCGTTCCCAGCCGACGGCCGTGCCGTCGCCGTCGCCGCCGGAGTAGGCCAGCAGTTGGTAGCCGGTGCCGGCGACCTCCCTCGACGCGCCCTTGAGCAGCTCGGTCGAGAACGGCTCGAACTCGGCGACCAGGATGCCCAGGACGTTCGTCCGGTGGCTGCGCAGGCTCTGCGCTCCCAGGCTGGCCTCGTAGCCGAGCTGGTGGATGACCTCCCGGACACGCTCCACGGTCGCCTGCGCCACGCCGTAGCGACCGTTGACGACCTTCGACACGGTCGCCACCGAGACGCCGGCCGTACGGGCCACGTCCGACATCTTGACACGCTCGGGGAAGGTCACGCCGACGATGATAGTGGGCCACCTGGGACTCGTCGCGTGGGGTCGAAAACGTTATCGACAACGGTTGACACCCCGTTACGGGACTGTAAAACTCGCCGCACCTAAGTACCGCCACTGCTAGTCGAGGAGACGTGTCGATGGCGATGAAGCACCGCGCGGGCGCCACCCTGGCGCTGTTGATGACGACCGCACTGCTCGTCGCCGGGTGTAACGGCGGCGACAGCGAGGCACCCGCCGAGAACGAGCTCTACAAAAACCCGGTGACCCTGACCTGGTGGCACAACGCCTCCCAGGACGGGCCTGGCAAGACCTACTGGGAGAAGGTCGCGAAGGACTTCTCCGCACTGCACCCGACGGTCACGGTCCAGATCGAGGCGATCGAGACCAACCAACTCCAGCGCACCCGGCTCCCCGCCGCGCTGCTGTCCAGCGACCCGCCGGACATCTTCCAGGCGTGGGGCGGCGGCGAGATGCGTGAGCAGGTGGAGGCCGACTACCTCAAGGACATCACCAACCAGGTCAAGGACGAGGTCGCCAACATCGGCAGCGCGACCGAGATCTGGCAGGTGAACGGCAAGCAGTACGGCCTGCCGTACCGGATGGGCATCGAGGGCATCTGGTACAACAAGGACATGTTCGCGAAAGCGGGCATCACCGCTCCTCCGACCACCTTCGAGGAGCTCAACCAGGCGGTCACGAAGCTCAAGGCCATCAACGTCATCCCGATCGCGCTGGGGGCCGGCGACAAGTGGCCCGCCGCGCACTGGTGGTACAACTTCGCGCTGCGTGCCTGCTCGGTCGACACGCTCAAGAAGGCGTCCGTCGAACCGGTCTTCGACGACCCGTGCTTCGTCAAGGCGGGCCAGGACCTGAAGACCTTCATCGGCACCAACCCGTTCCAGCCGAACTTCATCGCGACGCCGGGCCAGAACGACCCGACCAGCGCCAACGGGCTGGTCGCCAACGGCAAGGCCGCGATGGAGCTGATGGGTGACTGGAACAGGGGCACCCTGGAGACCGTGGCCGAGGATAAGCAAGCGCTCACGAAGTTCCTCGGCTGGTTCCCCGTACCGGCGATCGCCGGCTCCGCCGGTGACCCGAAGGCGGCCCTCGGCGGCGGCGACGGTTTCGCCTGCGCGAAGAACGCCCCGGCCGAGTGCGTCGAGTTCCTCAAGTACATCGTGAGCCCCGAGGTGCAGAAGGGCTTCGCGGAGACCCGCACCGGCCTGCCCGTGGCCAAGGGTGCGGAGGCCGGCGTGGCCGACCCCGCCCTGAAGTCCATCCTGGAGGCCACCTCGAGTGCGACGTATGTGCAGCTCTGGCTGGACACGGCCTTCGGCAGCACCGTCGGCAGCGCGATGAACGACGCGATCATCGCCATCTTCGCCGGCAACGGGACCCCGGAGAAGGTCGTCGAGGCGATGAAGGCGGCCGCGAAGAAGTGACCTCCACCAACCCGACCCTGAGCCCCGCCGGCGGCGCATCCGTGCCGCCGGCGGGCCCCCCGGCCGCCCGACGCCCGTCGTCCCGCGCCGCCGAGACCAGACGCAAGTGGTACGAGATCATCGGGCTCACCACGCCGGCGGTCGTCGTCTACGTGATGTTCGTGCTGGTGCCGATGGGCTTCGCGGTCTACTACAGCCTCTTCCGCTGGCGCGGAGTCGGGCCGCCCACCGAGTTCGTCGGATTCAACAACTACGTCCTCGCCTTCCAGGACCCGATCTTCCTGGACGCTCTCCGCAACAACGCGATCATCGTGTTCGGGTCGCTGCTGATCCAGGGCCCCATCGCCCTGGCCGTGGCCCTGCTGCTCAACCGTCGCTTCCGCGGCCGCACCGTGGTCCGGCTCCTGGTGTTCGTGCCGTACGTCCTCGCCGAGGTCACCGTCGGCATCATGTGGAAGCTGCTGCTCACCGGCGGCGGCACCGTCGACGCCCTGCTGAAGCAGATCGGCCTGGGCAGCTTCGTGCAGGCGTGGCTCGCCGACCTCGACGTCGTGATCTGGACGATGCTGTTCGTCCTCACCTGGAAGTACGTCGGCTTCGCGATCGTTCTCCTGCTCGCCGGCCTGTCGAACGTGCCGCCCGAGCTGACCGAGGCCGCCGCGATCGACGGCGCGAGCTGGTGGCAGACCCAGCGCCACGTCACGCTTCCGCTGCTGGGCCCGACGTTCCGGATCTGGATGTTCCTGTCGATGATCGGCTCGCTGCAGGCTTTCGAGGTGATCTGGGTGACCTCGGTGCCCGCGGTCCGGTCGCTCGGCGCCTCGGCCACCATGGCCACCTACATGGTGGACAACGGCTTCTTCGCCCGGCTCTGGGGCTACGGCAACTCGGTGGCCGTGATCCTGTTCGCCATCTCCTTCATCGCGGCGCTGCTGTTCCAGCGCTTCCTCCTCCGTCGCGACATCGAGGGCGCCGTCACCGGAAGGAGGAACTGACCGTGGCCGAGAACGCGCTGACGTCCCCCTCGTCGCCGCACCGCCGTCCGTTCTCGTGGGGCAGTCCGCTGACCTACGGGCTGGCCTTCGCGATCGCCGCCGTCTCCATCGCCCCGGTGGTCTACGTGATCGTCGGGGGCTTCCGCACCACCCCGCAGATCATCGCGGACCCGGCCGGGCTGCCCGACCCGTGGGTGTGGGACAACTACGCCCGGGTGCTGACGCGCAGCGACTTCTGGCAGCAGGCGTTCAACAGCGCGGTGATCGCCCTGGGCACGACGCTCGCGGTCGTGCTGCTCGGCGTCTGCGCCGCGTTCGTGCTCGCCCGCTACAGCTTCCGCGGCCGGGAGGCGCTCTACACCTTCTTCACCCTCGGTCTGCTCTTCCCATCCGGGGCGGCGATCCTTCCGCTCTACCTGATGCTGCGTGACCTCAACCTGATCAACTCCTACTACGCGGTGATCCTCCCGCAGGTCGCCTTCTCGCTGCCGCTCACGATCGTGATCCTGCGTCCGTTCCTGGCCGCCGTACCGCGTGAGTTGGAGGACGCCGCGGCGATCGACGGCGCCGGCCGGCTCGGTTTCCTCTGGCGGGTCATGCTGCCGCTGTCCCGGCCCGCGCTGGTCACCGTCGGGGTCCTCGCGTTCGTGGCGAGCTGGAACGCCTTCCTCCTGCCGCTGCTCGTGCTCGGCGACGCCGACCTGCACACCCTGCCGCTGGGCGTGCAGAACTTCTCCAGCCAGTACACCTCCGACACCGCGGGAATCCTCGCGTTCACCTCGCTGGCGATGCTGCCGGCACTTCTCTTCTTCACCTTCGCCGAGAAGCAGATCGTCGGTGGCCTGCAGGGTGCGGTGAAGGGCTGAGGAGCACCGGTACGCGCAGAGAAGCGAAACACCGCATAACCGTCTACCTGTTCGCCCGGCGGTCCCTCGTACGGGGGCCGGCGGGCGTCGGAGGAAAGTGACCGACAACGTGACCGTGGACACCGAACCGAGCACCACCATCTGGAACGATCCCTCCTACGACCTGCCCACCCGCGTCGATGCCCTCGTCGCCGCGATGACCCTGCCGGAGAAGATCGCCCAGCTGTACGGCGTCTGGGTGGGCGCCTCCGCCGACGGCGGTGAGGTCGCGCCCCACCAGCACGAGATGGAGGAGCCGGTCGACCTCGACGAGTTGCTGCCCACCGGGCTCGGGCAGTTGACCCGGCCGTTCGGCACCGCTCCGGTCGACCCGGCGCTCGGCGCACTCTCCCTGCTGCGGACCCAGCAGCGGATCACCGCCGCGAACCGTTTCGGCATCCCGGCCCTCGCCCACGAGGAGTGCCTGGCCGGTTTCGCCACCTGGGGTGCGACCGCGTACCCGGTGCCGTTGTCCTGGGGTGCCACCTTCGACCCGGCACTGATCCGGCGGATGGCCGGCCTGATCGGCGCGGACCTGCGCAGTCTCGGTGTGCACCAGGGGTTGGCGCCGGTGCTCGACGTGGTCCGCGACGCCCGCTGGGGGCGGGTGGAGGAGACCATCGGCGAGGACCCCTACCTGGTGGGGACGGTCGCCACCGCGTACATCCAGGGGTTGGAGTCCGCCGGCGTGGTGGCCACCCTGAAACACTTCGCCGGCTACTCCGCCTCCCGGGCCGGGCGAAACCACGCGCCGGTCGGCATGGGCCCACGGGAGCGGGCCGACGTGATGCTGCCGCCGTTCGAGATGGCGGTACGCGAGAGCGGCGCGCGGTCGGTGATGAACGCCTACACCGACACCGACGGCATGCCGTCGGCGGCCGACGAGGAGCTGCTCACCGGCCTGCTCCGGGACACCTGGGGGTTCACCGGCACGGTCGTGGCCGACTACTTCGCCATCGCCTTCCTGCGTACCCTGCACGGCGTGGCCGGCAGTTGGGGCGAGGCCGCCGGCCTGGCCCTCGCCGCCGGGGTGGACGTGGAGCTGCCGACGGTGAAGACCTTCGGTGAGCCGCTGCACGAGGCCCTCCACGCCGGGCGGGTGCCCGAGGCGCTGATCGACCGGGCGTTGCGGCGGGTGCTGCTGCAGAAGGCGCAGCTCGGGCTCCTCGACGACGGGTGGGACCCGGTGCCGGAGGCGCTCGCCGGCGTCGACCTCACCGACCCGGAGGCGGTGCGGGGCACCATCGACCTGGACCCACCCGCCAACCGGGAACTCGCCCGCGAGGTGGCCGAACAGGCCGTCGTCCTGCTGCACAACGACGGCGTCCTGCCGCTGGCCAGGCCGGCGCGGATCGCGGTGGTCGGCCCGCAGGCCGAGAGTCCGACGGCGGTGCTGGGCTGCTACTCGTTCCCGGTGCACGTCGGATCCCACCACCCGGAGCTGCCGCTCGGGATCGAGCTGCCCACCCTCGCGCAGGCGCTGTGCGCCGAGTTTCCCGGAAGCGAGGTCGTGGTCGTGCCCGGCGCGAGCGTCGACGGTCCGGAGACCGCCGGGTTCGCGGCGGCCGTCGAGGCGGCCCGGGGCGCGGACGTGGTCATCGCGGCCCTGGGTGACCGGGCCGGGCTGTTCGGCCGGGGCACCAGCGGTGAGGGCTGCGACGCGGAGTCGCTGGCCCTGCCCGGGGTGCAGCAGCAGCTGCTGGACGCGCTGCTGGAGGTCGGCGTCCCGGTGGTGGTCACGCTGATCGCCGGCCGGCCGTACGCGCTGGGCCGGGCGGTCGACGAGGCGGCGGCCATCGTGCAGTCGTTCTTCCCGGGCGAGGAGGGGCCGTCGGCGATCGCCGGTCTGCTCAGCGGGCGGGTCGAGCCGCAGGGCCGGCTGCCGGTCAGTGTGCCGCGCGGCCCGGGTGGTCAGCCGACCACCTACCTCGCCGCCCGGCTGGGCCACGCCAGCGACGTCTCCAACATCGACCCCACGCCCGCGTACGGCTTCGGGCACGGGCTCAGCTACACGCGATTCGACTGGTCGGAGCTGACGGTCGAACAGGCGACGGCGGAGACCGACGGGGAGCTGCGGCTGGCCTTCACGCTGCGCAACAGCGGCACCCGGTGGGGCAGTGAGGTGGTGCAGCTCTACGCGCACGACCCGGTGGCCTCGGTGGTGCAGCCGGTGCAGCGGTTGGTCGGCTACCTGCGGGTGCCGCTGGAGGCCGGCGCCTGCCGCCGGATCGAGGTGACCGTGCCGGCCGACGTGCTCTCGTTCACCGGGCGGGACGGGCGGCGGGTGGTCGAGCCGGGGGAGCTGGAGTTGCGGCTCGCCTCGTCCAGCACCCAACCGCGGCTGGTGGCGACCGTCGAGCTGACCGGGCCGGTACGGCAGGTGGACCACACCCGGCGGATGCACCCCCGGTTCACGGCCCACCCGACCGACTGAGCGCGACGTGTACACCGACCTGCCCGAGGAGCAGCTGCGCGGCTACCGCAGCGCGGTCCGGGAACCGGCGGACTTCGACCAGTTCTGGGCCGGCACCCTGGCCGAGGCACGGGATGCCGGCTGGCCGGTGCGGGCAGAGCCGGTGACGACCGGGCTGGCGAGCGTCGACGTGTTCGACGTGACGTTCCCGGGCTTCGCCGGCCAGCCCGTGCGGGCCTGGCTGCGGGTGCCCCGAGGGGCCGGCACGGCACTGCCGACCCTGGTGCAGTACGCCGGTTACGGCGGCGGGCGCGGGCATCCGCTGGAGAACCTGCTCTGGTCGGCGGCCGGGTTCGCGCACCTGCAGATGGACACCCGGGGGCAGGGTTCGGGTTGGAGTCGGGGTGCCACCCCGGATCCGGGTGCCGCCGGTCCGGAGGCGCCCGGAGTGGCCACCCGGGGTATCGCCGACCCGCGCACCTACTACTACCGGCGGTTGATCACCGACGCGGTCCGGGCGGTGGACGCCGTCCGGACCCTGCCGGTGGTCGACCCGACCCGGGTGGCGGTGCTCGGGCACAGCCAGGGCGGTGGGCTGGCGCTCGCGGCGGGCGCGCTGGCACCGGGCGTGCGGGCGGTGGTCGCCTTCGTGCCGTTCCTCTGCGACATCCCCCGTGCGGTGGTGGCCACCGACGCGCGGCCGTACCGGGAGATCCGCGACTACCTGGCGATCCACCGGGACGCCGAGGAGCGGGTGCTGACCACCCTGGCGTACGTCGACGGGGTCAATTTCGCCCGGCGCTGCCGCCGGCCGGCGCGGTACTCGGTGGCGTTGATGGACGACATCGTGCCGCCGTCGACGGTCTACGCGGCCGTCAACGCCCACGCCGGGCCGACCGAACTGTCGGTGTGGCGGTACAACGGCCACGAGGCCGGCGGGATCGACGACGACGAGGCGGCGTTCCGCTTCCTCCTGAAGCACCTGGGCGAGGGCGTCCGACCGGCTCAGACGGCGACCGGGAGCTGATCCGTCGCCGAGCACCGGCCGGGCCTGGTAGACAGGACGGGTGCGCAGGTCAGGCCGGGTGGGCGCCGCCGCCGTGCTCGTGCTGGTCGCGCTGCTCGGCGGCTGCTCCCGGCCGGAGCCCCGCCCGGCCCCGACACCTCCTGCCCCGACACTCCCGGCGTCGGTGAGCCCTGAACCGTCCGCCACCGCCCGGCTGCCGGGGTTCGTGGTGCTGACCGACCTCGACCCGCGTATCCACGCCGACATCCGGTACGCCACCGCGCACAACTTCGTCGGCCGGCCGGTGACCGCCTACCGGGAGCCGCTGTGCCTGCTCACCCGGCAGGCGGCCGAGGCGCTGCGCCGGGTGCAGGACGCCGCGCTGGCGGGTGGGCACAGCCTCAAGGTGTACGACTGCTACCGCCCGCAGCCGGCGGTGGACGACTTCGTCGCGTGGGCGAAGCGTCCCGGCGAGCAGCAGACGAAGGCCGAGTTCTATCCGGACGTCGCCAAGAGCCGGCTCTTCGCCGACGGCTACATCGGAGCGCCCACCGCGCACAGCCGGGGCAGCACCCTGGACCTGACCCTGGTCGACGAGCCCGCCGCCAGCCAGCCCCCGTACGTGCCCGGGCAGCCGTTGGCGGCCTGCACCGCGCCACGCGGGCAGCGGTTCGCCGACAACAGCATCGACATGGGCACCGGCTTCGACTGCTTCGACGCCCGGGCACACACCGCCGATCCCCGGATCACCGGCGCGGCCCGGGACAACCGGCGGTTGTTGCGGCGGCTGATGACCGACGCCGGGTTCGTCAACTACGACCGCGAGTGGTGGCACTACCGCTACCGCGACGAGCCGTACCCGGACACCTACTTCGCCGCGCCGGTGGCCCGTTCCTCGGTCGGCTGACGACCCGGCCCGCACCGGCGCCGCCGACGCCGTCCGGCATGATCGACGTCGTGACCACCGAACGGATCGGCCCACCGGTGACCGGTGGGGAGCGGGAGACGCTGCGCGCCTTCCTCGACTTCCACCGCGCGACCCTCGCCCTCAAGTGCGACGGCCTCTCCGACGCCGACCTGCGCCGGCAGTCGATGCCGCCCTCGACGCTGTCCCTGCTCGGGCTGGTCCGACACATGGCCGAGGTGGAACGGGCCTGGTTCCGGCGGGTGATCGACGGCCAGGACGTCCCGCTGGTCTGGTCGGAGACCGGCGACTACCAGCAGGCGTACGACGCCAGCTCAGCCACCCGCGCCGAGGCGTTCGACGCCTGGCAGCGCGAGGTCGAGCACGCCCGCCGCATCGAGCGGGCCGCGCCGTCGCTCGACGTGACCGGACACAACGCCCGCTCCGGGGAGGACGTGTCGCTGCGCCTGGTGATGCTGCACCTGATCCACGAGTACGCCCGGCACAACGGCCACGCGGACTTCCTGCGCGAGGGCATCGACGGCGCCGTGGGAGTCTGACCTCGTCGACCGGCCTCCGGCCGGTCAGGTCCAGTAGAGGATCCGGCAGGCCGGCACCCGTGTGGCCAGTTCGGCGGTGAACCAGCCGCGCAGCTCGGCCATCGTGTCGCGCGGGTAGACGTACTTGACCGCGCCGAACCTGCCGTGCTTGCGGCTGCGGGACTCCTCGTCCATCTCCAGTCGGGTCCGCGGGTACCAGCCGAGCAGCACCTCCTTGCTGCCCGGAGTGAACCGGTGGGTGATCAGCTCCGCGGTCAGGTCCAGCTCCGGAACCCCGTCGACCGCCGCGCGGACCTGGTCCAGCAGGGCGCCGTAGCGCTCCCGCCAGTCCGGCAGCGGCATGATCGGTGCGATGGTCAACCCGACGGGGTAGCCGTCGAGCGCGAGGCGGCGCAGCGCGGCGAGCCGGTCCGGCACGCGGGCCGTGCCGCCCTCGAACCGTACGCTGACGGGGGCGCAGTTGACGCTGAACCGGACCCGGGTCCGGCCGGCGTGCGCCAGCCCGACGAAGGTGTCCACGTCGGCGTACTTGGTGGTCCAGCGCAGTTGCACCGGCGCGTCCCAGGCGGCGAAGTGCCGCACGGCCCGCCGCCAACTGCCGGTCAGGTGCTCCAGCGCGAGGGGATCGGTGTAGCAGGACGCCTCGAAGGTGGTGCCCTCGTCCGCGCGTCGCGCGTTGCGGCTGGTCACCGTTCCGCGCCCCGCGTACGTGGCCAGCCCGGCGAGGATGTCGTCGAGGTCGGCGTACACCCGGGTCACCGGCGGACCGGACAGTGACCCGGCGAGGTAGCAGTACTGGCAGTGCGCCGGGCAGCCCTCGGCCAGGTCGACCCGCCAGTCGGCGCTGGGCGCGATGGGTTGCAGGGCGCGCCGCGAGGGTGGGCTCACCACGATCGCCATGGTCGCCTTGGCCCGCGCGTACGTCTCCCGGTCGGTGCGCCCGCGTACGCCGGTGAGCCGGTTGGACCGCAGCCGTTCCACCTCGATGCCCAGCGTCTCGACCCGGTCGGCGATCCGTCGGCCGTGGGGGTGCTCCAGCGCGGCCGGGGTGGCCACCACCCGGCCCGGGGTCCAGCGGCGTGCCGGGCGTGCGGCCGGTGCGAGGCCGGCCAGGTCGCGGGTGGGTACCCGCTCGCCGCTGGCGTCGTGCGGCGCGGCGGGCACGTCCACGGCGAGCGGTTGGTCGACGTCGACCGCGTCCTGGCTGGTCATCCGGCCGGCTTACCCGTTGTCGCAGGAATCCCACCGAGATCGACCGGCCCGCGATTGACGCCACCTGACGAGATCGCATAACCTTCCGTCTATCTGTAAACCTTGTGAACAAAAGGTTCAGGTCGACGCGGCGGCGCGCGTCCCCACCGAAGGGACGATCAGGTGATCGCAGAACTATCCTCCCGCACCAGGCGAATTCTCTCGCTGTTCGTCGCCATCGTCGTCGCGCTGAGCGCCGGCCTCGCGGTCAACGCCTCGCGCAGCGCGCAGGCCGCCCCGACGTTCAAGGTCCTGGCCTTCTACAACGGCACCTGGGACGCGGCGCACATCGACTTCGTCCGGGACGCCCGGGCCTGGTTCCCCCAGGCGGCCGCCCAGTACGGCTTCTCCTGGGAGGCCACCAACAACTGGGGTCTGCTGAACACCGCGAACCTGGCCCAGTACAAGGTCGTCATGTTCCTGGACGACGCGCCGCCCACCGCGCAGCGTGCCGCGTTCCAGCAGTACATGCAGAACGGCGGGGCGTGGCTCGGCTTCCACGTCAGCGCGTTCACCACCAACCCGTCGAGCTGGAGCTGGTACTACAACACCTTCCTCGGCACTGGCTCGTTCCAGACGAACACCTGGGGACCAACCCGGGTCACCATGCGCGCCGACAACCGCACCCACCCGGCCACCCGGAACCTCCCGGCGACGTTCCCCTCGTCCATCAGCGAGTGGTACTCCTGGAGCAACGACCTGCGGCAGAACCCGAACATCGACATCCTCGCCTCGGTCGACCCGTCCAGCTTCCCGGTCGGCACCGATCCCAACCAGTCCTGGTACGGCGGCTACTACCCGCTGGTCTGGAGCAACAGGCAGTACAAAATGCTGTACGCCAACTTCGGGCACAACGCGATGGACTACAACACCAACACCGGGCTGTCGTCCACGTTCGACAGCGAGCCGCAGAACCGGCTGCTGATCGACGGCCTGCACTGGCTCGCCGGGGCCGGCAACGTTCCCCCGACGACGCCCCCGCCGACCGACGGCCCGATCTCGCCGACGGCCTGGCACACCGTGGTCAACCGGGCGAGCGGGAAGTGCGTCGACGCGCGGGCCGCCGCCACCGCGAACGGCACCGCCATCCAGCAGTACACCTGCAACAACAGCGCCGCGCAGCAGTACCAGTTCGCGCCGACCAGCGGCGGCTACCTGCGGGTCAACAACCGCAACAACAGCGCTCAGGTGCTCGACGTGACCAACGTGTCGACCGCCGACTCGGCACCCATCCAGCTCTGGTCCTACAGCGGCGGCAACAACCAGCAGTGGCGGGCGGAGTCCGAGGGCGGCGGCTACTACCGCCTGGTCAACCGCAACAGCGGCAAGTGCCTCGACGTGCCGGCCGCGTCCACCGCGGACAGTGTCCAGCTCATCCAGTACACCTGCAACGGCACCGCCGCGCAGTCCTTCCGGCTGGTCCCGCAACCGTAGACCGACGCGTGCCACGCCTCCGGTTCGGCCCGCCCTGCGACGGCTGCTACGACGCCTGACCAGCGCGGCCGAACCGGGCGGCGACGCCCCGGATGACGGTGCGCAACTCCGGTGGGTCGAGCACGTCGAAGTCCACCTCCAGGGTGCCGAGGAAGGCGGCCAGGTTGCCCAGCGACTCGCCACCGGTGTGCAGCAGGCAGCTCTGCTCGTCGACCGCCTCCAGCAGGCCCGCCGTGGCGGGGATCCGCTGCGCCATCCGGTCGGCCGGCGCGTGCAGGCGTACCCGGGCGGGGTGCGGCCAGGCCGTCGAGCCGACACCGCGCAGCACGTGCGCGACGGCGTCGCCACCCGGCGGCTCCCGGGGTGTGAAGCGCGGACCGGTCGGCACCCGGGGCTGGATCCGGTCGGCGCGGAAGGTCCGCCAGTCCGCCCGGTCGGTGTCCCAGCCCAGCAGGTACCACCGCCGGCCGGTGTAGACCAGCCGGTACGGCTCGACGTCGCGGACACTCGCCGTGCCGTCGTGCCCGGCGTAGTCGAAGCGCAGCCGCTCCCGGCGGTGCACGGCGGTGGAGACGGCGGTGAGCGTCGCGGCGTCCACGGTCGGGCCGCCGGCCGCCGCGGAGACGGTCGCGGTACGCAGCGCGTCCACCCGGTGCCGCAACCGCGACGGCAGCGCCTGCTCCAGCTTGGCCAGCGCCCGCAGCGAGGTCTCCTCGATGCCCCGCACCGAACCGGACGCGGCCGCCCGCAGGCCGACGGCCACCGCCACCGCCTCGTCGTCGTCGAGCAGCAGCGGTGGCAGGGCGGACCCGGCGCCGAGGCGGTAGCCGCCGGCGACACCGGGGCGTGACTCGATCCGGTAGCCGAGCACCCGCAGCCGTTCGACGTCGGTGCGTACGGTGCGGGTGCTGACCGCCAACCGGTCGGCCAGCTCCGTGCCCGACCAGTCCCGGTGGCCCTGCAGCAGGGCGAGCAGCCGCAGCAACCGCACGGAGGTCTCCACCATGCCGGCCAGTCTGCCGTAGACCGGATCCTGCCCCGTGCCTGAGAGGGCGGCGCGGCATGCCCCGCGCGGCACCGGTTGGGCGTTCCGATGCCCCGGTTAATCGGTTGCTCGCCCGTCCGAAGGGCTGATGAACTACCCGCAACCGCCACCAACCTCAGGGAGTAGCGATGCGCGCTGCGTCGATGTCCGACCAGAAGGGACCTGTCACCTACCTGAAGGACATGGCGCTGCGTGAAAACCCTCAACCTCGGCATCCTGGCGCACGTCGATGCCGGTAAGACCAGCCTGACCGAGTGGCTGCTGTACGCCGTCGGTGTGATCGACGAGATCGGCAGCGTCGACGCGGGCAGCACCCGCACCGACTCCCTGGCGCTGGAACGCCAACGCGGCATCACCATCCGCTCCGCAGTCGTCTCCTTCGTGGTGGACGACGTGACCGTCAACCTGATCGACACCCCCGGTCACCCGGACTTCATCGCCGAGGTCGAACGGGTGCTCGGCGTGCTCGACGGCGCGGTGCTGGTGGTCTCCGCGGTCGAGGGCGTCAAGCCGCAGAGCCGGGTGCTGATGCGCACGCTGCGCCGGCTGCGCATCCCGACCCTGATCTTCGTGAACAAGGTCGACCGGGCCGGGGCCGACCCGGAGCGGGTGTCGCGGGCCGTAGCGGAGAAGCTGACCCCGGCCGTGGTGGCGATGGGGTCGGTGACGGCACCGGGCACCCGAGGTGCCCACTACACGCCGTACGGCCCGGGCGACGGCACGTTCACCGACCGGCTGCTCGACCTGCTCGCCGGACACGACGACGCGTTGCTCGCCGACTGGGTGGCGGACGAGTCAGCGCTGCCGTACCCACGGCTGCGCCGTGCGCTCGCGGACCGGACCGGACGGGCGTTGGTCCAGCCGGTGTTCGCCGGCTCGGCCATCACCGGTGCCGGGGTGGACGCGCTGATCGCCGGGATCACCGAACTGCTGCCCACCGTCCAGAGCGACGCCGACGCGCCGGTCTCCGGCACCGTGTTCGCCATCGAGCGCGGGCCGGCGGGGGAGAAGATCGCTCTGGTGCGGCTGTTCGCCGGCACCATCCGGGTCCGGGACCGGATCCGGGTCGGCGTCACCGAAGGGGCTCTGGTCACGGCGGTACGCGTCGTCGCCCACGGAGCCGATGCCGCCGCGTCGTCGGTCGGCGCGGGCCACATCGCCCGGCTGTGGGGCCTCACGGAGGCGCGGATCGGCGATCCGGTCGGCGTACCTCCGGAGCGCGCCGGCGGGGACCGTCATTTCGCGCCACCCACCCTGGAGACCGTGGTGGTCCCGGCGCGGCCCGCCGACCGGGTCGCGGCGCATGCCGCGCTGAGTCAGCTCGCCGAGCAGGATCCGCTGATCAACCTGCGACAGGACGACCGGCAGCACGAGATGACCCTCTCGCTCTACGGCGAGGTGCAGAAGGAGGTCATCCAGGCCACCCTGGCCGACGACTTCGGGGTGGCGGTGACGTTCCGGGAGAGCAGCACCGTGCACGTGGAGCGGCTCTGCGGCGTCGGCGCGGCGGTCGAGGTGATCGCCGTGGCGCCCAACCCGTTCCTGGCGACCGTCGGGCTGCGGGTGGGCCCGGCACCGGTCGGCGCGGGCGTGAGCTTCCGGCTCGGCGTCGAGCTGGGCTCGATGCCACCGGCGTTCTTCGCCGCAGTCGAGGAGACCGTTCAGCGGACGCTGCGCCAGGGGCCGCACGGCTGGCAGGTCCCCGACTGCGAGGTGACCATGACCCACGCCGGCTACTGGGCCCGGCAGAGTCACTCCCACGGCACCTTCGACAAGAGCATGTCCAGCACCGCCGGGGACTTCCGCAATCTCACCCCGTTGGTGTTGATGACCGCGCTCACCCGAGCCGGCACCCGCGTCCACGAACCAGTGCACCGGTTCCGCCTGGAGGTGCCGGGCGACGTCCTCGGCACCCTGCTTCCCGCGCTCGCCCGACTGGACGCGGTGCCGACCGACAGCACCGCACAGGGCACGTCGTACGTGGTGGAGGGAGAGATCCCGGCGGGTCGGGTGCACACGCTGGAGCGCCGGCTGCCGGGACTGACCCGGGGTGAGGGCGTGCTGGAGACCGTCTTCCACCGGTACCGGCCGGTGCGCGGCCCGGCTCCCACCCGGGCACGCTGGGACCACAACCCGCTGGACCGCAAGGAGTACCTGCTGGCGGTCGCCCGCCGGGTCGTCGGCCGGTAGCGGGCACGGCCGGGCCGCGTCCCCCATATCCATTGCGGACGCGGCCCGGCCCGCCTACCGTCGTGGTCACAAGGTCAACCGACCAGTCCCCCGGGGAGTACGCCGTGTCGCAGCGCCATCGCACCGAAACCGCCTGGCACTCGCCAGGTGCGGGTGCCGCGTTGCTCACCGGCGCGCGGTACCGGTGTCTCGGCCAGAGCCGGCACCCAAGGGCGGCATAACGGCTGACGCCAGCGCGTCAGACGCGGCCGCCCACCCCTGCGGGTCGGCGGCCTTTTCGTATCCGACTTCCGCGCCCCGCCGCCCGGGGCGCGATCATTTCCGGTCACCGTGTGACGGTGATGCCGGCACGAACAAGGAGACCACGATGGGATTCACCCCCCTCGCCGGCACCCGGGCACCGGTCCGGGTCTGGACCGACCCGTACGCCATCGAGCCGCAGGCCGCCCGGCAGCTGCGCAACATCGGCGCGCTGCCCTGGGTGCAGGGCGTCGCGGTGATGCCGGACGTGCACTTCGGCAAGGGCGCCACGGTCGGCTCGGTCATCGCCATGCGGCAGGCCGTCTCGCCGGCCGCCGTCGGCGTCGACATCGGCTGCGGGATGTCGGCGGTCCGCACCTCGCTGACCGCCGCCGACCTGCCGGACGACCTCGCCCGGCTGCGCTCCGCGATCGAGGCCACCATCCCGGTCGGCTTCGCCCAGCGCGAGAAGGCCGTCGACCCGCGTCGGGTCCGCGGTCTGGAGCAGGCCGGCTGGGACGACTTCTGGGGTCGGTTCGCCGGGCTGGACCGGCGGGTGGCACAGCTGGAGACCCGGGCGCAGCGGCAGCTGGGCACCCTCGGCGGGGGGAACCACTTCATCGAGGTCTGCCTGGAGCAGGGTGGCCCCGACGAGGGGCGGGTGTGGCTGATGCTGCACTCCGGGTCGCGCAACATCGGCAAGGAGTTGGCCGAGCGGCACATCGGGGTGGCGCGGGGCCTGCCGCACAACGCCGACCTGCCCGACCGGGACCTCGCGGTGTTCCTCGCCGGCACGCCGGAGATGGACGCCTACCGGCGGGACCTGTGGTGGGCGCAGGAGTACGCGCGGCGCAACCGGGCCGTCATGCTGGCCCTGCTCTGCGGGGTGGTGCGCGAGCACTTCCCGCAGGTCGGCTACGACGAGCCCATCTCGTGCCACCACAACTACGTCGCCGAGGAGAGCTACGACGGCGTGGACGTGCTGGTCACCCGCAAGGGGGCGATCCGGGCCGGGCGGGGCGACCTGGGCATCATCCCCGGGTCGATGGGCACCGGGTCGTACATCGTGCGGGGTCGGGGGAACCCGGACGCGTACTGCTCGGCCTCCCACGGGGCCGGTCGGCGGATGTCGCGGGCGCAGGCCAAGCGGACCTTCAGCACCACGGATCTCGCCGCGCAGACCGCCGGTGTGGAGTGCCGCAAGGACGCCGGGGTCGTCGACGAGATCCCCGGGGCGTACAAGGACATCACCGAGGTGATGGCCCAGCAGGAGGACCTGGTGCAGGTGGTCG
>NZ_JBQXEO010000044.1:0-22340 GCF_052601155.1 Micromonospora yongxingensis
GGCGGGGAGGGTACTCCCTCTCCTCTCGCCGATCGGATCCGCCGCGGCACACGCGTCCTACCGCGGCGGGTACCGACAGTGGGTTCGGAGATCAGGTGCGGTGGGACGCGTCAGGGAAGGACTTCGAAGGTAAAGGTCTTCGCGCCAGAGCTGACGGTGGCGCCACTCGAGGCGAGTTGGCCGGTGACGTCGAAGGTGACGGTGTAGGTGCCGGCGGCGTCGAAGGCCCAGTTGGCGTGGGCGTGGGTGTTGTAGTTGACGGTGAGGCTGTCGGGCAGGCCGTTCCCGCTGTCGAAGAGCACGGTGGGGGTGCCGCCGGAGACGGTGTAGATGCTGAAGCCCGCGGGGCCGGAGACGCTGGTGAGCTTGAAGGTGACCCGGTTGTTCTGGAAGATGCCGCTGGGCACCTCGGCGGTGTTCCACCCGGCCCAGATCAGTCCGGGGGTGTTGGACTGCGGTAGGACCCACGCCTGCCCGCCGGCGCCGAGGAAGGACCAGGCCAAGCCGCCGGGCACGGTGATGTTGGCGGTGTTCGGCACTCGGAAGAGCACGTCGGCGGGGTTGCGTTCCACGGTGGTGGTGCCAGTGCCGTCCAGGACGTTGACGGTGAGCGCGCCGGCGGCGTAGTCGACGTCGATCACGTCGACGTGGCCGCTGGAGAGCACCACCGGTGCTGCGGCGACGGGCGCAGCTGTCCCGGCGAGCAGTGCGGCGGTCAGGAGGAGACCGGCCAAGAACCGGTTGCGGGTACGCATGACGTTCACGCCTTGACCGTGAAGCGGAGCGTGGCGGGGTCGGAGGTCACCTGTTGGCCGGTGGCGGCCAGGGTGCCAGTGGCGCGCACGGTCACCAGGTAGGCGCCGGCCTCGTCGAACGCCCAGTTGGCGTGCGTGTGGTCGCCGGCGGTCACCGTGATGGCGTCCGGGAGGCCGTCGCCGCTGTCAGCCAGGATGGTCGGCTGGCCGACGGCGTTCTCGGTGTAGATCGCGAGCTGGCCGGGACCGGTAACCGCCTGCACGGACAGCGTCAGGGCGTCGCCTGCGAAGATGCCGGCTTCGATCTCCTCGGTGGCGATGCCCGGCCAGATCAGGTTGGTGTTCTGGATCTGCGGCAGGACCCACACCTTGGACACGCCTGGGGTGCCCAGGAAGGCGAAGGCGGGGTCGGCGGGAACCATGACCTTGGCTTGGCGCTTGACGATCAGCCTGACCTCGTCGGCGCCGTACTCGACGTCGTTGTCCTCGTCATGGATGCCGACCTCCAGCGTGCCGGCCTCGTAGGCCAGGTCGACGAGGTCGAGATGGCCGGTGTTGAACACCACGGCAGATGTGGTGGCGGCCTGGGCGGGCAGGGCCGTGGCGACCAGCGCCACTCCCAGAACACCCGACGCCAGCAGATGACGGATGGTGCTACGCACGAAGAGACTCCTCTCCCGCGAAGGTCCCGAGTGGACCAACGCTTAATGAAAACGATAGTCGTTTTACTTCGCCGGCGATAGAGGTGGACGAGAGCTCGGATGCGCGTCATCGCCGAGTTCCTGCCCGCCGGGGCGTCGCCAACGTCGGGTCAGGAGGCCGTGTCGCGGGGCGAACAGCCAGGCGGCAAGGAACACCGCGGTGGCGACCAGCACGATGGTGCCGCCGACCGGTGTGTCGTAGCTCCAGGACAGGTACAGCCCGACGGTCGCCGAGACGCCGCCGATCAGCGGGGCGAGCAGCATCATGACGCCGAGCCGGTCGGTGAGCAGACGGGCTGCCGCCGCGGGGGTGATCAGCAGGGCCAGGACGAGGATGTTGCCGATGGTCTGCAGGGAGATCACCACGGCCAGTGTCACCAGGACGTAGAGCACGATGTCGAGCCAGAAGACCGACAGCCCCATCGAGCGGGACATCTCCCGGTCCAGGCAGACCGCGACGAATTCCTTGTGCAGAGCGAGCACCAGGCCGAGGATGACCAGGCCGGCGCCTCCGACGACGTACAGGTCCCGGTCCGGGATACCGGTGATCGAACCGAACAGGAACTGCTGCAGCGACCCGGCGTACCCGGGGGCCTGCGAGATGATCACGATACCGAGGGCGAACGCGCCGACCAGGAAGACGCCGATGATCGAGTCCTCCTTGACGCGCCGGTTCTGCGAGAAGATCGCGATCAGCAGTGCGGTGGCCACACCGGCGACGGCGCCACCGAGCACCAGGCTGCCCTGGAGGACGAAGGCGACCGCGATGCCCGGGAAGACCGCGTGGGCCACGGCATCGCCGATGAACGCCATGCCCCGCAGGACGACGTAGCAGCCGACGACTCCGCAGACGATGCTGGACATGACCGCGATCGCCAGCGCCTTGGGCAGGAACGCGAGGTCGGGGTTGAGCAGGTCGGTAAGGAATTCGGTGATCGACATCAGGTTGCCCTCACGAGCTTCAGCAGCGGGGAGGTCGCACTCACGCCGAAGGTCGTCGTCCACAGCTCGGCGTCCTGCAGGTCCGCCGGCTGCCCGTCGGCGATGATCCGGCCGTTGAGCAGGACCAGACGGGTGCAGGAGTCGACCGCCGCGACGAGATCATGGGTGGTCATCAGCACCGCGCGGTCCTCTCGCGCCAGGCTGGTGAACAGGTCGCCCAGCAGTTCCTGCGTGGGCATGTCCAGTCCGGTGAACGGCTCGTCCAGCAGCAGGATGCGCGGCGCGAGCGCGAGGGCTCGCGCGACCAGGACGCGTTGGCGTTGCCCACCGGACAGTTCGCCGACCGGCCGGCGGCGCAACCCGGTCAGCTGTACCCGGTCCAGTGCGTCGCCGACTGCTCGCCAGTCGGTGATGCCCGGTCGGCGGAGCAGGCCGATCCGGCCGGTCCGGCCGCTCATCACGGCCTGTTCGACCGAGATGGGAAAGTCCCAGGTGAACTCGTGGCGCTGGGGCACGTAGCCGATATCGGAACGGCCGGGACGCGACGGCTTGCCCTCCACCGTCACGGTGCCACCGCGGGTGCGGGCCAGTGACAGGATGGCGCGGAGCAGGGTGGTCTTCCCGGCACCGTTGGGTCCCAGCAGCCCGACCAGTTCGCCCCGGTCCAGGTGCAGCCGGATGTCCCGTAGGACCGGCCGGCCGCCGAGGTCCACGTCCAACCCTTCGACGTCGAGTGCCCTCACCGCTGGCCCTCCGACCGTGCGGCGGCGCGTTCCTGTTCGGCCCGGCGTTTCGCGCCGCGTCCGCGTACCAGCAGGAAGACCAGTCCGACGGCGAGCAGAGCGGCCGTGCCTGCCAGCGCGATGAGCAGCAGTGTCGTGGACGTGCCGGCTGGCTCGTCGTCTGCGGTCCGGTTCCCGTCGATTGGTGCCTGCCCGGCTGCTGTGGGGATGTTCGCGGTGGCGGCGAACGCCTCGTCGGCGCTGGTGGTGTCGCCCACGGCGAAGCGCAGCGTGCGGGTCGCCGAAACCGTCTCGCCGTTGACCAGGTCGGCCGATGCCCGGACCGCGACCAGGTAGACGCCGGGTGCGGTGAACACCCAGTTGGCGTGGGTGTGGGTGTTGACCTCGGCCCAGAAGGGCTGCGCGGTGGAATCGGCGGAGCGCCAGAGCGGCTGGGGTGCGGCGAAGTTGCCCGACTGCAGGTATGTCGTGAGGTTTCCCGGTCCGCGTACGCCGAGCAGGGTCAGGGTGACGCCACGGTCGATGGTCTGCATCACCCGAGGGTCCTGCGTGTTCCAGCCGAGCCAGACGACGTCGGAGTTCTGGACCTGCGGCACCACGTACACCCGCTTGCCGGCGTCGACGCCGAGGAAGGCGTACGCCGGATCGTCGGGAACGGTCTGCAACGCGGCGTCGGAGACACGAAGCAGGGCCTCGTCGGGGTTGCGCCACACGGGTCGGGCCTGCGTGCCGTCGTGGATCAGTAGCGTCCACTGGTTGTCGACGTAGCGGGGGCCGATGTCGACGTGCCCGGTGGTGAGTTCCGCCCGGCCGGTGGCAAGCGGCTGGTCGGCGGCGATCGACTGGCCGAGACCCGGTGTCGGCTCCTGGGCCGCGGCCGGGGTCTGCGTCGTGGCCAGCACGATCACCGTGGCCACCGCGCATCGCAGGATGGCGGTGGTCGTACGGGGGCGCCGTCGCGCCCGTTCTGCCGTCACTGGCTCCTCCATCACTTGTCTGTGGTCAGGCAGTTGTGCAGCGATTCGGCGTTGAACCGCATCATGTCCACGTAGGTGGTGACGTCCCGGTCGAAGGTGTCTCCGTAGATCGCGCAGACCCGCAGTCCTTCTTCGCGCGCCACCTCGGTCAGAGTGGTGGATCGGGCCGCCAGGTTGGGTTCCAGGAACACGGCGGGGATCTTCAGGTTGCGGATGGTCTCGGTGAGCCGGCGGCGGTCGGCGAGGCTCGGCTCGGTAGCGGGGTGCGGGGTGACGAAGCCGGAGATCTGGATCCCGTACGCCTGACCCAGGTAGCCGAACGCGTCGTGGGTGCTCACCAGGTGACGTCGCGACGGCGGAATGCGGGCGATGGTGTCCCGAACCTGGGTGTCGAGCGTCTCCAGTTCCCGGATGTAGGCCGAGGCGTTCGTGCGATAGTCCGTCGCGCCCTGCGGGTCGACGCCGATCAGGGTGTCCCGGATGAGCTCGGTGTAGGAGATGGAGTTGCGGACGTTCTGCCACAGGTGCGGGTCGATCTCGCCGTGCACGTGCTTGCCGAGCACCGCCTGCGGAAGCTGGTAGACCTGGGTGCCGGGCCGGCCGAGGAACCGGAACCTCCGGTCACCGGGTACCTCCTGCAGCGCCTTGTTCGGCACCTCGATCACGGTGCTGGCCGGGTCGTACACCCGCTGGTTGGCCTCGCCGCTGCCCTCCGGGTCGGCGAACAGGTAGAGCCGGCGCTCGTCGAGGTCGACCGTGACGTCGGCGTGCCCCGAGTTCAGCACCTCCGCGCCCGCCATGCCTGGCACCGAGTGCGGGTCCACCCCGACGGCGAAGGTGAACACCTGCTCGCCCAGGGGCACGGGGGCGGCTTCGGGGGTGACCGCAAGCTGCGCCCGCATGGTCAGCCGGTAGACACCCGGCTCGGTGAACGCCCAGCTCATGTGCGTGTGGGCGTCGGGTGGCAACGTGGCAGTGTCGTCCCGAAAGCCGTTGGCGGCGTCGAACCCGTCGGCGGAGTCGACGCAGAACGACGGGTTGCCGAACGATTCGGTCAGGTACGCGAGCATCCGGCCCGGACCGTTCGCGGCGGTCGCGGTGAGCAGCACGTCCGAGGAACGGTTCGCCCCTTGCGCCGCACCGGTGCCGCGCACCCGCATGCCCAACCAGATGGTGTCCAGTGACACGTCCTCGACCAGCGGGATGATCTCCGCGGCGTACTTCACCGCGCCCTCGGCCAGCGAGATGTTCGGTACGCCGTCGCGCAGGTTTGCGTCCAGTGCCTTGACGACGGCCTGCTCTTCCAGGAGCAGGTAGTTGCTGAACGCGACGTCGGCGTAGACGACGTCGCGGACGTCCCGCAGCGACGGCTCGTAGCTGTGCGGGTCGGCGCTGTCCGGCACCAGGGAACTGACGGCCACCCGCTTCCCGCCGACGTTGCTCACCAGGTCCCGCAGGATGCCGGTGGTTGTGATGACCTGGACCCGGTCGTCGTTGGCGGTCAATGCCACCTCCGACCGGCAGCCGGCACTCAGCAGGGCGACCAGCAGCGGCAGCATCAGCCACAACCGTGGATTCGGCCGGAGGGCCGGAACCACGCCGGCTCCGACACGCGGCATCCGCACCGTGTCCTCCCCGGACATCACGGCACGAGGGCCGCGGGACAGCCACCGCCGCTCGCGGCATCGGCAAGACCGGCGCGGCGGCGACGGCCCAGCCCCACCAGCAAGACCCCGACCGCCACGAGGACGATGCCGACCGCTCCGGCCGTCAGCACCCAGCCGGCACCCGTACGGGGCAGGGGCCCGCCGCCGCCCTGATCCGCGCCGCCGTCGCCGTTCCCACCACCGTCGGCGCCGCTGCCACTGCCGGAGCCGAAGCCGCTGTTCGGGTTGGTGCTGTCGCCGACGGCGATGGTGAGCGTCTTCGTGTCGGTGACCGCCCTGCCGGCACTGGTGGTGCCGTTCATCTGCACGGCGAGGCGGTACAGGCCGGGCTTGCTGAACGCCCAGTTGCCGTGCGCGTGGGTGTTCAGCGCAACGGTCAGTTGCTGCGGGAACGCCTTGGCCGAGTCGAACAGCACGTCGGCCTTGCCGAACGAGCCGGTCAGGAAGAGGGCGAACCGGCCGGGCCCGTTGACACCCTTCAGCGTCCAGGTGACGTTGCCCTTGACACCCGACACGACGGACTCGTGCTGGGTGTTCCAGCCGGGCCAGACGATGCCCGCCTGCTGGGACTGCGGCAGCAGCCACACGGCGTCGCCCTGTTTGCCGAGGAAGTCGGCCCCGGCTGGCACCGTGATCTTCGCGTTGTCCTTGACCTGCAGGACCACGTCGGCGGTCTCCCGCCAGACGGGAGGGCTGGTCCGGTCGTCCTTGATCCGGATCGTCCAGCTGTCTCCGGACAGTTGCGGGCCCATGTCGACGTGCCCGTCGGCAATCACCTGGCGGGATCCCGTGGCGGTGGTGGCCGCCGCCTTCGCGGCTGCCGGTGCGGCTGCGGCGGGCTTCGGCGCAGCGGCGGGTGCGGCGAGTGCGCGCGCTGCCGACTGCTCCTCGGACCCCGGCGCCTGCTTCGCCGGAGCCGGTAGCGGCGCCTCTTCGACCGGGCTGATCGTGGGGACACGCACCCGGTACGTCGCTTCTGCGCTGACCTTCTGGCCGGAGCGCAGGGTGGCCGAGCCGGCCAGGGTCAGCCGGTAGTCACCGGCCGCGTCGAAGGCCCAGACCACTCCGCCGGTGCGTGTCGCCACCGGCAGCTGCACCGTCCGCGTCAAGCCCGGGCCGCTGCCGAGGAGCGGGGTCGCCGTGCCGAGACCGGTCAGGGTGTACGAGGTGAACGTTCCCGGCCCTTCGACCGAACGCAGGGTGAGGGCCACCGTGTCGTCGGTGACGACGCCGGGGCGTACCTCGGTGGTGTCCAGCGCTGGGAACCGGGTGTCGCCGGCGGACAGTGACCACACGGCGTGCCCCGGCGAACCGAGGAAGGCGAAGGCATTGCCTGCCGGCACTCGGCCGGCGAGCCCGCCATCCGGGCCGAGCACCACCTCGGCCGGGTCGTGTCCGGCCGCGTCGCGGGACACCTGTGCGGCATCGCGCAGCCGCAGCGACATCGAGTCGCCGTCGAGCGCGACGGAGACCAGGTCCGCGCCGGCCGCGGTGACCGCGCCCGGTTCCGCGGCCGCCGGCACACCACCAAAGGCCAACGTCAGTACGGCCAGCGCAAGACCGGCGGCGCCGGCGCGCATGGTTCTCATCCTCATTGCATGCTCCTCAGACGGCTTCGTAGTAGTTGGTCCAGGTCGTGCCGCGCCGTGATGACGTGACTCGCGGCGTTGACGCCGCCCGACGCGATCGAGAGGGCCGGCCGGGCACCCTCGGTTCGGCACAGTCGTGTCATCCCTCGTCCTTCACCGCTCGGTCGATGTCCGGCCGTCGGTTGTTGTCGCCCGGTTCGCGACGATCAGCGTCCGGAGCCGGGCGATCCCGCGGCCCGCTGTCACCGCCGGCCCGGGGGCCCGCACCGATCGCGGTAGGGAGGGCGGCCTCCCGGCCGTCCGAGGTCCGTTCGGTCTCCCGGCTGGCCTCTGCACGACCCTCCTCCCGGGCGGCGGCTACCGCCCGGGCGATCTGTCGGGCCCGCCGGCGGCGGGCGGCGATCAGCGCCCAGCCGACGAGGGCGAGCAGGACCAGCAGGACCATCTGCGGCCAGGGCACCGCCCAGAAGGAGACCCGGGCCGTGTCGACCGCCGGCTGCGGGTCGAGGACCTGGTCGCCCACGGCGGCAGGTGTGACAGCGGCGCTCGCGGTCAGCCGGAACAGTGGCGGCACGCCCGTCATGCGTACGGTGGCGGTCAGTTCGCCGCCGGGCAGGATCTCCGGCAGGGCCGTCGCGTCGACCGAGCGCCGGCCGAGGCCGAACGGGCCGGCCGCGGCGAGCGTGGGCTGCCCGTTCAGCCGAACGTTGCCGGTGTTGCGGACGGTGAAGGTGGCGGTGAGCGTGCCACCGGCGAGGGGGTTGAGCGAGCCGGTGTGCCGTACCCGAAGGTCCTCGACGATCAGCGCCGGTTGCAGCTCGCCGGTCACCCGCAGGTAGATCCGCGCGCCGACCCGGTGGTCGACGGCGACCTGGTTGCCCTGCGCGTCCGCCGTCGTGGCGGCGAGCGAGGCGACGATCCCTCCGGCGTGGTCCCCGGGCGTGGCGTTGTCCGGCACGGTGAGCGTGAACGGGATGTCCAGGCGGGACGTGGACGGGATGGTCACGGTGCCGCTGGTGAAGCGGACCCAGGCGCCGACGTCGGTGGGCTTCTGACCACCGGCCAGCAGATCGAACCCGCCCTGCCCGGTGGTGAACGCGTCGCTGGCGTAGAGGCTCAGGGTCAGCGGACGCGCCGAGTGGTTGGTGACCGCGACGTAGTCGGTCAGGGTGGCACCGGGGTCGAGCTTGTAGGTGAACGCTGGCCGGCCGTTCGGGCCCTTCGCACTCGACGGTGCCACGCCCCAGGTCACGGCCGGCGGCGCCGACGGCGCAGGGGGCGTAGGCGGTGCCGGGGCCGCGCCGAGCAGGACGATGCCGGTGGCGATGGCGGCGAGCAGGCGCATGGCGGGGATGGGGTTCCGTTCCTGGATGCGAGGGGTGAGGCGGAGTGGGCGGGTCGCGGCAACGGCCCGCCCACCCGGCGACCGTCCGGTGGCGCGGTTCAGCGCCGGGCCACCGGACGGGTTCGGCGATCAGATCGCGGTGAGGGTGAGGGTCGCGGAGTAGGTCCCCGCGGTCGTCTCGGTGGGCAGGCTCAGCCGCAATCCCGCGCCCAGTTGCGCGGTGCCCCGCCCGGCACCCCCCGGCGCCGAGCCCAGCACCGCGCTGTTGCCCAGGCCACCGTCGGCTCCGACGACGTACGGCGCGACCTCCGGACCAGCGACCACGCCCTGCCCGGAGCCTTGGGCGATCACCCGAGGGCTCCAGCCGAGGTAGCCGGAGCTGAACGTCGCACCATCCGGCCCGGCGAAGTCGGCCGGGATCTGCCCCGATGCGCTCCACCCTGGTCGGCCGGCGCGGGTGTCGGTCACCGTGACCGGGCGGAGTTCACCGTTGCTCTCCCACCGGTCACCGCCGGCGGTGAGCAGCGCGGGTGGCAGCACCACGGCACGGTCGTCCGGGTTGACGCTGATCACCAGAGAACCCTGCGTCTCGTCGATCGATGCGGTGATCGTCTGCGAGGAGCCCGGCTCCTGCGGCGGGAACGCCACCCAGAGAGCCACCGGTTCGCTGGTCGCGACCACGTCGTGGGCGTCGCCGTACAGCTTGACCACGTACTCGCAGGCGTTCAGCTCCCGGGTGGCCGTGAACGAGTAGCTCGCACCAACTTCACCCGCGATGATGGTCCAGTCGTCCGTACCGGGGCACCTGCTGAACCAGTGGTAGTGGTCCAGCTCGGTCTGCGGCGTCTGCACGGCGTTGAGCGTCACCGTGTCGTTGGGCTGGTAATCGTCGGCCATGCCGCTGACCGACAGGCCGACCTCCGGCCCACCGCCGGACAGCTCGCCGACGACGAACGAGTAGTCGACCGGCCCGGTGCTGACCGTCGTGCCGTTGGTCAACGTCGCGTCTGCCTGGAACGTCAGCGTGTAACTGCCCAGCGCGCCAAACGCCCAGTTCGAGTGCGCGTGCGTGTTCACCGGCACATCGATGGCGTCGGGCAGGCCGTCGTCGGAGCGGAACTTGATGATCGGACCGCCGAACGAGTCCTGCGTGAACAGCGTGACGTTGCCCGGCCCCCGCACATCGACCACGCTCAGCCGCACCTTGTTCCCCTCGAACACTCCCGAGCCGAGCGTCGTGGTGTTCCAACCCGGCCAGAGCAGATCCGGATCCTGGGTCAGCGGCAGCAACCAGACCTGGCTGCCGGCCGGCCCGAGGAAGGCGAACCGGGGATCGTCCGGAACGGCCATCGCCGCCTCCGGCAGAACCTGGAACGTCACGTCCGCCGGGTCCCGCGTCACCGCGGGGCTGACCGTGTCGTCGCGCACCTTCAACGTCAGCGCACCACCCTCGTAGTGCACGTCGACCGCATCGGTGTGCCCCTTGGACAGCACCACCTTCTCGGCCGCCGACGCAGCGGTCGGCGCCAGCACCGTGCCGGCGACCACCACCGCCCCGGCAACCAGGGCCGCGAAACCGCGAGCCCTCACCATCGCATTCATACCTCCCCTTTCACACCGCGCGTACCTGCGCGCGGTGGTAGACGTGGTGACATCACCACGACGCCTTGCGCACCCCGGGCATCTCGCCACGCAGGGCCAGCTCGCGGAAGCGCACCCGGGACAACCCGAACCGGGTCAGCACCCCGCGCGGGCGGCCGTCGATCTGGTCGCGCGAGCGCAGCCGTACCGGGCTGGAGTCCCGCGGCAGCCGGCTGAGCCGGCGCACCGCCTCGGCGCGTACGTCCGGGTCGGTGTCCGGGTGGGCGACCATCCGCTTCAGCTCCGCCCGCCTCTCGGCGTGCCGGGCTACCAGTTCCTCGCGGCGCGTCTGCCGATTGACCAGGCTCTTCTTGGCCATCAGCGGGCCTCGCGGAACTCGACGTGCCGGCGTACGACCGGGTCGTACTTGCGCAGGACCAACCGGTCCGGGTCGTTGCGACGGTTCTTGCGGGTGACGTACGTGTAACCGGTGCCGGCGGTGCTGCGCAGCCGCACGATCGGTCGCACATCGGTCTGGCGGGCCATCAGAGCTTCACCCCCCGGGCGCGCAGCTCGGCGACGACCTTCTCGATGCCCTTGCGGTCCACGGTCTTCAGCGCCTTCGTCGTCAGGGTGAGGCTGACCCATCGCCGTTGCGACGGCAGCCAGTAGCGGTGGTTCTGCAGGTTCGGGTTCCACCGTCGGCGGGTGCGCCGGTGGGAGTGGGACACGGCGTTGCCGAAGCTCGGCTTCGCGCCGGTGACGTCACAACGTCGGGACACAGTGAACGCTCCTTGTCCAGGCTGAACGATAACGACAACGGTTTTCAGTTCTACATCATCCGTTCGGTCAGACCCGCCCCGGGTCACTGACGACCACAGCCGGGCCGTCGCGCCGCTCGGGACCGCCGTTCGCTTCGCCAGCTTCCGTGTGCCTAGAATGACAATCGTTTTCAGTTACGTCGAGAGGAGTGCGATGTCGTCGTCACCACAGGCCCCGATCCACGTCGTGACAACGGACGCTGATACCCGCCCGTCGTTGACTGTCCTGTCCGGGTTCTGGCCAACGGCGGCCTTCGCCGTCGCTCGCGCATTGCTTGCCGCCGACCCCACACTGCTACTGGTACGACATGACCTCACCGGGATCCGCGGTGGCGTCGTCCGTCGGGTGGTTCGCTCTGGCACAGGCATCATCGAGGACGAACAGGTCGACCTGAGGCACGGTTGTGTCTCCTGCACCCTGCGTGAGGACGTGCTGCCCACCCTCGTCCGACTCGCCCGCAGCCATCCCGGCCGCGACCTGGTTCTGATGCTGCCCGAAGTGGTGGAGCCAGAGGCGGTCGCCGCCGCCTGCTCCCACTGCCTCGTCGACGGCGCACCGATCACCGAACTCATCCGCGTCGACTCCTACGTGACCGTCCTCGACGCCGAACACCTGCTCGACGGCCTCGCCAGCACCGACGACCTCGCCGCACTGGGCATCCATGCCGCGGAGGACGACGACCGCGCGCTCGCCGACGTCGTGGTCCGCCAGATCGAGTACGCCGACACGCTGGTGCTCTGGGGGCACTCCCGGGAGGGCGAGTTCGACACCAGCCGGCTGTCGGTCCTGCTGCAGCGGATGGCGCCGTGGGCGGTGCACATCCGCGTCGACGGTGACGTCGTCGACGCCAGCACGCTGACTCGCCAGCTGCGACACACCCATCGGCACCGGCCAGAGACCCCCGGGCTGCTCGCCCGAGGTCTGCAGGGTTACACGCTGGGCACACACGAGCCGGAATCCGACTGCGGTGTGGTTTCCGCCGTCTTCCGCGCTCGCCGCCCGTTCCACCCGCAACGCCTGCACGACGTACTGGAGCAGGTCAACGCCGAGATGATCCGCTCCCGGGGTCACCTCTGGCTTGCCAGCCAACCCGACACCGTGGTGGCCTGGGAGTTCGCCGGTGGCGGTCTGGCCATGGGCTCGCTCGGACACTGGCTGGTGAGCCTGCCCGAGGACCGCTGGGAGCACGTCGAAGACCAGCGCCGCCTTGCCGCCGCCCTCGAGTGGGACCCCTACTACGGCGACCGCCACCAGCACCTGGTCTTCGTCGGCCTCGACGCCGACCCCGTCGAGCTGCACCGCACCCTCGCCCGCTGCCTGCTCACCGACGCCGAACTCGCCGACGGCGAAGAAATCTGGCGCGCCTACCACGACCCGTTCGCCGGCTGCTTCCCCCTCAACACCGAGGAACTGGCCGATACCGACACCGAAACCGAAGGAGCGCAACCCGCATGAAGCCCGGAATCCACCCCGACTACCGACCCGTCGTCTACCGCGACAAGGGCGCCGACTTCGCGTTCCTCACCCGCTCCACCGCCACCAGCGACCAGACGATCGAGTGGACCGACGGCAACACCTACCCCGTCATCGACGTGCAGATCTCGTCCGCCAGCCATCCCTTCTGGACCGGCAAGCAGCGCCTGCTCGACACCGCAGGCCGGGTCGAGAAGTTCCGCCAGAAGTACGCCCGCCGTGGGCCTCGGGGCACGTGACCATCGGCTGGACCGACCAGCGCCGCAGCTGGTCGACGCCGCCCGGCACGACCGGGTTGGGCAGCTGACGGTCGACCGCGATCGGGTTGCCCCCGGACGACTGGCTCGCGGTCGACCGTCAGCGGCGTCGGCGGGATGCCTGCGGTATCGCCCGGATGATGATCTGCGGCCGAGTCGTCGCGGTGGGGCGAGTCGGCCGCGACACGTGGTCGGTCCCCTCAGGAACGAGGCGCGCCGCTGCGCTGACATCCCCGCTGAGGCGGCGGCCCTGCCGGAGGCGCTCGACGCTCCGGCGGACCTGGTCTGAGCACCGGCCGCCGTGTATGAACGTCGGCGACCAGCAGGCAGCGGACACGCCCGGCGGGCCGTGAACCACCCTCGCGGGGGTCTGACTCTCACCGGGCATCGCCGCCCCTGGCGCTGCTGGTCGGACGCTGTGCGACGCCAGGACCGCCTGGCCCGTCCGGGCTCCTCAGGAAGGGCGCTGAGCAGCTCGATGGTGGGCGTCAGTCGTCCACCATGGCGCGCTGCGGCCGCTTTCGTAGCGGCGCATCATGGTTCCCGGTTGGGCCGCCACCGGGTGGCATCGTCCGAAGTCCGGGTGGTCGAGATGGTCAGACCTGAGCCGGGTCGACATGGTCGTGTTCGTGCAGGTCGCTCAGGTCCCAGGAGGGAAACGGGTCGGGCAGTTCCCGCCAGGCATCCTGTCCGGCGGCGATCTCGGTGTCGGTGAGCAGGCAGGCGATCAGGGCGGCCGTAAGGCCCTGGCGATCCAGGTCGACACCGATGAGGACGAGTTCCTGCTGCCTGTCCCCGAAAACCGGATGCCAGCGAGACTCCAGCTCGATCCGCTCGTCGGGATCCTCCGGCCACTCTCCGGAGACCACGACCGGCACACCGATCGGATCGCACCGGCCGGAGGGGCCGGCCTGCGACCACAGTGCCTGCACGTCCGGGCGGCTGGCCAGCCACAGGAACCCCTTCGACCGCACCACGCCGAACACTTCCAGGCCGTCGGCCAGCAGATCCCACAGCCGCTGCGGGTGCAACGGCCGGTGGTCGCGGAACACGATGCTGGAGATGCCGTACTCCTCGGTCTCCGGCACGTGCCCGCCGTTGAGCTCGGCGATCCAGCCGGGCGCCGTCTCCGCCTGCGCCAGATCGAACCGACCGGTGTGCAGTATCTCCGCCGGGGCCACCCGGCCGTGCACGGCACGGACCTGTCGGGCGGCCGGGTTCAGGCGGGTCAGCAACGCCTCCACCACCGCCAGATCGCCGGGAGTGAGCAGGTCGGTCTTGTTGAGCACCAGCACGTCGGCGAACTCGATCTGATCGACCAGCAGGTCGGCGATGCCCCGGTCGTCCCCGTCGTAGGCCGCCAGCCCACGCGCCTCCAGGGTCTCCCCCGCCTCGATCATGCTCCGCAGGCCCGCCGCGTCGACGACGGTGGCGGTGGTGTCCAGGCGGGCCAGGTCGTCGAGCACCCGCCCGTCCTCCACCCCGAAGGCGAACGTGGCGGCCACTGGCATCGGCTCGGAGATGCCGCTGGACTCGATCAGCAGGTAGTCGAAGCGGCCCTGCCGAGCCAACCGGGCCACCTCGTTGAGCAGATCATCTCGCAGTGTGCAGCAGATGCAGCCGTTGGTCAGCTCGACCAGCCGCTCCTCGGTCCGCGACAGCGCCCCACCATCGCGCACCAGCGCGGCGTCGATGTTCACCTCGCTCATGTCGTTGACGATCACCGCCACCCGCAGCCCATCCCGGTTGGCCAGCACATGGTTGAGCAGGCTCGTCTTGCCCGCACCGAGGAACCCGGACAGCACCGTCACCGGCAGCCGGTCGGTCACGGCTGATCCACCACCTGACGTCCCTTGTACACGCCGCAGTGCGTGCAGGCCCGGTGCGGCACCACCATCTCCTTGCGGGGACAGGGGCAGGGGCTCAAGTGGGGCAGAGTTGCCTTCCACTGCGCTCGGCGGTGGCGGGTGTTGGACCGGGACAGCTTGCGCTTCGGTACAGCCATGAAGGATCTCCTCACGAGGGGTCAGCCACACGGTAACGGTTCCCATTTTCATGTGAGAATCCGGGATGCCCCCGCACTTGGCCACGCTTGACCTTCTGGCTGGAGCTGCGAGCCCCGGCGGACGGACCGACCGCCCTGGCCGTGCACGGTTATGCCCGACGTGACCACGCCGGAGTCGTGTCACTTCGATCGGCCGGGGGGCAGGAAAGCCTGGCGCAGGAAGCCCCATAGAGAGCAGTTCGTACTCGGCTCCGCTGGAACACCCCCGGGGAGCGAGGCCGGAACCGGAACACAACTGCGCCCCTCGGCCATCGGAGCACTACTCGGCGTTATCCGCGGCGGAGGGCATTGGAAGCGCCTTCATTCCGGGGTGGCTTGCAGCTAGGGCACTCACCTGGAAGGCGGGGACCTGAACCCAGCACTGGGTGCGGCGTCAGCCCGCTGCTGCCGCGCTCGGCTCCCACGCAGCGACCCGGGAGGGTCAGGTTCTTCCGGACCCTCCGGCCCTGGTTCTCACCAAATAATCCGCCGTACAGATCAGCGCACGCACTCCACACAGGTGCCGAAGATTTCCAAGGTGTGGCCGACGTCGATGAATCCGTGCTGCGCCGCAACCTGGTCGGCCCACCGCTCCACAGCCGGTCCGGCCACCTCGACCGTGCGCCCACAGTCCCGGCAGACCAAGTGGTGGTGATGTTTGCTCTGGCTGCACCGGCGGAAGAGTTGTTCGCCGCCCGGCAGCCGAGTCGAGTCGATCTCGCCGGCATCCACCAGCAACTGCAGTGTCCGGTAAACAGTGGTCAGGCCGACCCCCGCCTTGCGCGCCAGCAGCATCTGGTGCAGTTGCTGCGCCGAGTGAAAGCCCTCCACCTCACGCAACAGCGCCAGCACCTCCCCACGCTGCCGGGTGTTCCGGGTCACATTCGGCATCGCCTGGTTCACCGTGGCCGCCACCCTCCCGTGATCTCGGCCGCCGCCGGCCTACCGCTTCCGACGCTCCGCCGGCCCTGCTCGTCGACCATTATGCGTCGTCCAGCATCACCGCCGCCGCGCCATCTCCCGACGCCACCTCTCCGCCGTTGCGGGCCAGCGACCACGGGCCCCGCTCCGGGAGAGGGCGCCATCGACCAACGTGCGATAGTGAAAATAGAAACGAGTACCGATAAGGCGCAGAACCGACAGGAGGCGGCGTGACGGACGAGTACCAGGAGTCCGGGGAGTTCCTGCACATCCTCAGCGGGCCGGCGTGGCAGGCGCTACGCGCCCCGGTAACGGCGGCCCTGCGGGGTGCGGTCTGGTCCGAGGCACAGGCTGTGGACATCGGTGCCGGGACCGGGCTGGGCACGATGGTGCTGGCAGCGGCTCTCCCGGATGTCGACGTGCTGGCGGTCGAGCCGTCGTCGGTCCTGCGTGCAGTGCTGCTCGCCCGGATCGTCGACGACGCGGACCTACGGGCCCGAGTCACGGTCGTGGCCGCGGACGCTCTCAGCATCGAACTGCCGGACCGGCTGGGCGCCGTTCTGGCAATGAACATGATCGGACATCTCACCCCGTCTGAGCGACGGGAGCTCCTGCGACGCGTCGCCGCCCGACTGTTGCCCGGCGCGCCACTGGTGCTCAATCTGCAGCCGCCCGCGGAGGCCATACCGATCCCGAAGGTCACGTTCGGTAGCGTCAAGGTCGGCCGATACGTCTATGAAGGATCCGGCGGCGCCGAGCCGGCAGGTCCGGACGCGGTGAGCTGGCGAATGCGCTACCGCGTCCTCGGCGCGAACGGATCGGCCGTACGGGAGAGCGCGGTTGACTATCGCTGGAACGTGGTCGCCGCCGCCGACCTGCTGGCGGAACTCGCCGACGTCGGCCTGGCCGGTGACGTCGGTCAGGCCGACGTCATCCGGGCCGTCCGCTTGGCATGACATTCGGCCCCGCTCGCGTCCTGACAACCCGATCGGTGAGCGACGAACCCTGAACCCGTTCGCCCAGCGGGCAGCGACGACCGATTTTGGTCAGGGCATCGTCCTCAAAGGCCTTGGCGGTCGATCCCCTTCGTATCAACGATGGGCGTGCTGGCGATGTCACGGAGACATTACAACGTCGAGACATCTATCGACATTGACTACCAACACCGCGAAGGATTCGCTCACACGTGCCCTGCACCAACAGGGCCCTGTTCTCTGGAGGAAAGAGAACGTGAGCAAACCCCGCAACCCGAGCAGGCGTATCTCTGCCGCGCTCTTCGCATCGGTCCTGGCCGCCGGTGCCATGACCGTGACGGGCGGTGCCGCCACCGCGAGCGCCGCTCCCTCCGCACCCGACACTCCGCAGGCCACCCCCGCCGAGGCGTTGGGCTCGCACGACGCCAAGCTCCTCGCCGAGGCCGAGGCGAAGCACGCGCCGACCGTGACCCTGATCGTCGCCACCGAGAAGGGCGAGGCCGGCCAGGTCGCGGCCGGCGTGACGGCTCTGGGCGGCGCCGTCAACCGCCGCTTCGACCAGATCGGCTACGTCCTGGCCACGGTGCCGACGGCAAAGGTGCTCAAGGCCGCAACGCTGCCGGGCGTATCCGCAGTCGACCTCGACGAGACGATCCAGCGGCCCGACCCCGCCCCCGAGGTCGCCCCGAACGGCGCCACGGCCGCCAAGCAGGCCGCCACGCTGGCGGGTCCCGGCGCGGGCACCGGCGCGGTCAACCCTTACATGCCGACCAACGAGACCGGCGCGGAGACGTTCAAGGCGGCCCACCCGCAGTGGGACGGTCGCGGCGTGACCATCGGCATCATGGACTCCGGTATCGACCTGGACCAGCCTGCGTTGCAGAAGACCACGACCGGCGAGCGGAAGATCGTCGACTGGGTCACCGCGACGGACCCGGTGACCGAGAACGACGGCACGTGGCGGCGGATGGTCACCGAGGCGACCGGCCCGTCGTTCACCGCCGGTGGCGCGACCTGGACCGCTCCCGCCGGGACGTACCGGTTCAACCTGTTCCGAGAGTCGATCACCGCGCCCAGCGACCCGGGCGGCGACGTCAACCGGGACGGGGACACCACCGACGCGTGGGGCGTCCTCTACAACCCCGAGACCCACGACATCTGGGTCGACGTCGACCAGGACAACAGCTTCACCGACGAGGCGATGATGCGCCCGTACCGGGAGAAGTTCGACGTCGGGCACTTCGGCACCGACAACTCCGCCACCGCCGTGCGGGACCAGATGCCCTTCGTGGTCGAGTATCGCGAGGACGTCGACATCGACCCGGCCGACGGCAAGCCCGGCCCGTACGCCGACTACGTCAACATCGGCATCATCGAGGCGACCCACGGCACCCACGTCGCGGGCATCACCGCCGCCAACGACATGCTCGGCAACACCGCCTTCGACGGTGCCGCCCCGGGCGCCAAGCTCGTCTCCGCCCGCGCCTGCTCGTGGGGTGGCGGCTGCACCGCCGCCGCGCTGACCACCGGCATGGCCGACCTGGTCATCAACCGTCACGTCGACGTGGTCAACATGTCGATCGGCGGGCTGCCGACGCTCAACGACGGCGCGAACGCCCGTGCGCAGCTCTACAACGACCTGATCAGCACGTACGGCGTGCAGCTGTTCATCTCGGCCGGCAACTCCGGTCCGGGCGTGAACACCGTCGGCGACCCGTCGGTCGCCGAGAACGTGGTCAGTGTCGCGGCGAACATCAGCAGGGACACCTGGCTGGCCAACTACGGCTCCGTGGTGCGGACGAACAAGGCGCTGTTCAACTTCTCCTCCCGCGGCCCGCGCGAGGACGGTGGGTTCAAGCCGAACATCACCGCCCCGGGGTCGGCGATCTCCACCGCGCCGACCTGGCAGCCGGGCAACCCGGTCCCCGAGGCCGGCTATCCGCTGCCGCCGGGCTACCAGATGCTCAACGGCACCTCGATGGCCTCCCCGCAGGCCACCGGCGCCGCCGCGCTGCTGCTGTCCGCGGCCAAGGCCACCGACAAGGGTGTCACCCCGGCGGCACTGCGCCGGGCCATCTATACCTCCGCCAAGCCGATCGCCGATGTCGCCACGTACGCGCAGGGCTACGGCATGTTCAACGTGCCGGGCGCGTGGAAGCTGCTCAGCAAGACCGTCGAGACCCGGTCCTACGTCTCGGACGCCCCGGTCTGCACCGAGCTGTCGGAGAACCTCACCCGCTACGACCGCGAGCTGAGCAAGTTCGTCCCCAACCCCAACCGCGGCGCCGGCGTCTACAACCGCTGCACCTCCGCCGAGGGTGGACCGAAGGTCGGCCAGAGCCGGACCTACCAGGTCAAGGTGACCCGGACCAGCGGCCCGGCCGGCACCGTCAGCCACAAGCTGGCCCTGCGCGGCAACGACGGCACCTTCACCGCTCCCAAGACGGTCGCGCTGCCGCTCAACAAGGCCGTCTCGATCCCGGTCACCGCCAAGCCGAGGTCCCTCGGCGCGCACGGCACCATCCTGACCGTGGACGACCCGAAGACCTCGGTGATCGACTTCGAGGTCTCCGCCGTCGTGGTGGCCGCCAACGAGGTCACGAAGCCGAGCTACTCGTTCTCCGCCGAGGGCTCGGTGTCGCGCAACGCCTTCACCTCGTACTTCGTCAGCGTGCCGGCCGGCGCCGGTGCACTGCAGGTGAACCTGTCCGGTATCGCCACCGGGTCGCAGACCCGGTTCATCGCCATCAACCCGTACGGCGTGCCGGTCGACAGCACGGCGAGCACCGCCTGCTACACCAACTTCTCCGACGCCTCCGCCTGCAAGCCGCAGGAGCGGGACTACCAGAACCCGATCGCCGGGGTCTGGGAGATCGAGGTGGAGTCGCGGCGGACCTCGCCGGCGCTGAACAACCCGTTCCAGCTCCAGGCCCGGGTGCAGGGCGTCACCGTCGAGCCGTCCGTGATCGAGCTTCCGTCGGTCACCGCCGGTCAGCCGACCCCGGCGAACTGGACGCTGACCAACACCTTCGGCCCGGTCGCGGTGACCGGTCAGGGTGGTCCACTGTCCAGCGTGCACGCCGAGCGGCCCACCATCGCCGAGGGCGCCCAGCAGGAGTATCTGGTGGACGTTCCGGCCGGTGCCACCAGCTTCACCGCCCGGATCGGCAACACCGCCAACCTGGGCGCGGATCTGGACCTGACCGTGTTCCGCGGTGACGTCCAGGTCGGGCAGGCAGCCGACGGCGACTCCGAGGAAGCCGTCACCGTTGCCAACCCGCCGGAGGGCACCTACCGCGTCGTCGTCGACGGGTACGCCGTCGACGGGCCGAACACCAGCACCGCCTACGACTACCGGGACTCGTTCTCGGCCCCGTCGCTGGGCACGCTCGCCACCCCGAGCACCCCGCTGACCCTGCCCAACGGCGCCACCGCCACCCTCACCGGCACCGTGACCGCCCACTCCACGCCGGGCGCTGGGCGCGAGCTGTTCGGCGAGCTGGCTGTCGTGACCACCGAGGGCGCGGTCGTCGGCCGCGGCGCCGTCTCCATCGGCACCGTCAGCTGACATCGCCGCACCGCGCAGGAGCCCATTTCCGACCTTCGGGGATGGGCTCCTGCCGGTCCTGCAGGCCGGACTGACGTCACCTCCGGACATCACCGAAGAGAAGGGGGCGGTGTGGCCGCATCCGATCGCAAAACCCCGCCCGACACGAGCACCGAGGCCGATCGGCCGGGCCTCGACCATCCGAGCAAAACACCACACGCCACGTCCGTCGAGGACGGAGGTCGTCGTGGCCGGACCGGCTCGGTCGAGATCTTCGCCGCGGTGCTGGTCCTGCTGATCTTTCTGCGTGAACCCCTGGCTGGTCTGCTGGCCACACCGTCGCTGGCGACCTGGACGACGGTGTTCGTCTCGGTCATGGTGCAGGCCGTGCCCTTCCTGGTCTTCGGGGTGCTGCTGTCCGCCGTGATCGCGGTCTTCGTTCCCCGCTCGTTCTGGGCTCGGGCCCTGCCGAAGCACCCCGCCCTCGCCGTCCCGGTGGCGAGTGCCGCCGGCGTGGTCCTACCCGGCTGCGAGTGCGGTGCGGTGCCGATCGCCGGCTCGCTGATCCGCCGAGGGGTCACGCCCGCGGCCGCGCTGGCGTTCCTGCTCGCCGCGCCGGCGATCAATCCGATCGTGCTCGCCGCCACGGCCGTGGCCTTTCCCCACAACCCTGAAATGGTCCTGGGCCGTGCCGCCGCCAGCCTGATCGTCGCCATGGTCATGGGCTGGCTGTGGCTGCGCCTCGGTCGCGCCGACTGGATCCGGCTTCCGCACCGACCCGATCTGGACGGGCTCGGACGCGGGGAGATGTTCTGGTCCGCCGTACGACACGACGTGGTTCACGCTGGCGGCTTCCTCGTCATCGGCGCGATGGCCGCAGCCAGCATCAACGTCCTCGTCCCCGAACGGTGGCTGCAGACCCTCGCCGACCAGCCGGTGCTCTCCGTGCTCGCCCTGGCGGGGCTCGCGGTGCTGCTGTCCATCTGCTCCGAGGCGGACGCGTTCGTCGCTGCCTCGTTGTCGCAGTTCTCTCTCACCGCCCGGCTGGCCTTCCTGGTGGTCGGCCCGATGGTCGATCTGAAACTCATCTCCATGCAGGCCGGCATCTTCGGCCGGCGCTTCGCCGCCCGATTCGCGCCGGCCACCTTCGCGGTCGCCGTCACGGTCGCCGTCATCACCGGGATGGTGCTGCTGTGAACCGTCTGACCCAGGCCTGCATCATGATCTTCTTTGCCGCCGCTGTTCTGCAGGCCAGCGTCACGGACCTCTACCTGCGCTACGTGAAGGAAGAGCTGCGGCCGTTCCTGATCGCCACCAGCCTGCTGCTGATCGTCGCCGCCGTGATGACCCTGTGGTACGAACTGCGGCCAGATCCCGGGACGACCGCCGACCGGACCAACCCGGACGACCGGGAGGCCGCGAATGCCGAACAAGCCACGAGTGGGTCACCGGCCGCGGTGACCCACGACGAACACGCCCACCACGAACCACGAGTCGCCTGGCTGCTGATCCTCCCCGCCCTCGGCCTACTGCTGGTAGCCCCGCCCGCCCTCGGCTCGTACGCCGCCGGCCAGGCGGGCACCGCCCTCACCACCCAACAGGACTACGGCGACGACTACCCACCCCTGCCCGCCGGCGATCCGGCACGAACCACCGTGCTCGACTACGCTGCCCGCGCCCTGTTCGACAAGGGCCAGTCGATCGGCAACCGTCGGGTAGAGCTCACCGGATTCGTCACGCCGGGACCCGACGGGCAACCGATCCTCGCCCGCATGGTCATGTCCTGCTGCGCCGCCGACGGCCGGCCCGTGAAACTCGGCATGTCCGGCAACGCGCCCACCGGACTGGCCAACGACACCTGGATCCAGGTCACCGGCCGATACACCGACCGCCTCACCCGGGACCCGGTCAACGACGAAGAAATCCCCTACATCGAGGTCGACTTCTGGCGACAGGTGACCGCCCCGAAGGACCCGTACGATTGACGATCTCTCCGCCCTAT
>NZ_JBQXEO010000045.1:0-19404 GCF_052601155.1 Micromonospora yongxingensis
TTCACCCCCGCCCTAAAGGGCGGAGCACTGGCCCGCATCCTGGTAGCACGTCATCGGTCGGGCTGGTGCTGCCCGTCGGTCACCCGCCGGATCCTTCCGCGGCGCCGTCGGGGGCGAAAGCGTCGCCGCCGGGACCGGTCTCGAGGTGGACGTGCTGGTGGCCGTGGCCGGCGTCGATGTTGATCTGATCGAGCTGGGTCGCGGCGATGGACCAGGTCGCCGCCGCCTGGGTTGCCTGTCGCGTCGCCAGTTGTGTCAGGGCGGCCCGCTGGGCAGCCGGACCGGTGACCGCGAGCAGGTAGGTGTCGACGGCGAGTGCCGCCTGGTCGAGGGCCACCCGGAGCCCTCCCCGTGCCACGTTGGTCGCGGTGGTGCCCGACGGCGGGTCGGCCAACGGCTGCGCCGCCTGACGCACGGCCTGTTGCCACTGGCGGGCCTGTTCGGCGTCGGCCTGCTGGCCGCTGGGCGTGTCCGCCTGCAGGGCGGTGAGGATGGGCGAGATCTCGTCGCTGAGGCGACGGGCCATCGTGGTCAACTCGGCGATCTGCTGGGTGTCCCGCCGTGCCTCGGCCTCCCGCATCTCGGTGATGCTCGAGTCGATGGGGTCCGGACGCCCGACGGTGTAGCCGACGGCGCCTCCCAGGAGAGCGGCCGCGAGCCCGATCGCCGTGACGACGGCCGCGAGACGCCCGATCCGGTTGCGGCGCGTGTCGCGCGCGGGGAGCAGGTAGGAGGGCTTGCCGGTACGGCGCGCCACGGCATCTCCTTGCGTCGATGGAGAGGTGGTCGCAGCCTAGCGTCCTTTCCTCAAGCTCGTCGATACTTCCCGGCGGGCTCGCAGAACTTCCGCTCTCCCCGACAGAAGCCCCCGGCGACCTCCGCCGATCAGGCGTCAGACGACCCGCCGCAAGGCGCCCGCGTCACTGCGTGTCCACACGAGACCGGTTGCGTCGACGAACATCATCGTGATCGAGAACGTGTCGCCGCTCTGTGGCGCCTTGTCGGTGAGCTGAGACCAGTCCACCGTGTTCTGTTGCGACTCGCCCGCCGGTATGCGCGCGAACGTCGTCGAGCCGACATGCCGCCTCGCCGGCGGGGCACCACCGCCGTACCGGGGAGGCGGAGGAGCTGCGAAGATCTGGCATTCGACGCCGTACACCGGCATAGAGCTGTTGTTCATCACCAGAGCGCTCACCTGGCCCGCGGCATCCGCCCCGGCGACACCCATGATCAGCCTGGCCTGGTGCGCCATCGCGTCTTCCCGGTCGAGGCGCCGCTGCCGGATCTCCCACCAGAGGCCGTACGCCAGCCCGGCGAAGGCCAGGACGGAACCGATCCCGGCGATCCAGTCGGGCACGGTGCCCCACTCGACGGCGCCCGTGGCGAACTCCATTCGCCCAAGGTAGGTCACCTACGCCCCGACCCTCCGGTGGCGGCCGGGTGGTGGGTCGAGCGTTTCGCGTCAGCGGGGCGGCATCTCCCGGCGGGACGGGAACGGGGTGCCGGGCTGGCCGAGGGTCGATCGGGCGCGCAGCCCGACCGGGTCGGGGGCGGCGGCTGGCGTCGCCGCCGCCGGCTCCGGGACCCGCCGTGCGTCCAGGTACGCGGCGGCGGCCCGGTCGTCGTCCGTGGGCGCGGCGAGCAGGGCGTAGAGCAGACCGACCACCCCGAAGATGACCGCCAGCACGATCGGCACCAGCAGGGTGCTCATTCCCGTGCCGATCACGTCGGTCGCGGTGCCCTCGCGCCGGTGCACCGAGAGGGCGCTCATGCCGGTGAAGTGCATGCCGTTCACGGCGATGCCCATGACCAGCGCGGACGCGGCGATCGCCAGCGGCCGGCGGACGGTCATGGCGAGCCACAGGGCGACGGTGGCCGCGACCACGGCGATCACCACCGAGAGGGCGACCCGGGTGGTGTCGTAGCCGAGGCTGCCGTTCAGGCGCATCGCCGCCATGCCGGTGTAGTGCATCGCGGCCACGCCGGCACCGGTGAAGATCCCGCCGGCGACCAGCCGCACCGGGTTCAGCCGGCCGGTGCCCACGATCGCCAGGCCGATGCCGACCGCCACCACGGCGATGGCCGTGCTGGCGGCGGTGAGCGGCACGTCGTACCGGATCCGGGTGCCGTCGACGGCGAAGCCGAGCATGGCCATGAAGTGCATCGCCCAGATGGCGGTGCCGCCCAGGGCCCAGGCGGCCAGCAGACCCCACCAGGCACGCTGGCCGGCGGTGTCGGCCGTGCGGATACGCCCGGCGCACACCAGCCCGAGGACCGAACCGAGCACGGACAGCGCGTAGCTCAGCGCGGGCGTGATCCACCCGTACTCAAAGTGATTGATCTCCGCCACGGCGGCCTTCTCCCCATCAGTTACCGGCGCGTAAAGGACGCGCCCGGGCAATGATCAGGGGTGGCCTGAGCAGGCGCAACAGCACCCCCCGGGCCTGTTCAGGGGGTGCTGTTGCGGTGACCGTCCGATGCGTCGATTCGCCGGCGGCGATGACCGACAGTGATGCTCAGGCGGAGGTGTGGTACGCCAGCACACCCCGGTTGATGGCCGCGATCGCCTGCCGGGCGGTGGAGCGCAGCTCCGGCGACGCGCCGCCGGAGTCGGCCAGTTGACCGAGGAGGTCGACCACCTGCCGCGCCCACCGGACGAAGTCACCGGCCGGCATCTCGCCGTCGAGCTCGTGACCGCTGCCCAGCACCTTGGCCAGCGCCTCGCCCCGAGCCCACCGGAACACAGGCCACGCGAAGCCGAGGTCCGGCTCCCGGGTGGCGTTCAACCCGCGCGCCGCCTCGTCGGCCTCGATCTCGCCCCACAGCTTCAGCGTCTCGTCCACGGCGTCGGCCACCGGCCCGCGCGGCAGCGACGCCCGCTCGTCGACGTCGCGGCGCGCCTCGAAGACCACCACGGACACCGCGGCGGCCAGCTCGGCCGGGGACAGGCCGTCCCACACCCCTCGACGCAGGCACTCGGCGACCAGCAGGTCCGCCTCCGTCCAGATTCGGCCAAGCATCCGACCGGCGTCGGTGACCGCGCCGTCACGGGCGAGGTAGCCGCGGTCGGTCAGCAGAGCGACGATCCGGTCGAAGGTCCGAGCCAGGGAGCCGGTACGCCCCGACACCCGCTCGCGCAGCTCCTCCGTGTCGCGCTCCAGCCGCCGGCGCCGCTCCGCCCAGCGGGCGTGCTCCTCCCGTTCCGGGCAGGCGTGGCAGGGGTGGTTGCGCAGCTCGGTGCGGAGCTGGGACAGCCGGTGGTCCTCGCCCTCGGCCTGCCGGGAGCGGCCACCCCGGCGACCGCCGTGCCGGTCCAGGCCGGTGCCGCTGACCTCGGCGGCGAGGTCCCGCCGGGCGCCCGGCGATCGGTGGTTGAAGTGCTTGGGCACCCGGATCCGGGCGAGCACCTCGGCGGGGGTGGTGAAGTCGCCGGGGCTGACCCGGCCGGCCCAGCGGTCCTGGGTGAGCACCAGCGGCCGGGGCTCACCGAACCCGCCGGTCGCCGGGTCCAGCACGACGGCCAGACCGGCCCGCCGGCCCGACGGCACCCGGATCACGTCGCCGATCCGCAGCCGCTCCAGCGACGCCACGGCGGCGGCCTTGCGCTGGCTCTGCCCCTGCCGGGCGATGGCCTTCTCCCGCTCGGCGATCGCCACCCGCAGCGCGAAGTACTCGTCGAAGTCGCCGTGGTGGCAGGCCGCCTCCGCGCCGTACGCCTCGATGGTCTCGGTGTTGCGCTGCACCTGCCGCGCCAGGCCGACCACCGAGCGGTCCGCCTGGAACTGGGCGAACGAGGACTCCAGCAGCGCCCGGGCCGGCTCCGCGCCGACGGTGCCGACCAGGTTCACGGCCATGTTGTACGAGGGCCGGAAGCTGGAGCGCAGCGGGTAGGTGCGGGTGGACGCGAGGCCGGCCACGTGCCGTGGGTCGGTCTCCGGGGACCACACCACCACGGCGTGCCCCTCCACGTCGATGCCACGCCGGCCGGCGCGCCCGGTGAGCTGGGTGTACTCCCCCGGCGTCAGGTCGACGTGCGCCTCGCCGTTGTACTTGACCAGCCGCTCCAGGACCACGCAGCGGGCCGGCATGTTGATGCCCAGCGCGAGTGTCTCGGTGGCGAAGACCGCCTTGACCAGGCCGCGGACGAACAGCTCCTCGACGATCTCCTTGAACACCGGGAGCATGCCGGCGTGGTGGGCGGCCAGGCCGCGCTCCAACCCGTCGAGCCATTCCCAGTAGCCCAGCACCGACAGGTCCTCGCCGGGGATGGCGGTGACCCGCGACTCGACCACCCGGCGGATCTCGGCCCGCTCGTCCGGTGAGGTGAGCCGCAGCCCGGCGGCGAGACACTGCTGCACCGCGGCGGCGCAACCGGCCCGGCTGAAGATGAACAGGATCGCCGGCAGCAGGCCCTCCCGGTCCAGCCGGTCGACGATGTCCGGGCGCATCGGGCCACGCCAGCGCGGGCCACGCCGACCGGCGCCGGGCCCGGCGCTGCGTCCCTCGCCCATCTCCAGACGGCGTACGGTCTCGCGGGTGTAGCGCAGCAGCTCCGGGTGCACGTCGTGTTTGCGGGCGGCGTCGGCGTCGTGGAACAGGTCGAACATCCGCTTGCCGACCAGCATGTGCTGCCACAGCGGCACCGGCCGGTGCTCGCTGACCACCACCGCGGTCTCGCCGCGCACGGTGACCAGCCAGTCGGCGAACTCCTCGGCGTTGGAGACGGTCGCCGACAACGAGACGAGGGTGACCGAGGCGGGCAGGTGGATGATCACCTCTTCCCACACCCCGCCGCGGAACCGGTCAGCGAGGTAGTGCACCTCGTCCATGACCACGTAGGCCAGCCCCTCCAGGGTGCTGGAGCCCGCGTACAGCATGTTGCGCAGCACCTCGGTGGTCATCACCACCACGGGCGCGTCGCCGTTGATGGCGTTGTCGCCGGTGAGCAGGCCGACCTGCTCGGCGCCGTACCGGTCGACCAGGTCGTGGTACTTCTGGTTCGACAGCGCCTTGATCGGCGTGGTGTAGAAGCACTTGCGCCGGGCCGGGGGCGTCGCCGCTTCGTCGGCGGCCGCCGGGTCGCCGGGTCGCCCCCGCAGCGCCAGGTGGACGGCGAACTCCCCCACGACGGTCTTGCCGGCCCCGGTGGGGGCGCAGACAAGCACACCGCTGCCCCGCTCCAAAGACTGGCACGCCTCCCTTTGGAAGTCGTCGAGGTCGAACCCCAGATCGAGGGCGAACTCGTCCAGCGCCGGGAACTGTGAGGCCTGCGCGGCCCGGCGGCGCGCCGCGGCGTACCGCTCGGCGGGGCTCGACATGTCACCAAGATTAGTGCGTGGCGGGACACGACACCCGACAAGGCCGTCTGGAGGTGCCGTCGGCGGCGGTCGGTAGGGTGCACGGCGTGCCGGACCATGCCGAACCGCCCCAGAATCGTCCGCCGGGCAGCGCCGAGGACGCCGCCGCCCCCCGGGCGTCCCGACGGCCCGTCAAGGCGGTGCTGTTCGACTTCCACGGCACCCTGGCCCAGGTGGAGGAGCCCCGGCAGTGGGTGCTGTCGGCCGCGGAGGCGTGCGGAGTGACCCTGGACCGTGTCCGGGCCACCTCGCTGGCCGACCGGCTGCTGACCGCCGGGCGGGCCGGTGGGCCGCTGCCGGCCCGGGTGCCGCCCCGGCTGGCCGAGCTGTGGGCCGACCGGGACCTCTACGCGCACGCCCACCGGGGCGCGTACACCGGCCTGGCCGAGACCGTCGACGCGGGCATCGAGGGCTTCGCCGACGCGCTCTACGAGCGGCTGCTCAACGCCGAGGGCTGGGTGCCGTACCCGGACACCGCCCCCACGCTGAGCGCTCTGCGCGACGCCGGGGTGCGGGTGGCGGTCGTCAGCAACATCGGCTTCGACATCCGGCCGCACTTCGACGCCTGGGGCCTGACCGACCTGGTGGACGCGTTCGTCCTGTCCTACGAGGTGGGGCGGTGCAAGCCCGACCCGGCGATCTTCCTGCGCGCCTGCGGGATGCTCGGCGTCGACTCCGAGCAGACCCTGATGGTCGGTGACACGCCGGCCGACGCGGGTGCGGTGGGCGCCGGTTGCGCGGTGCTGGTGCTGCCGGCCGCCGACCCCGGCCGGGAGAACGGGCTGGGCGCCGTGCTGGATCTGGCCCTGCCGGCCTGAACGGCGCCGACCCGCCCTGTGCCCGCGGGGCTCGGTGACGGGCCCGGTCGCGCGTCCGACCGGACCGGTGGCCGCTGTGCCGTCAGCCCGGATGTGGATCACCGGTAGGTCGCCGTCGCCGTGCCGGTCCTCCCCGCTCAGGATCGAGGGCGTCGTGTTCGAGTACGGCCAGCGCGGTGGTGGCCAGATCGGCGCTGCCTGTCAGGGTGCGCCAGAAGCTGATTTCGGGAGGTGGACACCGCCGCAGGACGGCCGGAGCCCACCGCCTACCGTCGTGCCTGTGACGGAGACCCTGCTGCCCACGCCACGGCCGACCGACACGCCGCCCGCCCGGCGCGGTGGCGTCGCCGCCGTGGGTCTGGTGCTCGGCGGGGCGCTGTCGGTGCAGTTCGGCTCCGCCGTGGCCGCGCTGCTCTTCCCCCGTACCGGGGTGGCCGGCGCGGTGACCCTGCGGCTGACGATCTCGGCGGTGCTGCTGCTCGTCGTGTGCCGCCCCCGGCTGCGCGGCTACGACCGGTCCGACTGGGTCGCGGCGGGCGCGTTCGGGCTGGCGCTGGCCGGTATGAACTCGCTGTTCTACCAGGCCATCGAACGGATCCCGCTGGGCCCGGCGGTGACCCTGGAGGTGCTCGGCCCGCTGGCCCTGTCGGTGTTCACCGCCCGCCGGCTGGCGAGTTGGTGCTGGGCGGGGCTGGCGCTGGCCGGGGTGGCGCTGCTCGGGCAGGGCGGCTTCGACCGGCTGAACCCCGCCGGGGTGGCGTTCGCGTTCGGGGCGGGCGCCATGTGGGCGGCGTACATCGTGCTCAGCGCCCGGGTCGGCGGCCGGTTCCCCGGCGCGGACGGGCTGGCCCTGGCGCTGACCCTCGCCGCGCTGGTCACCCTGCCCCTCGGCATCGTCGACGGCGGCGCCGTGCTCCTCGACCCGGCCGTGCTGGCGCTCGGCACGGCCCTCGCGGTGCTCGCCTCCGGGCTGCCGTACACCCTGGAACTGCTGGCGCTGCGGCGAATGCCCACCGCCACCTTCGCGGTGCTGATGAGCCTCGGCCCGGCCATCGCCACGCTGGCCGGTTGGCTGGTGCTGCGGCAGGCGCTGACCGTGCTGGAGTGCGCCGCCATCGCGCTGGTCATCGCGGCCAGCATCGGCGCGGTACGGGTCAGCGCAGCAGCCGCAGGGCGCCCGGCACAGCCGTGATCGTCACCGGCAGGTCCAGCGAGCGCTCCCCGTCGGCGTACGTGGTGATCCCCTCGGCGGTCAGCTCCACCGTCCGGGCCCGGTAGCTGCGCACCAGCGGGTGGCTGACGTGGGTGCCCCGGTAGATGCGCGGCTTGACCCGGACCAGGGTGCGCCGGTTGATCCGGCCACCCACCACCACGTCGAGCAGCCCGTCGGTCGGGTCGGCGTCCGGGCAGATCCGCATTCCGCCGCCGTACGTCGGGCAGTTGCCCACCGCCACCAGCACCGCGTCCACCTCGTGCGGCTCGCCGTCCAGGCGCAGCGTGTAGCGGCGGGGCCGCAGCCGGGCCAGCTCGACGAGGATCGCCAGGTCGTACCGGCGGGGGCCGCGCGGCCAGCGCATCCGGTTGGCCCGCTCGTTGACGATCGCGTCGAACCCGGCCGCGAGGACCGCCCCGTACCAGCGGTGGGTGCCGTCGGCGCCGGTCATCCGGGCGAGGTCGACGGCGTGGGTCCGGCCGGCACGCAGCGCCTCGGCGATCGCCGCCACCGCCGCCAGCGGGTCGGCCGGGAAGCCGGTGTCGAGGGCGAAGTCGTTACCGGTGCCGGCCGGTACCGCGCCGAACGGCACGCCGGTGCCGGCGGCGGCCTGTAGCGCCAGGTGCACCGTGCCGTCCCCGCCGATCGCGACCAACGCGCCGGCCCCGTCAGCCACCGCGGTGCGGCAGGCCGCCTCCGCCTCGGCCGGGCTGGACGCCGACAGCAGCCGCACCGGTCGGTCGGCGGCAGCCAGCCCGTCCAGCAACCGGGGCAGCACGGCGCGGTGCCGCCCCCGGCCGGCCGTCGCGTTGGTGAGCACGACGACGGGTCCCCCGGCGTGCGGGCCGGACGGGTGATCGTCTGCGGTCACGGGCAGCACCGTAGCCGGTTGCGTGCCCGCCGTACACCGGGGGCGGTGACGTCACCGGCGGTCCCGGCACCGGCGCGCACGGTGAGCTGCACGACGGTGTCGTCGATGGCGAGCCCGCAATGCGGCGACGCCGCCCCCGGCAGGCGGGGACGGCGTCGGCTGACCAGGCGGCGCGGGCCGTCAGGTCATGTCGTCGTAGCGACGCTCGATCGGGGCGGGCGGGGCGATCGGATCGGGTGCGCCGACCGGCGCGGTCGCGTCCACCCGCTGCCCGGCCTCGACCGGGTCACGGTCGAACTCCAGCGGCGACACCTCGTCGTCGTCGATACCGGCGTAGATCTCCTTGCCGCGTCCGCGCCGACGATCGTTGAGGAACGCGATGCCGACCGCACCGAAGTAGAGCGCGGAGAGGCAGATCGCCAGGGCGGTCATCCCGAACGGGTCCGGGGTGGGGGTGACCACGGCGGAGAAGGCGAAGAACACGAAGATCGCCACCCGCCACCAGCTCAGCAGCCGCTTCGCGCTGGCGATGCCCACGAAGTTGAGCATCAGCACGATCAACGGGAATTCGAACGCCACCCCGAACAGCAGGATCAGGTTGGTGACGAAGGAGATGTACTTGGTGATCTCCAGTGTCGTGCTGATCTCGCTGTCGGAGATGCTGAGCAGGAACTCCAGGCCCTTCGCGGTGACGAAGTACGCCAGCACCGCGCCGGCCGCGAACAGTGGCGCGGCCAGAGCCGTGAAGAAGTACGCGTAGCGCCGCTCGTGCCGGTGCAGACCGGGTGCGATGAACGCCCAGAGCTGGTAGAGCCAGACCGGCGCGGCCACGATCAACCCGACCCAGAGCGCGACCTTCAGGTTGAGCAGGAACAGGTCGGCCGGGCCGAGCTGGACGAACTCGCACTTGCCGTTGACGATCCTGGCCTGCGGCAGGTCACAGTAGGGCTGTTGAAGCAGGTGCAGCACCGGCTTGGCCAGCCAGACGCCGAGGGCGAAGCCGATCAGGATCGCCAGCGAGGCACGGAACAGGCGGTTGCGCAGCTCGCGGACATGCTCGATGAGCGTCATCGAGCCGTCGGCGGCCCGTTCGAAACTGCTCGGGCCGCGCTTACGCAGTGCGAAGGCCACGGTGATCGGGCCTCTCGATCAGTTGTCGCGGACGCGGTGCACCGGGTCGACGACCGGCTGCTGCTGCGGCGGGGCCTGGTACGGCGCCTGCTGCGGCTGCCCGGCGTGCGGCGGCAGCGGCTGGTAGCCGGCCTGCGCGTCGGCCTTCTCGGCGAGGTCGCGGTCGTCGTCCTGCAGGCTCTTGGTCTCGGCCTTGATGATCCGCAGCGAACGGCCCAGCGAGCGGGCAGCGTCCGGGAGCCGCTTCGCACCGAAGAGCAGGATCAGCACAACCACAAGAACCGCGATGTGCCACGGCTTGAGGGCACCCATGAGAAGCTCCAGTCGCTCTGTGTGTCCGGGGGTGGTACGCCGCCCATCGTACGTGCGGATCGGCGGGATGCCACCTGCCGGGGGATAGTCATCCGGGCCGGCCGGTGAAGTCTTGACCAACCCGGATGATCAGTCAACCATCGCCGAAAGGTCGGCGCGGCAGCGGCCCTGCCCCACCCGGGGCGAGGCCATGACGAGCGTCGATCAGCCGCGTCGGGCCCTGATCACGGCGAGCCGCCGCTGGGTGGTGTCGAGCTGGCGCTGGACACCCTCGGCGCGCTGCTGCAACGCCTCGGCGGTTTCCCGCAACGCCTCGGCCTCGGCGGCCCGTCGCTGCAACGCCACGGCGGCGCGGCGCAGCCGGGGCAGTCGGGCCAGCACCGGACGCACGGCCAGCGCGAGCGCCACGAGCGGCAGCAGCACCACCGCGAGCACGATCCAGATCAGCACGGCGCTCAGCCTACTGGGTGCGGCCGGCCACCGCCGGGTCGCCCGACGCCGCCACCGACCCGCCCGACGCGCCGGGCGTCGCGGACTCAGGTGTCACCGCGTCGGCGTCGGGCCGCCGGGGCGCGGCGGTGGGCGCCGGCACGGCGTACGCGTCCAGCGCGGCGGCGGCCGTCGCCCGGACCTGCTCGGCCAGCTCGACCGGGGCGACCACGGTGACGTCCGGGCCGAGGCCGAGCACGAACCGGCGGGCCCACCCCAGATCGGTCACCCGCAGCGAGACCAGCCACTGGTCGCCGTCGCCGGCCTCCACCCGCTCGCACGGGTAGTACTCGGTGATCCACCGCTCGCTGCGGGCGATCCGCAGCGTGATCAGCGGCAGGTCGGGCGAGGGACGGAAGACGCCCTCGGTGAGGTCGTGCGGGACGGCCTGCGGCGGCACGACGGCCGGCTCGTCCAGCTCGGTGATGGCGTCGATCCGGTCGGCCCGGAACAGCCGGACCGCCTCGGCGCGGCGACACCACGCCTCCACGTACGCCCGGCCGCCGACCATCAGCATCCGCAGCGGGTCGATGACCCGGTCGGTGGTCTCGTCGCGGGCCGCCGTGTAGTAGGTGATCCGCAGCGCCCGGCCGCCCTCGACGGCGGCGCGCAGCGCCTCCACCCGCCGGGTGTCCCCCGGCAGCCGGACCGCCACCGGCGCGCCCACCAGGTCCCCGGCGGCGTCCTCGATCTTCGCGAGGGCCCGCTCGACGGCTTCCCGGTTGGCCACCCCCGGTGTCTCGGCGAGCATCCGCAGCGCCACCACGAGCGCCAGTGCCTCGTCGGGGGTGAGCCGCAGCGGCCGGTCGATGCCGGCGTCGTAGGTGATGGTCACCCGGTCGCCGTCGAAGGCCATGTCGATCAGGTCGCCGGGGCCGTAGCCGGGCAGCCCACACACCCAGAGCAGCTCCAGGTCCTCCCGCAACTGCCGCTCGGTGACACCCAGGTCGCCGGCGGCCTCCGCGATCTCGATCCCCGGGCGGGCCAGCAGGTAGGGCACCAGGTTCAGCAGCCGCGCCAGACGGTCGGCCGAGGCGCGGGAACCACCACGGGCGGTCGGCCGCGTCACCGGGCACCCCCGGCGACGGCCAGGTCGTCATGCCGGGCGGCGATCTCCTTGAGGCGTTGGATGACCGCCTCGCGGACCTCCGGCGGGTCGAGCACCCGCACGTCCGGGCCGTACCCGACGAGGTGGCCGGCCAGCCCGTCCGGGTCGGCGTAGGGCAGGACCAGCCGGTCGCCGTCGGGCCCGGCGATCACCTCGACGGCCCAGCGGCGCAGCCCGGCGGCGCGGCCGGGCGCGGCCAGCACGGTGGCCCGGCCGGTGCGCTCCACCGGGCCGGACCAGCGGGCCACGTGGCTGATCAGGTCGACGCCGGCCGGCGGCTCGTAGGCACCGGGCGTGCCGGTCACCCGGACCGCGCCGACCACGCGGGATAGCCGGAAGCAGCGGGTCGCCGCCCGGTCCAGGTCGTGGCCGACCACATACCACCGGCCGCGCCAGCAGACCACGCCCCAGGGCTGCAGCCGGCGGCGGCTGGGCGCGTCCCGGTCGGGCACCCGGTAGTCGAAGCCGACCTCGCGGCGATCCCGCGCGGCGGCGGTCAGGGGGCCGAACGCCGGGTCGACGGTGACCATCGGCTCCAGGCCCAGGGTGGCCTGCGGGTCCACGTCCACCCCGGCGGCGCGCAACTTGGCCAGCCCGGAGGACGCGGCGGCGGCGAGCCCGGCGTGCTGCCACAGCCGCGCGGCGATGCCCACGGCGGCGGCCTCGTCCGGTTCGAGGGGGATGTCGGGCAGCGCGTACTCCCGGTGGGCGATGCGGTAGCCGGGCTCGGCGTCGAAGACGCTGGCCGTCCCGGTCTCCAGCGGCACACCCAGCTCGCGCAGCTCGGCCTTGTCCCGCTCGAACTTGCGCTGGAACGCCTCGTGGTCGCGCGCGTCGTCCGGATCGTGCTCGTAGCCGGGAACGGTCGCGGCGATCTGCGCGGCGGTCAGGAACCGTCGCGTGGACAGCAGGCAGATCACCAGGTTGACCAGGCGTTCGGTGCGGGTCCGCGACACGGGTAGACGCTAGCAGCCGACGCGCCGGGGACGTGCACCCACGCGGGCGTGCCGCACATCTGTTCGGATCCGGGTGTCCGCGCCGCTCGCCCGGCGGGGCGCCGCCACCGGTCATATGGTGACCCTCATGTCGGAAGCGGACGTCAAGACCGAGAGCGTCGGCACCGTGGTCGTCGCCGGGGCCGCCAACCTCGCCATCGCGGTGGCCAAGCTGATCGCCGGGCTGATCTCCGGCTCCGCGGCGATGCTCTCCGAGGCGGCGCACTCGGTCGCCGACACCACCACCGAGGTGCTGCTCTTCCAGGCGCTGCGTCGGGGCGCGCGCCCGGCGGACACCCGGCACCCGTTCGGGTACGGCAAGGAGAGCTACGTCTGGGCCTTCTTCGCCGCCATGTTCACCTTCGTCGCCGGCGCCGGTTTCGCCGTCACCCACGGCGTCACCACGATCCTGGTGCACGAGCACAGCGGCGACTACCTGATCTCGTACATCGTGCTGGGGGTGTCCTTCGTCATCGAGTCGATCTCGCTGGCCCGGGCGGTGCGGCAGGTCCGGGGCGAGTCCCGACGCTGGAGGACGACCCCCCGGCGGTTCCTGCGGCTGACCGGCGACACCACCGTCAAGGCCGTCTTCCTGGAGGACAGCGCGGCGCTGATCGGGCTGCTGCTGGCCGGGCTCGGGGTGGGCCTGTCCCAGGCCACCGGCGACGAGGTGTGGGACGGCGTCGCGTCGATCCTGATCGGGCTGCTGCTGCTGACGGTCGCCGGGATCCTGGCCAGCAACAACCTGTCACTGCTGGTCGGGCGGGCGGTCCCCGAGCGGCTGCGCCACGAGATCGAGCAGGAGCTGGCCAGCCTGCCCGAGGTGGAGCGGATCGACACCCTGCTGACCATGCAGCTCGGCCCGGACGACATTCTCGTCGCCGCGAAGGTCGACTTCCGCGACGAGGCCACCGGCGCGGCCATCGAGGCCACCGCCGACGAGGCCGAACGGCGGCTCACCGGGCGGTACCCGGAGGTCCGGTACGTCTTCCTCGACCCCACCCGTTCGCTGCCCGGCGCCAGCGGCCGGACCCGCGACGTCCAGGCCAGCCCCGGCCCGGACGCCGGCGGCACACCCGAGCAGACCTGAGCCACGCCCGGACCACCCGGGCGCGGGACGCCGGGCCGGCGCGGCTAGCGTGCCCGTCATGGTGCGATGGCGGGCGGGGACGGTGGCGGCGCTGCGACGGCAGTGGACCGGGGCGATGGAGCTCGACGTCGACCTGCCCGACGGCACCCGCATGCGGGCGCTGGCCTACCCGGAGCTGGTCGGCACACCCGAGCCCGGCGACCGGGTGCTGCTCAACGCCGGTGCGCTGCTGATGGGACTGGGCACCGGCGGGTACGCCCTGGTGGTGGCACTGCCGGACCGGCTGCCGCCCGACCCGCCGGTCTCCGGCGACACCCGCGACGCCGGGCACCTCGTCAAGGCCCGCTACACCCCGCTGCAACCGATCCTGCTCGGCGTCGACGAGGAGGCGTCCCCGCACCGGGACGTGCTCGCCGGCGCCGACGACCTCGGTGGAATGCCGGTGGTCACCGCCGACCTGCACTCGGCCCTACCGGCGATTTTGGCCGGCATCCGCGCCGACGCCCCGCACGCCCGGGTGGCGTACCTGCTCACCGACGGCGGGGCGCTGCCGGCCTGGTTCTCCCGCACCCTCGCCGGGCTGCGCGACGACCTCGCCGGCACGATCACCGTCGGACAGGCGTTCGGCGGCGACCTGGAGGCCACCGGGCTGCACGGCGGCCTGCTCGCCGCCCGGTACGTGCTGCGCGCCGACGTGGCCGTGGTCGCCCAGGGGCCCGGCAACCTCGGCACCGGCACCCGGTGGGGCTTCTCCGGAGTCGCCGTCGGCGAGGCGGTCAACGCCATCGCCACGCTCGGCGGCCGACCGGTCGGGTCGCTGCGGATCTCCGCCGCCGACCCCCGTCCCCGGCACCGCGGCGTGTCCCACCACAGCCTCACCGCGTACGGGCGGGTGGCGCTCGCCCCGGCGGAGCTGGTGCTGCCCGACGACCTGGACCCGGCGCTGGCCGCCGAGGTCGACGCGGCGCTGGCCCCGCTGGCGGCCCGGCACCGGATCGTCCGGGTGCCCACCGCCGGCCTCGACGCCGCGCTGCGCGCCAGCACGGTGCCGCTGTCCACCATGGGCCGTGGCCTCGACGCCGACCACGCCTACTTCCTGGCCGCCGCCGCGGCCGGCCGCCACGCCACGACCCTGCTGCCCTGACCCGGGTCAGCGGATCACGGGACGCTGGTCGCGGGGCAGGGCTTCGATCAACTCCCGGGGCAGGTTGAGAGTGTCCGCGCTGACCTGCGCCGGGGTGTTCGCCATCCACTGGGTCAGCGAGACGGACTCGAACCGGGGCTTGCGGAACACCTCCAGGAAGACCAGTGGCTCGTCACCGAGGTTCTCGATGTAGTGGCCGTACGCGAACGGCACGTACCCGACGTCACCGGAGCGCATGTCGAAGGTGCCGGCCACCCCCTGGCTGGCGAACACACCCATCCGGCCGTGACCGGACAGGTAGTACTGCCACTCGTCGTCGGTGGGATGCCAGTGCAGCTCACGCATGCCACCCGGGTCGACCTCCACCAGAGCCGCGCAGATGGTGGTGGACGCGGCGAACTGGGTCACGTCGGCGATGCGCACCTGGCCGCCCGGGAAGCGCTGCGGTTTCTGCGCGAGCAGCCGATGGCTCAGCGAGCGGGGCACGTCCCCGGTCGGGCTCACCACCCGGTCCTGGTCCAGCGGCGGCGGCACCTCCCCGGCGAAGATGTACTTCTCCCGCTCCGGGATCGTGTCGAGCTGCTCGGGCCGCCAGCCGAAGTTCTTCGCCAGCACGTCCTTCGGTGTGTGCGCGAAGTAGTCGCTGATCAGGAACGTGCCGTTCTCGGTGAACGCCCCGTCGTCGAAGACCAGGAGGAACTCCACCCCCTCGTCGAGGGCCTGGATGTGGTGCGGCACCCCCTGCGGGAAGAACCACAGGTCCCCGGCGCGTACGTCGTCGAGGAAGTTGCGGCCCTCCTGGTCGACCGCGCTGATCCGGGCGCTGCCCTGCGACACGTACGCCCACTCCGACTGTTTGTGCCAGTGCATCTCCCGGTACCCGCCCGGTTCCAGCGCCATGTCCACACCGCAGAGCTCGGTGGCGATCGGCAGCTCCCGCACCGTGACCTCGCGGGTCCAACCGCCGCGCTGCACCCGGGTGTGCGCGTCGGAGAAGGAGAACCGCAGGTTGGGCAGCGTGCCCGCGTCGGTGCTCGGTGGGGTCAGCAGATCCGGGTTCTGCCGGTCCCGGACCACGTCACGCGGCCCGGGATCCTGCCAGCCGGCCTGCCCCCGCTGCGGCTGTGGCGCCGCCGTTCCGTCGCCCGTCATCATTCGCTCCCTCCGTCGACCTGCCCGTTGCCACCGGGCGGCTCCGCGCTGCGGGCGTCCGGGGACCGGCGGCGCTTACCCGACCCGGGGGCCCCGTGGGGCCAGCGGTGGCCCGGCGAGGCCAGTCGTCGGCACGGGAGCAGCGACGGTGCGGCGGCCCGGGCATGGCGGGCCGCCGGAGGTGTACGGGAGTGCCGGTCGTCGAGACCGACGAGGGGATCAGGCGAGGAAGATCAGGGCGAGCCAGCCGCCCACGATCAGCACCAGCGCCAGGGCGAGCACCCACGTCGGCACGGTGTACTCGCCGCGCCGGTTGCGGTCGATCTCGGCGCGGATCTTGTCCCGGCGGCGTTCGACCCAGTTCTGCCGCTCGGCGCCGCGCTCGGGGCGGTCGGAAGGTCCAGAAGTCGTCATGGCGCGCCCAGCGTACCGAAAGCGCCGGCCCCGCCGGCGCACCGCACCGTCGGGGCCGGCACACCGGTCACATGCTGGCGATCAGCCGCTCCACCCGCTCGTCGTACGCCCGGAACGGGTCCTTGCAGAGCACGGTGCGCTGCGCCTGGTCGTTGAGCTTCAGGTGCACCCAGTCGACGGTGAAGTCCCGCCGCTTCTCCTGGGCGTGCCGGATGAACTCGCCGCGCAGCCGGGCCCGGGTGGTCTGCGGCGGGGTCTCCTTGGCCTCGAAGATCTCCGGGTCGGTCGCCACCCGGTCCACCTCACCGCGACGCTCCAGCAGCCCGTAGAGACCGCGACCGCGGCGCACGTCGTGGTAGGCCAGATCCATCTGCGCCACCCGCGGATGCGACAGCGGCAGGTCGTGCTTGCGCTGGTAGCGCTCGATCAGCCGCAGCTTGCTGACCCAGTCGATCTCGCGGGAGACCGGCTCCAGGTCTCCGGTCTCCACGGCGTTCAGCACCCGCCCCCACAGCTCGACGACCCGCTTGGCGGCCTGGTCGCCGCCACGGCGCTCCACGAACTCGGTGGCCTTGGCCAGGTATTCCTGCTGGATGTCCAGGGCGCTGACCTCCTTGCCGGAGGCCAACCGGACCTTGCGCCGGCCGGTGATGTCGTGCGACACCTCCCGGATCGCCCGGATCGGGTTCTCCAGCGACAGGTCGCGCATCACCACCCCGGCCTCGATCATCCGCAGCACGATGTCGGCCGTGCCGACCTTGAGCAACGTGGTGACCTCGTTCATGTTGGAGTCACCGACGATCACGTGCAGCCGCCGGTAGCGTTCGGCGTCGGCGTGCGGCTCGTCCCGGGTGTTGATGATCGGGCGGCTGCGGGTGGTCGCCGAGGAGACGCCCTCCCAGATGTGCTCGGCCCGCTGCGACAGGCAGTAGACCGCGCCGCGCGGGGTCTGCAGGACCTTGCCGGCCCCGCAGATCAACTGCCGGGTGACCAGGAACGGGATGAGGACGTCGGCGAGCCGGCCGAACTCGCCGTGCCGGGAGACCAGGTAGTTCTCGTGGCAGCCGTACGAGTTGCCGGCCGAGTCGGTGTTGTTCTTGAACAGGTAGATCTCACCCGCGATGCCCTCGTCGTGCAGCCGCTTCTCCGCGTCGACGAGCAGGCCCTCCAGGATCCGCTCGCCGGCCCGGTCGTGCGCGACCAGGTCGGTCACCGAGTCGCACTCCGGAGTGGCGTACTCCGGGTGCGACCCGACGTCCAGGTAGAGCCGGGCCCCATTGCGCAGGAACACGTTGCTCGACCGACCCCAGGACACCACGCGACGGAACAGATACCGCGCGACCTCGTCCGGGGACAGCCGCCGCTGCCCGCGATAGGTGCAGGTGACGCCGTACTCGGTCTCGAGGCCGAAGATTCGCCGCTCCATGGTGTGACATTAGCCGCCCGGAGGCCCCGTTCGTCACTGTCACACCACAGGTCGTGCCCCGGGGGCGGTCACATACCGGCTGAGTGCGACATTCCGTCCGGTCCGATGCTCGCCACGAACTGGCGGCAGCTGTCGTACTCGGGCAACAGCCCGCGCTCGCGGGCCTGCGCCAGCGTCGGCGCCGCGTCGTCGCGGGCGGACAGCAGCGGGACGTCGGCCGGCCACTCGATGGCCAGTTCCTCGTCCAGCGGGTGCACGGCGTGCTCGCCCGTCGGGTTGTAGGTGGCCGAGCAGAGGTAGCTCAACGTCGCGTCGTCGGTCAGCGCGCAGAAGCCGTGCCCCAGCCCCTCGCTGAGGTAGACCGCCCGGCGGTCGGTGTCGTCCAGGCGGACGCCCTCCCAACGGCCGAAGGTGGGCGAGCCCACCCGCAGGTCCACCACGATGTCGAGCACCGCGCCGCGTACGCAGGTGACGTACTTGGCCTGCCCGGGCGGGACGTCGGCGAAGTGGATGCCGCGCACCACGCCGCGCGCCGAGACCGACATGTTGGCCTGGGCCAGCCGCAGCGGGTGCCCCACCGCCTCGGCGAGACGGTCGAAGCGGTACCACTCCATGAACATGCCGCGCGGGTCGCCGTGCTGCTGCGGGGTGATCTCCCAGGCGCCCTCGATGCTCAGCTCCCGGATCTTCACCAGGCTCCCCCGTCGCCGCCGCTCTTCTCGGCCAGCAGACCGAGCAGGTAGTCGCCGTAGCCGCTCTTGGTCAGCGGCTCGGCCAGCGCGCGCAGTTGGGCGTCGTCGATCAGGCCGGCCCGCCAGGCCACCTCCTCGACACAGCCGATCTTCAGACCCTGCCGCTCCTCGACCACCCGGACGAACTCGGCGGCCTGCATCATCGAGGTGAACGTGCCGGTGTCCAGCCAGGCGGTGCCCCGGTCCAGGACGGTCACCGACAGCTCCCCGGTCTCCCGGTACACCTCGTTGACCGCCGTGATCTCCAGCTCGCCGCGGGCGCTCGGGGTGAGCTTGCGGGAGATGTCGACCACCCGGTTGTCGTAGAAGTACAGGCCGGGCACGGCGAAGCGGGACTTCGGCCGGGCCGGCTTCTCCTCGATCGAGAGCACCCGGCCCTCGGCGTCGAAGTCGACCACGCCGTACTCCTGCGGGTTCGCCACCTGGTAGGCGAAGACCCGGCCGCCGACCAGGTCACCGTGGTCGGCGAGCTGCCGGCCCAGACCGACGCCGTGGAAGATGTTGTCGCCGAGGATCAGCGCCACCGACTCGTCGCCGATGAAGTCGGCCCCGAGGATGAACGCCTGCGCGATGCCCTCCGGGCGCTCCTGGCTGACGTACTCCAGCCGCAGCCCGAACTGGCTGCCGTCGCCGAGCAGCCGACGGAACTGGTCCTGGTCCTCCGGGGTGGTGATCACCAGGATCTCCCGGACCCCGGACATCATCAGGGTGGAGAGGGGGTAGTAGACCATCGGCTTGTCGAAGACCGGCATCAGCTGCTTCGACACCGCACGGGTGATCGGCCAGAGCCGCGATCCGGTGCCACCGGCAAGTAGGATTCCACGCACCCGGGGGAGCCTACCGGGACGGCTACGCAACGTGCGCGGGGGTCGCGTCTCCCGCCTGGGGCGAAACTTCGCGTACACTTCCGGACCCGTGAGGATCCTCGTCACCGGCGGAGCCGGATTCATCGGGTCGGAGTACGTTCGTCTGCTGCTGGGCAAGCCCCTGGGCAGCGCCGAGGGCGTGCCGCCACTCGAACCGGCGGCAGTGACCGTGCTCGATCTGCTGACCTACTCGGGTAACCGGGCGAACCTGGCCCCGGTCCAGAACGACCCCCGGCTACGGTTCGTGCAGGGCGACATCTGCGACG
>NZ_JBQXEO010000046.1:0-19301 GCF_052601155.1 Micromonospora yongxingensis
CCTCCCCCTGTTTTTGGGCCCCCCCCCTTCTTTCCCCCCCCCGCCACTGCGTTGCCCGCCCCTTTGGCAGCGGTGGCGGAAAGGCGCCGCGACCGGTCGCACCACCTCGGCGGGGAGATCGTGGCGGCGCCATGCGAGACCCGATAGGTCAGCACCGACGTCGGTGTCGTACCGCGGATGCTATGGGTTACGAGCAGGAGATACCTGCCGCATTTGACCAGGTACCACCGGTCCCGCTGCCCGAATCTGACGGCTAATGGTGGGCCGTGGCAGAAGCACACCACGCATGCCACGGCATCGTCGTTTGAGCCGCGGTGCCGGGGACGCGGCTCGGCTGTCAGACCCCTGTCAGGGTCGAAGGTGTCCACCAGAGCTGACAAGCGCCGGTTTGAGGGTGCGGAACATCCATCGGCGCACAAGTCGCCTGCGGGGTTCCGCCCGCCGCCGGGCCCTGAGGTTAGGGCCGACCGCGAGCCGGGCGCCTCGGGTGCCGCGCCGTTTGGTGCGCTGACACCTCACCGAGACCCGCCACACCCGACAGGGAGGACGCGCTCCTCCTGAGGACATGTCGCGGCTCGACCACGCCCTGCCTCCTGCGCCCGGCGGCGGCCCCCCTATCCGCCGATTCGATGCCCCCACCCTTGCCGCTTGCCGGGGTGGGGCCGGAGGTGACCATCCCCATGTTCCGCATCCCGGCACGTTGTCGTGCCCTCACCCACTCCCCTACCGTCCGCCTGGTCAGCCGGATCGCCGTCGTCGCCGCAACGGGCTTGCTGTTCCTGTCAGTGCCCGCTGCCGCGTACGCCGAGGCCGGGCTACCGGTGCTGTCGGCGAACTCCCTGCCGGTTGTCATCGCGAATCTGCAGGCCTGGCTGATCGGCATCCTCGCCGCGGTGGCCACCCTGTTCCTTGTCCTGGCAGGGGTGTACTGGGCGACCGCGGGCGGTGACCCGGCGCAGGTCGAGCGGGCCAAGGGCGCGCTGAAGAACGCCCTGGTCGGCTATGGCCTGGCGGTGCTCGCGCCGATCCTGTTGCAGGTCGTCCAGGGCATCGTCGGGGGCTGATCATGGGTTGGCTGCTCGATCAGATCCTCGACTGGCTGGCGGCGGCGATCCTCGCGACCTTGGACGCGCTGATCGGGGTGATCAGCAGTGCGCTGCTGATCACCCCGAACGTCACCGCCCTGCCGCAGGTGCAGGCCCTGACCGGCCGTTCGGTCCTCGTCGTCGACGCCGTCTTCGTCCTCGCCTTTGTTGCCGCCGGCGTGCTCACCATGAGCGCCGGCGGCAGTGAAACCTCCCACTACACCGTCAAGGACCTCGTGCCGAGGTTGATCGTGGGCTTTGTTGCCGCGCATTTCTCGCAGCTGTGGTGCGGCATGCTGATCAGCCTTGCCAACGCTCTCACCGGCGCGCTCACCACGCCCGACGGGGACAGCGACGGCGCGCTGCGGGCGATCAAGACGCACGTGGCCGCCGGCCAGGACAAGACGGCGGTGCTGCTGTTCGTGGTCTGCGTGGCGATCATCGCGGTGCTGCTCGCGTCCACCGCGTTCAGCGTGATCGTCCGCTTCGCCGTCGTGCTCGTCCTGACCGCGTTCGCGCCGCTGGCTCTGGCGTGTCACGCGCTGCCCCACACCGACCCGATCGCCCGGGTGTGGTGGAAGGCCTACGCCGGCACTCTCGCGGTGCCGGTGGTGCAGGGCTTCACCCTCTACGCGGGGCAGTGGATGCTCACCGACCCTGAGCACCTGCTGCCAGTGCTCGGACTGCCGGTGGACCCGGGCGGGGTGATCAACCTGTTCGTGGTGATGGTCATGCTGTGGACCACCCTGCGCGTTCCGGCGATGATGAGCCGCTTCGTGTCCACCGGCAACGGCCGCGGCGCGAACATGATCAGCGCCGCGGCGCGGGTCATGGTGGTGCAGCAGGTCACCCGGTCGATTCCCGGCCTCGGCCGCGGGCTGCGGGCGGTGAGCCGATGACCGCCGACGGCCGCAGCGAGCAGGGGCGGGCGCGGATGCCCGCCGACGTCGATGCCCCCGACAAGGTCCTCTACGGACTGACGTTCCGGCAGCTGGCCATCCTCGCTGTCGCCGCCTTGGCCTTCTACGGCGCGTGGCGCGCCCTGCATCGGCTCCTTCCCGCGCCGGTGTTCGTCGGCGGCGCCGTCATCGTCGGCGGGCTCGTCTTCGGCATTGCGGTTGGCCGCCGTGACGGCCTGCCCTTGGACGTGTGGCTGCTCGCCGCCGTGTGCTACTGCCGGCTCCCCCGCGCGCTGTCGACCACTGACACCACGTCGGGGACACCCGACTGGGTGCAGGTACCGCGGACAACCGTGACGCTGCCGGCGCCGCTCAAGCTGCCCGCCGACGCCATCGACGACCGCGGGGAAATCCGCCTCGGCGCGACGCGGGCGGCGATGGTCGCCGCGACGAACGTCAACCTTGCCCTGCGCACTCCCGATGAGCAGGCGGCTCTCGTCGACACCTTCGGCCGGTGGCTGAACTCCCTGTCGACGCCGACGCAGATCGTGGTGTCGGCGCAACCGGTGGACCTGCGCTCGCACGCCCGCACCATAGGGGCGGCAGCCGGCGCGTTGGCGCACCCAGCGCTGACCGACGCAGCAACCGATCACGCTCGGTTCCTCGATGACCTCGCTGCACGGCGGGATCCGCTGCGCCGTCAGGTCCTCATCGTCACCCGCGCCAGCGCCGGTGAGCGGGGCGAGCACGCCGCGCGGCGCCGAGCCGACGACACCGCCCGCGCCCTGTCCGGCCTTGGCGTGACCACCCGCGCGCTGGACGGCGCAGCGGTCACCGCGGCTATCGCCGCCGCCGCCGACCCCTATCGGCCAGCCCGCCCGGGTGGGCTCGCCGCCCCCGACACGGTCATCACCGGCCCGGATCTCCCCACCGGCAAAAGAAAGCGGCCCTCATGAAAGCCCTCACTCGTTTCCGCACGCCCGCCAACGGTGACCGCCAGCCCTCTTCGCTGGCGGCCACCGTCGCCCCCGCCTCGATCGAGGTGACTCCTCGGATGCTGCGCGTCGGCGACGGGTACGCGGCGACCCTTGTGGTCACCGGCTACCCGGCCGAGGTCGGGCCCGCCTGGCTGGAACCCCTGCTCAGTTGGGCCGGCCGCCTCGACCTCGCCCTGCACATCGAGCCGCTGCCCGCCCCGGTCGCGGCCGCACGGCTGCGCAACCAGCGGGCGCGTTTCGAGTCCTCCCGCCGCAGCGACGCCGAGCGCGGCAAGCTGTCCGACCCCCACGTCGACGCCGCAGCCGACGACGCCGCCGACCTCGCCCAGCGCCTCGCTCGCGGCGCGGCCAAGCTGTTCCGCGTCGGGCTCTACCTCACGGTGCATGCCCGCACCGAGGACGAACTCCTGGACGCCTGCGCCCAGGTGAGAGCGGCGGCCGCGTCGACGCTGATCGAGGTGCAGCCCGCCACGTGGCGGCACCTCGCCGGGTGGACCGCCACTCTGCCCCTCGCGACTGACTCCTTGCAGATGCTGCGGACCATGGACACCGCCGCGTTGGCCGCAGCCTTTCCCCTGGCCTCGGCGGACCTGCCCGCTCCGCTGCCCGGCGACCCATCCGCCGAGGGCGGCATCCTGTACGGGATCAACCCCGACTCCGGCGGCATTGTCTGGTGGGACCGGTGGGCGCAGGAGAACCACAACTCCGTCGTCCTGGCCCGCTCCGGCGCCGGCAAGTCCTACTTCGTGAAGCTGGAGATCCTGCGCAACCTTTACCAGCAGGTGCAGGTCGCCGTCATCGACCCCGAAGACGAGTACCTGCGCCTGGCTGACGCCGTCGGCGGGGCCGTGGTCCGCCTCGGCCTGGCCGGGGTGAAGATCAATCCGTTCGACCTACCGGCCGGGGACACCCGCCCCGACGTGCTGACCCGGCGCGGGCTGTTCCTGCACACCTTGATCGCGGTGCTGCTCGGCGAGCAACCGCCACCGGCGGAACGGGCCGCTTTGGACCGGGCGATCCTGGCCGTCTACCGCGCTGCGGGCATCACCTCAGATCCCGCCACCCACCACCGGCCCGCCCCACTACTGCGCGACTTCGCCAACTGCCTGCGCGCCGACACCGACCCCGCCGCGGCACAGTTGACCGCCCGCCTCGCACCGTGGGTGCACGGCTCGTTCTCGGACTTGTTCGACGGACCCACCACGACCCGTCCCGACGGGCACCTGGTCGTCTGGTCGCTGCGGCACCTGCCCGACGAGCTGCGCCCCGTCGGGACCCTCCTGGCGCTGGACGCCATCTGGCGGCAGGTCGACGCCCCCGGCCGGCTAGCCACACGACGGCTCGTCGTGGTCGACGAGGCGTGGCTGCTGATGCGTGACGGCGAGGGCGCCCGGTTCCTGTTCCGCATGTCCAAGGCCGCCCGCAAACGCCACGCCGGCCTGGCGGTCATCACCCAGGACGTCGCCGATGTCCTGGGCACCGACCTCGGCCAGGCCGTCGTCGCGAACGCCGCCACCCAGGTCCTGCTCAAGCAGGCACCGCAGGCCATCGACGCCCTCGGCGACGCGTTCGGCCTCACCGCCGGCGAGCGCCGACTGCTCCTCACCGCCCGCGTCGGCACCGGCCTGTTGATCTCCGGCACCAATCGGACCAGCGTCGAAGCCATCGCCTCCCAGGCTGAGCACCACCTGTGCACGACCCGTCCCAGCGAGCTCGCCGGCCTGGACGAGGGAGACGACCTGTGACCCCACCCGCCACCGCTTTGGCTCTCCTACCGCCCACGCCGGCGCCTGACCCGTCGAGGCCGGGCCCGGGCGTCGTCCTACCCCCGACCGGGCTCACCCGCTGGCTCGTCGAGGCCGCGGCCTGGGCGGGACAGCGGCCGTGGCTGCTCGCCGTGGTCGCCGCCGCGCTGATCGCCAGCGTCGCCGGACGCAACCTGCTCGCGCGGTGGCGGCACCGGTGGCACGCCGACGGCGCCCGCCTCGTGACGATCGCCCCGCCACCCGAGATCGACCCGCACAGCGCGCAGGCGCTGTGGGCGAACCTCGCCGGCACCCTCGCCCCGTCGCGTCGACGCCGGTGGCTCTATGGAAGGCCGCACGTGGTCTGGCAGTACACCTGGACCGGTCGGCGGCTGCTCATCGGCGTGTGGGTGCCCGGCACCGTGCCACCCGGCGCGGTGGAGGCCGCCGTGCGCGCCGCGTGGCCCGGCGCGGCGTGCAGCACCGACGACAACGCCCCGCCGCCGATACCGGTGGACGTGGCGACGGCGGTGGGCGGGCAGCTGCTGCCCACCGCCGCCGAATGGCTTCCCTTCCACACCGACCACGACGCCGACCCGCTGCGGGCGCTGATGTCCGCCGGCTCCCAGCTGCGCGCCGACGAGTACGCCTGCGTGCAGGTCCTGGCCCGCCCGGCCGCACCCCGCCGGGCGCTGCGCGCCCGCCGCGCGGCCATCAGGTTGCGCGACGGAAAAACCGCCATCCCCGCCATCAACCTGGCAGCGCCGCTGCTGTGGCTCATCGAGGTGTTCCTACCCGGTGGTCCCGCTGGCCCCGCACGGCCCGCTGCCGCAGGCCGGCGGGACCCGGGCGTGGAGCGCGACGTGCGGGCCATCCTGGACAAGAGCGCCCACCCCCTGTGGGAGACCGCCGTGCGCTACGCCGTCGGCAAGGACAACCGGCGTTCGAGCACCGACCAGCGGCCCCGCCTGCGCGGCATAGCCGACACCATCGCCTCCTCGTTCGCCGTCTACTCCGGCCGCAACCGCCTCACCCGCCGCACCCGCCTGCCGGCGCCCGCCGCCGTCATGGCATCGCGGCGCCTCGGCGCCGGGTTCCTCACCTGCACCCCGGAACTGGCCGCTCTCGCCGCCCTACCCCGCGACCTGGCCGTGCCCGGCCTGGACCGGGCTCGGGCGAAGTCCATGCCGGCCCCGGTCGCCGTGCCCACCGGTGGGCGCGGCACGAAGACGATCGGCGACGCGCAGGTCGGCGGCCACGGCGTCGCCCTGGCCGTCCCGGACGCCCGCTACCACCTACACGTCGTCGGATCCACCGGCTCCGGGAAGACCACCCTGCTGGTGAACATGGCCGTCGACGACATCGCCGCCGGCCGTGGCACCGTGGTCATCGACCCCCACGGTGACATGGTCCTCGACATCCTCGACCGGCTTCCCGCCTCCGTCGCGGATCGGGTGGTGCTGTTCGACCCCGACCAACCCAACCCGCCCACCCTCAACCCGCTGTCCGGCGACGACCCGGACCTGGTGGTGGACAACCTCGTGTCGATCTTCGGGAACATCTTCGCCAAGGCGTGGGGGCCGAGGATGGACGACGTGATGCGGGTGGCGTGCCTGACCCTGCTGCGCCACGCCAACGTCACCCTGCAGCACATCCCGCCGCTGCTGAACTCCGCGCAGTTCCGGTCGGCGATGACCGTCGACCTCGACGACCCGGCCGGGTTGTCCGGGTTCTGGCAGTGGTACGACGAGCTCAACCCCGCCCTGCGCTCCCAGGTCATCGGCCCCGTCCTCGCCCGCCTGCGGGCGTTTTTGCTACGCGACTTCGTCAAGCGCACGATGCGCTACCCGAAGTCGAGCTTCGACATGGGCAAGGTCCTTGACGGCGGCGCGCTGCTCGTCCGGATCCCGAAGGGCCAGCTCGGGGAGGACACCAGCAAACTCCTGGGTTCCCTCGTGCTGGCGCAGGTGTGGCAGGCAGCGACCGCCCGCGCGAAGACCTCGCCGGACAAGCGCCGCGACGCGACCCTGATCATCGACGAGGCGCAGAACTTCCTCACCCTGGCCAACAGCCTCGACACGATGCTCGCCGAGGCCCGTAAGTACCGGCTGTCGCTGGTCCTGTCCCACCAGGACCTCGCGCAGTTCCCCAAAGACCTCCTCGCCGCCGCGTCCGCGAACGCCCGCAACAAGATCTACTTCTCGTGCGCGCCCGAGGACGCCCGCGTGCTCGCCCGCCACACCCTGCCGGAGCTCGACGAGCACGACCTGACCCACCTCGACGCCTACACCGCCGCCACGCGCCTGGTCGTGGACGGCCGGCAGACCCCGGCGTTCACGATGCGCACCCGCGCACCGAAGCCCGTCGTCGGGGAGGCGACCGCCATTCGACAGGTCGCGGCGGCCCGCGTGGCATCGCAGGACACGAGCGGTATCGACGAGCTGGTCGAGCAGTACTCCCGGCGCGGGGACAAGGCGACCAAGGGCCGCCGACGGTAGGCCGGGCGCCGTCGCGGCAGTTTCATCCGCCGAGACGCCTGCGGGAGCGGCGTCAAGGTGGGGCTTCCGGGCCCTCTTCCGTGAGGGCTTCAGCCGCCCTTCACCACCGCCCGCCCGTCGCACCGACGACCGGTCCGGCCATGCGGGCGGTTCCTGCAGCACACGAGGCCTGAATGCCGATGGTCGTCGTCGCTGTCAGTTCCCGACACCCTCCCCACAGGAGGGGTCATTCCTTCCACTCCCCTAGGAGATGCCTCGTGTCCCGCTCCCTCATGCGTGACCGTCTCGATCACCTGCGCCGGCTCACCCTGCGCGATCGTCAACTCCTGGCCTGGCTGGCCGAGCACTATGTGCTGTCGGCCGGTCAGATCACCCAGGCCCTGTTCCCGTCAGAGCGCTCGGCCCGGCTTCGGCTGGCGACCCTGCACACGATCGAGGCCCTCAGTCGATTCGTGGATGTCACGACCGGAGACCGGCAGCACCTCTACGCTCTCGGCCCGCTCGGCATGCTTGTGCACCCCACCACCTTCCACGACCCGGACCATCCCGACGCCCGCACCCCGCACACCAGCTTCGAGCGCGTCGCGCGGATCGTCGGCAGCCGCAACCTGCGGCATCTGCTCGGCACGAACCAGCTGTTCATCGACCTGATCGCGTACACCCGCACCCACCCTGACGCACAGCTGCGGCGGTGGTGGTCCGAACAACACGCCACCGGCGCCTACGCCATCGCCGGCATCCGACCCGACGGGCACGGCATCTGGTCGGTCGACGGCCACACGGTGGGGTTCTTCCTCGAACACGACAACGCCACCGAACCTCTGGCCACCGTGCTGGCGAAGCTGCGCGCCTACAGCCGCCTCGCGGAGTTCGGGCCCCGCTACCCGGTCCTGCTGCGCGTGCCCAGCCGTCGCCGCGAAGCGCACCTGCTCGACGCGCTGGCCGGCCTGAGCACCGCCATGCCCGTGGCCGTGGGCGTTCATGGCGAGCATCCCGCGGGACCCGTGTGGACGCTGGCAGCGGACCCGGCGGTGCGCCGCTGCCTGCATGAGCTGCCCAGCGACCACGGACCCGCCAATCCCGCGACCAACCCCCACCGCTACATCGAGGACGCCGACGCCTAATAGCCCAGCCTTCCAGGACCGGCTCGGGCGTCCTACATGCGACCTCTGGCCGGGCTCGCCGACATTTGGGCGTCCATCGTCAGCTTCCGGCCGAGACGGCATGGGACCGCGTCCAGCATCGGCGGAAAGGGGAATGCGACGCGCACACGTCGATGCGTAAGCCATCGAGCAGCACTATGCATGCGGTCGCCCACGACAGCTTCGACCGCGTCCGGCTCGACGTACCGAGCTGGAAGTGGATACCACCGGCGGCGACCGACCCGGCGTCGGTGAGATCCCTGCCTTCTTAGACGGTGAACGATGAGCCAGCAAGTCACTTTCAGTGGTTCGGCGAATGGCCGCCCCTGGGTGGCCATCCCCCGCTGAAACACGTCGTCACTTGACGCCCGACGCACTTGGGATGTCTGCGCTGTTGGGCCGCCGAGATGGTTGGCGGCGCGGACCTGCTCCCCATGTCGGTCTCCTCACCGACTATCCGGTCCTGACAGGCCAAGCTCCGACGTCGCTGGCCCTTCGCCCCTACACGGCCACGTCCCGGCGCCGGTTCTGCGCTGGTATGACTGCTTGGCACTCTTCGTAGATCTCGCCGAGTGAGTGCTCCCGTTACCTTAGACGTAAACCTCTATTCATCTTGATTCCCTTTCCACGTCATATGGAATCCGCCTAGCTCAGAAGAAAGCATTTTCCTATGTGCAAAGTCGATGATCTTCGCAGCCGAAGGGTCGATGCCCCAAACTGATCATGGTGGTTGGCTTATCGCTCCCCGTGATAGGAGGATCAGTGAAGAGAGGCAGCTCCGTGTCGGGTCCATTGTCCCGGATACCACACCTGTCAACTAGTCCCGGTGGGCGGGCGCTCGCCGTCGGCCTGCCGGTGGCGTTGACGGTAGAGGAACATGTCAGAACCTAAGAAAGCCGCTCCCAGAAAGGCCCCGGAGCTTTTGCGAGCACTGGGGGCGATGTGCATCTTTTATCTACTGGAGGAATGGCGGCCCGATGACTGGGCGTCAGGTCTGTGGAAGTTTCCGTTCTACGTAGTGCAATTACTTATCGGCATTCATGTCTTTGACGGCCTTTGGCTTCTGTTTCAAAGGCTGCGAGGGCCGGGCCGATAGGGCAAGGGTCGGTTGACCGGGTGCCCTGACGGTTCACGCCGTCGGGGCACCCTCGTTGGGCCAACTCTTTGAGGACGTGTTGGAAGTGGTCTGATGTGGACGGCCTGGCGGGATCATCGGCGGTGGGGGCGGGCAGTTTGGCGCGGTGTCTGCTCGTCGTGGCTAGCCCTCGGATCTGACCGCCGCCCAGTGGGGGGCCTTGATCGAGCCGGTGCTGCCGGAACGGTGGGCGCAGTTCTACTGCCGCGTTCGATCGAGGTCGGGGTGCGGGTCGGGCACATCAGGCAGTAGTTGCGGCCGCAACAACTACCATGACCGGGTTGGGCGGACCATGAGACGCAGCATTAGGAAGGGTTGCAATTACTACACCAATGGCCTTCCTGGCTTCGGTCTGGTGGTGCGTTGGGCTACGGTGCGGGTTGGGCTGGCTGGGACTAGAGGGTGGTTGCATGTTCGTGAAAAGCAGGTACTGGTGACTAGGGCAGGCCGAATGCTGTTCGGGGTGGGCTTCCTACTCTGGGTGCTCTCTCCGCTGATATGGGTTATGGGGAAGCTTCCCCTGGACGCCAGCCTATTTATCGGCTCGACTGCTCTTCTCCCGTGGCTGATATACGTCGGGACCAAGAAGCGTGACACGGGCAGCCCTCAGTAGTCACAAGTCCGTTCTGAGTTTGACCAGGCACGAGCCGATCTGTCGGTCGCGGTCCTAGCCAGAGGCGCCTGCAGCCAACGGCTGCAGCCCTTCGCGGCACACGGTGCAGGCCAGCGGTGCGACGGCGGTGTAGGCGGTCGATGCCGTTACCGCTCGTACACAGCCATCGGCGAGGGGCGGCAGATCTACCTGCCGGTATCGCGGCCGCGCTCGGGTTCCAGGCAGTCTGGCGGCCTTCAGAAGCCATGATCTGCAGGCTGCTGGAGGTTTTGAACAGCGACCTCTGGCCATTCGTCGGGGTGCCGGTTCGCCGCTGCTGGATGCCCCATGCTGTCTCGGCCGGGATCTGGCATTGGAGGATGCGAATGTCGGCGAGCCCGACCAACGGTGGCAGGTGGCCCGCTAGATGTAGTGCCCATGAGGGTTGTTGACGGCGTGGCGGCTTGAGACAAGAAGAGACCTCCGGCGAGGTGTGAGGTGCTGACGCCCACACCGAAACCGGAGGTCTCATGGCCCACCGTAATGCCCGGCTGACCATCCACGGCCGGCGACTGCTCATCACGCGTGTCGTCGACCAAGGCCGGCCGGTAGCTCACGTCGTGAAGGAACTGGGGTGTTCCCGGGCCACTGGCTACAAGTGGTTGCAGCGGTGGCGGGTCGAGGGCAACGCTGGTCTGCGGGACCGGTCCAGCCGGGCTCACCACCAGCCGCACAAGACGTCCGCGGAGCTTGAGGCGCGGATCTGTCAGCTGCGGCAGGAACGCAAACTCGGAGCTCGCCGGCTCGGACCGTTACTCGGGATGCCCGCCTCGACGGTGCACGCCGTGTTGACCCGTCACGGCCTGCACCGCCTGGCCTGGCTCGATCGGCCCACCGGTCAGGTCATCCGCCGCTATGAACGCGAACGGCCCGGCGAACTGATCCACGTTGACGTCAAGAAACTCGGCCGGGTTCGCGACGGCGGCGGCTGGCGAGTCCTGGGCCGCGACAGCCTCCAGCACAGGCGTGCCCGCAACGCCAGCCGTGTCGGCTTCGACTACGTGCACTGCGCCATCGACGACCACACCCGCCTCGCCTACGCCGAAATCCACCCCGACGAGAAGACCGACACCTGCGCCGGATTCCTCCGCCGCGCCGCCGAACACTTCGCCAACCACGGCATCCCCCGCGTCGAACGCGTCATGACTGACAACGCCCTGGCCTACCGCCGCAGCCGAGCCTGGCACCAGACACTGACCGACCTCGGCGCCACCGCCCGCTTCACCCGCCGCTACCGACCCCAGACCAACGGCAAAGCCGGACGCTTCAACCGCACCCTGTGCGACGAATGGGCCTACGCCCAACCCTTCACCAGCAACAAGCAACGCGCTGACGCCCTACCCGCCTGGCTGCACACCTACAACCACCATCGCAACCACACCTCACTCGGCGGCAAGCCACCCATCAGCCGCGTCAACAACGCTGCTGGGCACTACAGCTAGAGCCGGTCTACAAGGCTGGCTCGGCCACCGTGGTCTACCGGGACGAGATCAAGGAGGGCATGGTCCACCGAGCCGATTCTTCGGGCGAGTCGACGGGCGAGGGTGGTCTCGCCGCGCCGGGCGGACCGCTAACGACGACAAGTTTCGGTCTTCTTCGCACCACGTCGTTTATAGCCGCGCTGGTCCCGTTGGTCGTCGATGTGCGGCTGTCAGCCGTCGTGCCCGCCTGTCAGACCGGATCGGTCTGACAGGCCATGTGCCGCACCACCCCCACGGCGGCGAGGAGAACGTCTGACAGGGCAGGTCATGGCCACTTTCGTTCGCCCTGGCGGCCTCGCGGGCGCTGACAGACCGCGCCGCTACCGTTCTCGGTAACACCCCCACCCACATCGCTGCACCCTGGTTCGGTCCCACCTCAGGGATCTTCGCCGCACCCACCGGGTGCGCCAGGCCCACCCGCCGCTTCGGCCGGTCGGCAGGCGCCCCGCGCGGCGACCCTTGATGTCGCACCAACCACCCGCACCACCACCTCTTACTTGTCTCCCAGACCCGACCCATGCACCCGGTGGGCCGGTCACCCCTGCGCGCCCCATTGCGCACCCATCCCGAGGAGGAACCTGCCATGGCCGACAACCTCAACGGCACGGTGCTGACCCGTCACGGCAGCCGTGTGCCCTCCCTCCCGCCCCGGACTGCCACCTCGACCAGCAGTACTGCCCCTACCCGGAGCGCCGCGGCCGTCCCGCGGCAGAGCGTCACGCCGGCACCGAGCATCCACACGATGATCGTGTGCCTGCCCGACGCATTGCCGGCCGAGGCGCTCACCGCGCACCAACTCGACAAACACTTCGGGGTCACCGGCACCCTCACGCCCCGGTTCTGGGCCGTTCCTCGGCTAAGGCTGTGGCAGCGCCGTCAGATGATCGGCCTGCGCAAAGGCCGCCCCGCAGCGTGCGTGGGAGGACCCCTCATGCTGCTGGACCTGTCGGGCACGCGCCACGCCGCCGGTGTCGGCGCCGGGATCCGCTACCAGATGTGGCAGCAGGTCGTGCACGGCACCCGTCCGGCTACCCCGTGGCCGGTGTTCGAGGCCCGCCACCTCGCCGATCCGCAGAAGTACACCTTCGAGCAGGCCGCCGCGGACTTCCACGCGCAGCCGCGTGTCAACGCGATGCGGTTGCACGCCGCCGCTACACCCGGTGGGAGGCAGCCCGGCGTCGGTGAGCTGGAGATGTACCAGGCAGGACTGATGGCCTACCAGCACTACAGCGCCAGCTCCGCCATCGTCGGTGACGCGCTACTCACCGTCGACGGTCGCACTCTTGCCCCGGCCAGTGACGCCCTCACCCACCGGGTGACCTACCTCGATCAGGCGCTGCGCTACCTCGACACCGTCGAGCCCCGCCAGCGGCTGCTCGCGGTCGCCCTTTAACCACCACACGACCGGCCGGACGGCGCGCCCTGACCCCTGCCCAGGGACACCAGGGAGCGTCGCCCGGCCGGTCGGCGTCCGCCACTCCGCACCAACGAAGGAGGCATCACTGATGAGGTCACGACACCGCGCCGCCGCCATCGGGGCGGCGCTCACCGCCGTCGAACACGACGCCAACAGCCGAGGCTGGGACGCCCTGCCCGCGCTGCTCGGCCTGTTCGACGCCACCACCGACCGCCACCAGCCCCACATCGCCATCGACGTGCTCGGCGTCGACCCGGCCTTCTGGTGGCTGCACGAGCAAACCGTCCCCGGCATGCGACTGCCCTACTGGGTGGGCCTGAGAACCCTCACCGCCCACCTCGCCGGACCCGACGCCCCGGCGACGCTGGCACGGTGGGCTGGGCAGCGGCGCCTGGCCGGGATGGCCTTCCTCGCCGAAGGCCTGGACACCAGCGACGCCGGCCGACGCGATGCTGCCGCCCACCGCCTGCCCGCCGGCCCCGACGGCGCACCGGTGCGGGCGCTGACGGCCTGCGACGTCGACGGGCGGCACTATCAGATCCTGCGCGTTCGCGGCGCGGCCACCACCCCGACCACCACCCTGGACGACCCGCCGGCGCGGGTGCGGGCCACCGTCATCCCGGCCTGCCTGCACCGCCTGCTCGCCGCAGCACGCCCGTAACCGCCGGACCCGACGCGGCGCGGGCGGACGCCGCCCATCCGGCGCTGGAAGCAGGCAGATCGGCCGACTGGGCACCTGCGATGTCACCCGCGCTAACCGGCAATCGGCTGGCACGCCGTTTCTGGTCAGCGCACAGCTGTGGAGCTGAGCCGGCCTCAACCACCTACCGCCTGCCGCTGCAGTCGACAACACCGCTCTGCTCTCGCAGCCGCGACCAGTCAAACCCTTTGGTGGCAGGCCAACGGACGGTGTGCTCCGCGGGCCCCCGGGCGCCCCGGGCCGGGGCATCCAGCCAAGCCCCGGCCAGCAACAGGCCACCCTTCCCCTCTTCCAGCCATCCCCCTATCGACCTGGAGGCACACCTGTCATGGCCGATCGTATGTGGTTCCGCGTCGAGGACGTGCTGCCGCTGGCAGAACACGCCCTCGCCTGTCCCACCCACCGCCTCACCCGCGCGCAGGTCGCCGCTGGAGCACGCAACGGCCCGGCACTGACTTTGAGCCGCACCGGCACCAGCGGTGTCCTGCTGTCCAACGGCATCCCCGCCTGGCACACCGCGCAGGGCGAGGAGCAGGCCGCCCGCAGCACCTCGTGGTACCCAGTTCCTGCCAGCAGCGCCGAGGTGCAGGAGAGCGTGTATCTGTCCCTCGGCCAGCCGGTTTCCGGCCAGGGTCGGCTGATTGATGTCCTGCGCGCTGGCCGCGCCCTCGGGAGCCGTTGGCTCGCCATTACCGCCGACACCTCGCCCGGGAAGGCCCTTGACGTCACCTGTGTGCGGGTCCTCGACCGGCGGGAGGACATCGCTCCGCCTGGCGTCCGCTGGCGTCCTCTGATGGTCACCTCACCGCAGGTCGTCGACAGGTCCTACCCCGCGCTGGCGGCCGTCGGGTGCACCACCGACGCCGGCGGGCTTATCTGCCGCTTCGACCCTGGTACGGCGCGGCTCATCGCCGCCGACCTCGACGGCCTGTGGCGGCTGGGCACCATGCCCGGGGAGTACCCGCTGCTGCGCTTCGACGGCGACACCCTCACCCTGCTCGAAGAACACGACACCGGTGACGACACCGCCCTCGACGTCGACGACCGGTGCTACCCCGACCCAGACGGCTACTACAGCGTCGGCGCCTACCGGTGGCTCTGGCACACCGACACCACCACCCCGATGCCGCTACGCACCCGGATACGGCTCAGCGTGACCGCTCTTGCCGCACGCACACGCGAGAGCGCCGCCGCACGCCGGCAGCCCCGCCAGACACCTCCCGCCGACGTCGAGCGTCTGTTCTAGCGCGCGTCCCGGCGCACCCACCCGCTCATCGCCTGCACCTCAGCAGCGCGGGAGCTGACCGATGCGCAACCCGCGCCAAACGCTCTCGGCCAGGCAGACAAGCAGTCCCGCAGATGCCCATCCCTGGGTTACCTCGGCGATTGCCCGCGGCCCCGCCCAGGTGATGGGCCCTCGCATCGCCGCCGTCCGGAACCGGCGAAAACCCCGCGCTACGCCGCCTGGGCCCACGGCACCCGCGCGGGGCCTCTGCCCGCGCTGGCGATGAGACCCCCGCTAGTCCCGAGATGCGGTCCGTGCACTTGATCAGCGCCGCCATCTCAGCGTGGATCAGTGCGTGGATCTCGACGCAGATCAATCCCACGACGAAAGGACGCCCTCGCATGACCGACACGTCCGACGAGACCCCACCGGCGCACAGCGCAGGCAAGGTCCTCGCGGCGCTGGCCGACCTCGGCGAGGCCACCGCCTCCGCGGTCGCCGAGCACGCCGGACTGGGCTACTCCACCACCACCCCAAGCTGCGGGCCTGGGAAGGATCCGGGCAGGCCGAGCGGGTTCGCGCCGGTGACGGCCGCACGCTGTGGCGGCTCACCGACGCCGGCCGAACCGCCACCGCGGTGACACGAGATACTCCCGAGCCGGCCGGCTCTGCGGCCGAAGAGAAGCAGTACCAGAGCGGCGATGCGTCTCCGCCCGCTTCGGCAGCAGCGGACACGCCGGCCGACGGCGCTGTCCCGCAGCCGCTACGCGAGGCGGACGCACCAGAGCCGAACCCTGCTGTCGACGCCGGTGGCACACCCGCCGACCCGGTGTCCGAGGCACCGCAGGACGGCTCCGAGGTCGGCGAGGCGCCCGGCGGGGAGGGCCGCCCGGGCACGGCGCGGCGTACTGGCGGGTCGCTGCGCGGCGCGGTCCTGGACATCCTGGAAGCCCACCCCGAGCGGCAGTACAAGACGAGTGAGCTGTGCAAGCTCGTCGACGCCGCGAATGCCGGCACCGGCGCGGCCAAGGCCAGTGCCGGGGCGGTCGCCAACGCCGTGACCAAGCTCGTCGCCGCCGGAACGGCGGTGCAGACGGTGGAGCGCCCGGCCACCTATCAACTCGCCCCCGCCACCGGCGGCCGGTAGCCCCATTGAGCCCGAGGGCGGGCGTCGAAGTTGGCGCCTCACGCCCGCCCCCGGTGCTCCTTTCTCGAGAAGGAGCGTCCTCGAGTGTCTCCCATCCTGCACACGATCGCTATCGCCGCCGGCGGGATCCTCGCCGGCCTCGCCCTCGCCGGAGCTCTGCTCTGGCGCCAGCAGCAAGCGCTTGACGTGGCCCGTTATCAGGCCAGCCACGACGACATCACCGGCCTGCCGAATCGGCGGCTGTTCCTCGACCGGCTGCGCGCCGCGCTCGCCGACAACGCGCCGGTCGGGGTGGTGCTGCTCGACCTCGACCGGTTCAAGACGGTCAACGACACCCTCGGCCACGACAGCGGCAACGTCCTGCTCGACCAGGTCGGCCGGCTGTTGACCGGCCTGCCCATGCCGGTGCAGGTCGTGGCGCGGCTCTCCGGCGATGAGTTCGCTGTGCTCGTCTGCGGCGACCGCGACGTCACCGCCGCAGCGGCCGAAGAAGCCTGGCGGGTCATCGACGCCGCTGCGATCCGGGTGATTAACGGTGACGTCCGGGTGAGCGCGTCGGTCGGCTACACCCACATTCACGGGCCGCACGCCAGTCCTCGGCAGTTGCTCGCCGAAGCCGACACCGCCATGTATCAGGCCAAACGCTTAGGCCTTGGTGTGTGCGACTACCGCCCCCACAGCACGCCCGACTCGGGCCGCAGCCGGGACCGCCATTGCCGCTGACCCGCCCGACGACCCTTGCACTCCAGGAAGGACCCCGTAGCCGCCGGCTGCGGGGTCCTTCCCCCTTTTGCCGCCCTGACAAGGGAGAAGCCCGTGTTGTCCTTCCGCACTGTCCACACCCTCGCCGGTTGCCTCCTGGCCGCCGACGCCGACGCCGAGCTGCTGGGCTGGGGCCAGCCCGCGAGGCTGCTGCTCGTCCACGACCGGGCGCTGGACTGCGCCGCTCCGGCGCGGATTCGCGAGATGCGCAGCCTGGAGTTCCCGCTGCACCGCGACGATCTGCTCACCGACGCTGCCGGCCTGCCCGCGCTGCTGCATCGCCTCGCCGCCGGCCTCGACCCGGATGCGCCGACGCCCTACCAGGCCACCTTGCACACCATCCTCGGGCTGATCCGGTCTACCGCACCCGACGCGCGGCTGCTGGCCTGGGCCGCCTGCTACGACGCCATCGACACCACGGGCGGGCAGCCCCGGCAAGCCCGCCGCATCGACGCCGTCGACACCGACGGCCGCGGCTACCGCCTCACCCGCCTGCGCGGTGAGGACCACCCGCTGCTGCTCGTCAACGACACCAGCGAGGCGGGCGACGTGCACGCCACCTACCGCGGGCTGGTCGCCCTGCTGTCAGCCACCGCCGGCTACAGCCACGCCATCGCGAGCACGCCGTGACCGGCCCGCAGTTGCCGTCCCACGCCGAACCCGACGATCCGATCTTCGCCGTGTGTGGGCCCGATGGTGCGTCTCTTCGCTGCCGGGTCTGCGGCGCGGTCGACGAGATCGTCGCCGACGAGGTGCCGTCCATGGCCGGCTACGGCGAGGACACCTGCACCCGCTGCACCCGCTGCGGCTCGGTCGAGACCACCGACCCGATCTTCGGCTGGCGCGCCAAGCCCGCCACCTGGCCGCCCGCCCCTGAGCACGACCAGCCATGACGACCGTCCGCAGCCGCATGCGGCTCTCCTTGGAGGAGTCCTGTTCCGTGAGCACCCACTGCTATATCGGCGCCACCGATCCCGACAGCCCGCACCTGGTACACGCCCGGTTCGTGCTCTTCGACGGGCACCCCAGCCATGTGCTGCCCGCCCTGGCCGCGATCTGGGCCGGCAGCGCCCGCTACCACACGCGCGCGCTGATCGCCGCGATCCTCGCCTGCGACTGGGAGTACCTCGACGCGCACATCACCGCCACTACCCGCTCCGGGTTCGCCGGGCAACGTCCTGTGCCGGGTGTCGGTATGACCCTGGCTTCCACCACTGACGGCGTCATCGACGCGCCGGAACCGGTCACCGTCTTCCCGCTGTGCCACGCCGGTCACCTCGACGCCGAATGGATCTACCTCATCGACCCCGGCACTGCCACGACCGCTGTGCACACCGGCGACGGCACCCGTGTGGCCTCCTATCGGCTCGCCGGCTGCCTGACCCCGACCGGCGTGGACCGCCGCCCCCAGGAGCCCTGTGGGTCGCAGCCGGTGGGAGCGACGCGGTGAGCGCCCGCGCCCTCGCCGCGATCAGCGCCGGGGTGATCGCCGTGCTGGTGCTGTGCGCGGGCGGGATTGGCGCCCTGTTCACCGGCGGCGGCACCGCCTCAGCCGCCTGCTACGGCGCCGTCGCCGCGAACGGGCAGCCGCTACCACCCACCATCACCGTGTCCCCACCACCGAGCGGCGACGCCGGCGGGTGGACCAGCGAACAGACGGCCAACGCCGCCGCGATCGTCGCCGTCGGCGTACAGGTGCAGGTTCCGCCGCGGGGTTGGGTCATCGCGGTGGCGACCGCAATCCAGGAGTCCAGTCTGCGCAACCTGCCCGGCGGGGACCGCGACTCCGTCGGGTTGTTCCAGCAACGCCCCTCCCAGGGCTGGGGAACCCCTGCCCAACTGCAGGAACCCCGCTACGCCGCCGGGAAGTTCTACACCGCGCTGCTGGCCGTCGACGGCTGGGAGGCCATGACACTGACCGACGCCGCACAAACTGTGCAGCGATCCGCCTACCCCGGCGCGTACGCGAAGTGGGAAGACGACGCGATCGCCCTGATCCGGATCCTGACCGGCGGCACCGCGGCCGGCCCGGTCGCCGGGGACCTGGAGCAGGCGATGAGCAACCCGCTGTGCCTGTTCGACGGCGGCGACGGGCAGCTCGGCGCCGACCAGGTGCCCCTGCCCACCGGATTCACGGTGGCGCCGGGAACACCTCTGCCGGTCGTCACCGCCATCGGCTGGGCCCTGGCGCAGCTCGGTACCCCCTACACCTTCGGCGGGGACTGCACCGCCGCACACTCCGGCATCCCGGCGCGCCAGTGCGACTGCTCATCACTCATCCAGCAGGCCTACCGGGCCGCCGGTATCGGCATTCCCCGCACCACCAGCGACCAGGTCCACGCCGGCACCGCCGTCGGCGACTACCGGGACCTGCGACCGGGTGACCTGCTGTTCATCCCCGGCAGCCGCGGCAGC
>NZ_JBQXEO010000047.1:0-15562 GCF_052601155.1 Micromonospora yongxingensis
GGCGGGCCCCACCCCGTCGGTGATCGCCGTCCGTCCCGGCGCGGCAAGCTCACCCCGCACTACCCGTCCTGGCGTACGCGCCGAGACGCGGCACCTCCGTGCTTCGTCGGTGGTCCCCGTCCGTCCTGACACCTGCGCTCGGATGGTCAGGCCGCACCGGGAGGCGGTCGCTGTCATGGCGGTGATACCTGTGAGGCATATATATGCCTGTGAGGTATCGCCGGTCGTGTCGGGACCTGCCCCGCTGACCCCTCTGGGGTGATCGACTCGGTGTCGGTGATGTCGCGGTGTCCCCGGGGTCAGGATGCCCCGATGTCAGGGATACCGAGTCGATCACCACCGCAGGGAGCCGCTGTGACGCCGGAACGGTCGGGCGACCCGATTCCGACGGTGCCTGTTGTCCGGTTCATGTCGCGTTGACCTGTGACCCGGTGCATCCGCGCGCCGGAATGGGGGCCGGCCGGGGGTGGTTACATACCCTGACGATCGCAGCACCACGGCCCGCCGCCCCGACCCCCGGGTTGGAATGCCAGGCCACAGCCGATCGTTACAGATCCCCTGAACGACCGCACCAGCACCGCACGACACGGTGCCAGCGGACGGGCCACCCCCGGAATGACCGCGGCCCGGCGGTCGTTACACATCCCCTGAACGACCGCACCAGCACCGCACCACAGGGTGCCAGCGGACGGGCCACCCCCGGAATGACCCCGGCCCGGCGGTCGTTACACACAGACCCGGCGCCACGAGCCCCCCGCCCGTGAGCCGCCGAAATGACTTTTCCCCCGTGTTTGAGAAGCGCCGGACGAGGTGCTTGCACCCGCGTGTCGTTCCCCCGAGCGGCTGCGGGTGTCTACCCCCGTGAAGGAGCTACCCCCATGAACACGATCATCCGTAAGAGCATGCTGTCCGTTGCTGGTCTCGCGTTCGCCGGTGGTGTGTTCGCCGGTCCCATCGCCGCCCACGCCAACGCCCCGGTTGAGGGCAAGCCGGTCGCGGTTGCCGTGCAGACCGCCAAGCCGAGCCCGCAGGGCGAGCAGTCCCGGATCGACCTGAACGACGAGCAGACCGCCAACGTGAAGGCGATCATCGCCGCGACGAAGAAGGCGGGCCTGCCGGAGCGGGCCGCGGTCATCTCGATCGCGACGAGCCTGCAGGAGTCGAAGCTGGAGAACCTGGGCCACCTCGGCGACCGCAATGACCACGACTCGCTGGGCCTGTTCCAGCAGCGACCGAGCTCGGGTTGGGGCACCCCGGAGCAGATCACCGACCCCGACTACTCGACCACCGCGTTCCTGAAGGGTTTGAAGCAGGTCGACGGGTGGCAGGACATGCCACTGACCGACGCCGCGCAGACCGTGCAGGTGTCGGCCTACCCGGACGCCTACGCCCAGTGGGAGCAGCAGGCCACCGACCTCGTCGCCCAGCACTGGAACAGCTGACCCACAGAGAGCAACCTGACCGCTGGCCGGCACCCGACACGGGTGCCGGCCAGCGGCATGTGGTGGTGCGGGCGGTCGACGGATCGGCCGGATCAGGTGGCCTCGATGGCGCCCGTCATCAGCAGGGCGAGGACCAGGGTGCCCAGCGCGACCCGGTACAGCACGAAGACGTACAGGGTGTGGTGGGCGACGTAGCGCAGCAGCCAGGCGATGGCCGCGTAACCGATACCGAAGGCGATCACCGTCGCCACGATCATCTGGGCCACGGACGGCACGGACGTGCCCGGGGCGGACGGCTCGAAGACGTCCCCGAGGCTGAACACACCGGACATCACCACCGCCGGAATGGCCAGCAGGAACGAGTACCGCGCCGCCGCCTCCCGGGTCAGGTTGAGCAGCAACCCCGCCGTCAGCGTGCCCCCGGAGCGGGACACCCCGGGAATCAGCGCCATCGCCTGGGCGAAGCCCATGACGACGCCGTCCTTCATCCGGAAGTTCTCCAGGGTGCGGGTCTGCCGCCCCCAGTACTCTGCGAACGCCAGCACGAACGCGAACACGATCAGGGTGGTCGCCACCACCCACAGGTTGCGCCCGGCGGTCTTGATCTGGTCCTTGAACACGAAACCGAACAGCCCGATCGGGATCGAGCCGACGATCACGTACCAGCCCATGCGGTAGTCGAGGCTGGAGCGGACCGACTTGTCCCTGATCCCGACCAGCCACGTCCGGGTGATGCGCCAGATGTCCTTGGCGAAGTAGATCAGCACGGCCGCCTCGGTGCCGAGCTGGGTGACCGCCGTGAACGACGCGCCGGCGTCACGGTCGAAGAAGATCGCCGAGGTGATCCGCAGATGCCCCGACGAGCTGACCGGTAGGAACTCCGTCAGGCCCTGGACGATGCCCAGGACGATGGCCTCGACCCAGGTCACTCGCCGACTCCCGAGAGGTCCAGCGCCTCGGCGACGGTACGCAGGGTCTGCACGCCGCTGTCCCGGTCGGCCACGAACAGGCTCACCGACAGCGTGGTGACGCCCGCGGCGGCGTACTCCCGCATCCGCTCGGCGATGCGCTCCTTCGGGCCGAGCAGCGAGGTGCGGTCGATGAACTCCATCGGCACCGCGGCGGCGGCGTCGCGCTGCCGCTTGGCCAGGTACAGGTCCTGCACCTCGCGGGCGGCGTCGCCGTAGCCCATCCGGGTGGCGAGCTGGTTGTAGAAGTTCTGCTGCCGGCTGCCCATCCCGCCGACGTAGAGCGCGGCGTACCAGCGGACCAGTTCGGCGCAGGACGCGACGTCGTCGCCGATGACCACCGGCACCGAGGGCACCACGTCGAAGCCGGCCAGTTCCTTGCCGACCTTGGCCCGTCCGGCACTGACCGACGCGAGCTGCTCGTCGGCGAACTCCGGGGCGTAGAACACGGCCAGCCAGCCGTCGGCGATCTCGCCGGCCAGCTCCAGGTTCTTCGGGCCGACCGCGGCGAGGTAGATCGGGATGTGCTCGCGGGGTGGGTGGAAGCCCAGCCGCAGCGCCTTGCCGGGCCCGTCCGGCAGCGGCAGTGTGTAGTGCTCGCCGTCGTACGCCACCTCCTTGCGGGCGATGGCCAGCTTGACGATGTCCACGAACTCCCGGGTCCGCGCGAGCGGCTTGGCAAAACGCACCCCGTGCCAGCCCTCGGAGACCTGCGGGCCGGAGACGCCCAGGCCGAGCCGGAACCGGCCGCCGGACAGCGCGTCGATGGTGGCCGCCGTCATCGCGGTGGCGGCCGGCGTACGGGCGGGGATCTGCATCACCGCGGCGCCCACGTCGATCCGTTCGGTCTGGCCGGCCATCCAGGCGAGCATGCTGGGCGAGTCGGAGCCGTAGGCCTCCGCAGCCCACACCACCGAGTAGCCGAGCCGGTCCGCTTCCTGGGCCAGCGCCAGGTGGTCTGCTGGCGTGCTCCACGCCGTCTGGTATCCGAGGCTGAGCCCGAGTCGCACTGGTCCTCCCCCATCCGTGGCACAGGTCGCACCAGGTTACGCAATGCCGATAACTGCCTCGATCACCGGCTCGGCACCAATGATCCCCCGTCCGTTGCGGTACCCGGCGACGGCGGAACCGGCAGAACCGGCAGAGATGACGGGAGCGAGGATATCGGTGGCGGCAGGTTCGAAATAAGGTTCACCCATGCAACAGCGACCGCTCGGCCGAAGCGGGCTGGCGGTTTCGCGGCTCGCGCTCGGCACCATGACCTGGGGCCGGGACACCGACGCCGACGATGCGGCCGCCCAGCTGAAGAGTTACCTGGACGCGGGTGGCAACCTGATCGACACCGCCGACGTGTACGGCGACGGGGACGCCGAGTCGGTGATCGGCTCCCTGCTGGGCACGCTCGTTCCCCGCGACGACCTGCTGATCGCCACGAAGGCGGGGCTGCGCCCGGGCAGTGGCCGGCGCCGCGACGGCTCCCGGGGGCACCTGCTGCGCACGCTGGACGCGTCGCTGCGCCGGCTCGGCACCGACCACGTCGACCTGTTCCAGGTGCACGGGTACGACCCGGACACCCCGCTGGAGGAGACCCTGGCGGCGTTGGACCACGCGGTGTCCAGCGGCAAGGTCCGCTACGTCGGGGTGTCGAACTTCTCCGGCTGGCAGACCGCGCGGGCCGCCGCCTGGCAGACCGCGTGGCCGGGTCGGGCGCCGGTGGTCGCCGCCCAGGTGGAGTACTCGCTGCTGGAGCGGGGCGTGGAGCGGGAGGTGCTGCCCGCGTGCGACGCGCTCGGCCTCGGCGTGCTGCCCTGGTCGCCGCTGGGTCGGGGGGTGCTCACCGGCAAGTACCGGCACGGGCGGCCGGCCGACTCCCGGGCCGCCTCGCCGCACTTCGAGCGGTTCGTCGCCACGTATCTGGAGCCGCGCTGCTCCAGCATCGTCGAGGCGGTGGCGACGGCCGCCGGCGGGCTGGGCGTGTCGCCGCTGGAGGTGGCGCTGGCCTGGATCCGCGACCGGCCGGGAGTGACCGCGCCGATCCTCGGCGCGCGGACGGTCGGGCAACTGCTCGGTGCGCTCCAGGTCGAGCGGATCACGCTGCCCGAGGAGATCACCACCGCCCTGGACGATGTCTCGTCGGTGCCGGTCGGCTACCCGGAGCGCGACAGCTAGCGGCCACCCCGGCCCGGCTCAGATCTGCGGCCGCTGGCCCGGAACGTCGCGGACGGCGGCGAGGAAACGCGCCTGGTCGTCGCGGGTCGCCGGGTTGACGATCCGGATCCACGACCCGTCGTCGAAGCCGATGGTGGCCGGGAACTGCATCAGCCGGGCGGTGCCGTGGTCGCAGTCGATGCGGGTCACCCGGCGCAGGTCCACGCTCCACAGCACCCGGGGCTGCCGGCGGTCCGGCCGCCCCTCGTCCGGGCGGCGGCCCATCCGCAGCAGGTGCAGGTGCGTGTCGGTCACCGCCAGCGGCGTGCCGGTGTAGCGCTCCAGGAAGAGCAGCAGGCTGCCGGCGAGAGTGGCCAGGTCGCCGCTGAAGACGTACCGCCGGCGGTAGGCGATCTCGGCGAGCTGGTCGGCCAGCGGCCGGAACTGGCTCAACCGGAACAGCGCCCGGAATGCCTCCTGCTCCGGGGTCAACGGCAGCGGCTGTCGGGGCTCGGCGCCCTGGCGTGGCGCCGGCAGGCCGATCTCCTCCTCGGCCGTGTCGGCGACCCCGCCCGCCAGCGCGGCGGCCTTGCCGGGGAGCAGCAGGACACCCGCGGCGATCCGCACCGGTGCCAGCACGGCGTCCACCCAGACCACCGGATTGACGATGTTGAGCAGCCCGAACAGCGCGCGGGGCTCCAGCGACTCGGCAACCGCCTCGCCCATGGTGTCGGCGAACTGGCTGCCCACCCGATGCAGCTCGTGCGCCCGCACCGGCGCCAACCCGACGTAGCGGACCTCCTGGTCGGGCAGCAGCGGCGCGACGAGGGCCCGCTCGGGTTCGTCGCTGGTGCGGAACTCGTCGCGCAGCTCGCGGGCCTTGTCGCGGGCGGCTCGCGCGCCACCGAGCACCGCGTCGGTGAACCGGCCGAGCCGACCCCGCTCCCCTGACGTCACGCGTCACCTCCTCGACCGGCCTAGCGGCCCGCCGGCTGGCCCGTGGGCGGCTGCCCGAAGACATTCTGGTCGACCCAGTCGGCGCCGCCCTGCACCGCCTGGTCGATCTGGTCGCCGACCTGCTCACTGCCGGGGACGGAGAGGCCGGTGGTGAGCGCGACGGTCCCCCAGGTGACGCCGTGCACCACCGAGTTCGGCACGTTCCACGGCAGGTTCGTCGCCCAGTCCCCGGCGATCACCCGGGCGCCGCGCGACCGGCGCGCCGCTGCTGCCGGTCTTCACCTCCCCCCAGGCCCTCGCCGCGTCCGCCGGGGACGGTGTGCCGTTCGTCGCGCTGCCCTGCGCCGAACTGCTAAAGGACTGGCCGGACGAGTCCTGGGGGCTGGCGGTGAACGCGGGCAGCGCCGGGGCGGTCACCCCGGCCGCGCCGGCGCTCGCCGAGCTGCTCAGGGTCAACGCCCCGACCGGATAGCGCCCCGTACGGAGCGGAGACCACGCGGCGGCGCCCAGGGCGACACGAACCGCCCACGGGAGCGGTGCCGGTCACCCCGCAGGGGGTGGCGAACGGCCGCTGGGCTGGGCAGCATGGATGGCATGGACTACGAATACGCGCCGCTGCGGTTGCCGCCGAACGTCGACCGGTTGACCGCCGCGGCGCAGCTGGCGATCCAGGCGGAGTTCTCCGGATGGGAGTTGGCCCGGGTGCGGTTGTTCCGGGACGGCACCCGGCAGGTGGTGCTACGCCGGCGGCGGGTCAACCACCCGCAGCCGGGCCTGTCGTACTGAGGGCCACCGGACCGAGCCGGCGACCGGCCGGCCGACGGCACGCGCCCGGGCCCGATCGGCACTCGATCGGCCCCGGGCGTCGTCGTCGCTAGTGCTGGTGCCCGGCGTGGTCGTGGTCGTCGTCGAGCTCCAGGAACGGGTGCTCGTCGAGCCGGCCGACCAGCCGGTCGTCGGCCGCCGGCTGGAACGGGCCGGCCGGGTCGTCGTCGTCGAACGACTCCAGGTCGACCGGGGTGCCCACCTCGCTGACCATCACCACCCCGTCGAGCGGCTCCAGCTCGGGGACGTCCAGCGCGCCGAGCGAGCCGTCGCCGCTCTGCAGCAGCTCCAGCACCGCCTCGCCGACCCCCTCCACGGGTGCCGGCTCGTCGTCTTCCGGGGTGCCCTCGCGGCGGGCGACCTCGGCCACCCGCAGCAGCGCGGACACGCTCGGCACCCGGTAGTCGCGGCGCTGGCGTACCGAGATCACCCGCGGGTGCGGGTCGCTGGCCTCGGCCCCCTCGGCGCCGCCGAAGCGCTCGTCGGCCTCGTCCGGGTCGATCGAGTCGACGTCCCACGGCGTCACCTCACCGAAGGCGTCGAGCAGCTGCTCGTCGTAGGCGTAGGACGCGTTGTTCAACGCCACGTACGCCTGCCAGACGTCGTCGTCGTCGACGCGGCCCTGCGCGGCGCGTACGGCGGCCAGGTGGTGGCGGGCCGCTTCGATCACCCGCTCGAGAGCGGCGTCCAGCTCACCGTGCTGGTCGGTCATGTGGGGCAGTCCCTTCACGATGGGGAGGTTGCGCGTCGGCTGCAGCTGCCGGACGCGGCTAGCAGGTGCGGAGGAACCGGTCGAGCACCCGCACGCCGAACTGTAGTCCGTCCACCGGAACCCGCTCGTCGATGCCGTGGAACAACGCGGAGAAGTTCAGGTCGGCGGGCAGTTGCAAGGGCGCGAAACCGAAACAGCGGATGCCGAGCTGCGAGAACGCCTTCGCGTCCGTACCACCGGAGAGCATGTACGGAACCGGCCGTGCTCCCGGGTCCTCGGCTCGCAGGGCCGCGGACATGGCCTCGACCAGGTCGCCGTCGAAGGTGGTCTCCAGGGCCGGCTGCCGCTGGATGTACTCGATGGCGATGTCCGGGCCGACCAGCTCGCGCAGCTGCCGCTCCAGCAGCTCCGACTGGCCGGGCAGGCTGCGGCAGTCGATGGTGGCGGAGGCCCGGCCGGGGATGACGTTGTCCTTGTAGCCGGCGTTCAGGCGGGTCGGGTTGGCCGTGTTGCGGATGGTCGCGCCGATGATGTTGGCGATCGGGCCGAGCTTGGCGATCGCCGCCTCCGGGTCCTCCGGGTCCAGCTCGACGCCGAGCACGTCGGAGACCTCCTCCAGGAACGCCCGCACGGTGTCGGTGACGACCACCGGGAAGCGGTGCCGCCCGACCCGCGCCACCGCCTCGGCGAGCGCGGTGACGGCGTTGTCGTCGTGCACCATCGAGCCGTGCCCGGGGCGGCCCTTGGCGTGCAGCCGCAGCCAGTCCAGGCCCTTCTCGGCGGTCTCGATGAGGTAGAGCCGCTGACTGTCGTTGATCGAGTAGGAGAAGCCGCCGACCTCACCGATGGCCTCGGTGCAGCCGTCGAAGAGCTCCCGGTGGCGGTTGACGAGGAAGTGCGCGCCGTAGTCGCCGCCCGCCTCCTCGTCGGCGGTGTAGGCAAGCACGATGTCGCGCGGTGGCCGTACGCCGGTGCGCTGCCAGTGCCGCACCACGGCGAGCACCATCGCGTCGAAGTCCTTCATGTCGATGGCGCCGCGACCCCACAGGTAGCCGTCGCGCACCTCGCCGGAGAACGGGTGCACCGACCACTCGTCGGCGTCGGCGGGCACCACGTCCAGGTGCCCGTGCACCAGCAGGGCTCCCCTGCTCGGGTCGGTGCCGGGGATGCGGGCCACCACGTTCGCCCGACCCGGCGCGGACTCGTGCAGCACGGACTCGACGCCGACCTCGGCGAGCTTCTCCGCCACGTACTCGGCCGCGCGGCGCTCGCCGACGCTGGTGTCGTTGTCGCCGGTGTTGGTGGTGTCGATACGCAGCAGGTCGCGGCAGAGGTCCACGACCTCCGCGGTGAGGTCCGGTCGGGGTGAGGCGGCGTCGCTCGTCATCGCCTCTTCATACCAGCCCGACCGTGCCGGCGGGCGGGCGCACCGGCGGGCCGGCGGGCCCGTGCACCGGCACCGCGGACCGGGCATTCAGGGCGGCGGATCCCGGTGACTGTTTCGGCGGACGCGGGATCGGGTACCGCCGCCGACGACCGCACGACCCTGCCGGCGCTTCCGCCCGCCAGTCGAGGAGGGCACCATGTCCGCCGTTCCCCTGCCGCCACTGCCGCCCACGCCCGAGGAGGGCTACCGGCCCGGCGGGCGCAGCATCGCCGACATCGTGGACCGGGAGCACCAGCAGCTGCTGGAGTTGCTGACCCAGTTGGACGGGCCGGAGGCCACGCCGCAGGAGGGGCTGCCCGTGCTCACCGCCGCGCTGTCGCGGCACCTCTCCGCGGAGGAGCAGTACCTGCTCCCGGCGGTACGGGCCGCGCTGCCGGCCGCCGCCGAGCGGGTGGACGCCGAGATCGACGCCGACGCCGCGCTGCTGGCCGCCCTGAAGGGACTGACCGACGAGACGCTGACCGACGTCGTCGTGCGGGTCCGCCGGCACGTCGACGGCGTGGGTGCTCTCGTCGCCGAGCTGCGCGCGGTGGCCTCCGAGGAGGAGCTGATCCGGTTGGGCAACCGGCTGGAGATCGCCGAGGAGGCGGCGCCGACCCGGCCGCACCCGGGCACCCCGGCCACCCCGCCGTGGAACCGGATCGTCGAGCCGGCGGTGGGCGTGGTGGACAAGGTCCTCGACGCGGTGACCCGCCGGCCCACGTACCTGGCGGACCTGCCGGAGCCACCTCGCGGTTGAGGAGCGGCGACACCGGCTATGCATTCAATCTCACCGATCCGTCCGGACTCTTCCGCCGGCTGCGACGTGGTCCTACCGTCACCGTATGAACCTGGAGCTGCGACACCTGCGGGTGGTCTGCGCGATCGCGGAGACGGGGAGCGTGACCAAGGCGGCGTCGGCGCTCGGCCTGGCCCAGCCGGCGCTCACCGCCCAGCTCCAGCGGATCGAACGGACACTGGGCGGGCCACTGTTCGACCGGGACCGGCGCGGCGCGCGGCCCACCGCACTCGGTGAGCTGGTGCTGGCCCGGGCCCGCGTGCTGCTGCCGGCGATGAAGGGCCTGCAGGACGAGGCCGCCCGACTGGCCGGCGCCGGCGAGGTGCCCCGGTGGTACCGGTTCGGCGGGGTGAACAGCCCCATCCTGGGGCGGTTGGTGCACCGGCTGGCCGCCGAGCAACCGCCGGCACAGATCACCACCTACGCCTCCTGGTCGGTGGACGAGTTGGCGCAGCTGGTCGCCGGCGGCCGGCTGGACTTCGCGCTCACCGGGGTGTGCGGCGACGCCGTACCCTCGGCCGAGTTCGGGCTGAGCTGGCGGGAGGTGGCCGTCGACCCGGTGCTGGTGCTGCTGCCGGAGACCCACCCCCTCGCGGAACGCGACGAGGTGCGCCTGACGGACCTGCGTCACGAGCAGTGGGTGGCCGCGCCGGGCGACGGCTGCTTCGGCGACTGCTTCGCCGCCGCCTGCGCCCGCGCCGGCTTCACCCCTCGCAAGGTGTACGAGACCGACGTGCGCGGCTGCGTCGACCTGGTGGACGCCGGCGAGGCCGTGGCGCTCTGCCAGGCGACGTTCCGCCCGGTGGCGGGGCTGGTGACCCGGCGGCTGGCCGGGATACCGCTGCGCTGGCGGCTGCTGCTGGGCTGGCACCCGGACTCCCCCGCCGCGCAGGGGGCCGAGCTGGTGCTGGAGACGGCCAAGGCGGCGTACACCGACTCGCTGGTCCCCCATCCCGGCTACCTGGCCTGGCTGCTGCGCAACCCCGGGTTCGGCGTGCGCCAGCCCAGCGGGGTGTGACCCGGTAATGCCGGGCCGATGGCGGTGCGAACCGCCGTCGGCCGGGTATCTGGCGGACATGACCGATCTCTACCCGACCACCGGCGACCGGGAGCTGCTCAGCCAGGCCGCCGCCGCACACACCGCCGCCACCCGCGAGATGGAGGCGTTCCTGCGCCGGCTGCCGGAGGTGCCCGGCCCGGCCGACGTCGCCGAGTACGCCAATCTGCTCACCCGGGAGGAACGGACCCGCGGCGAGCGGGACGCTGCCGCGGACGGGGTCGGGCTGACCATCGGCAGCATGGAATCCGACCAGGGCCAGTAACTCGATGCGACGGTGCCGTCCCCCGGGGACGGCACCGTCGACGTGCCTCGCTCAGCGCTCGACGAGGGGATCGTGGCCCAGGTCGAGCAGCGAGTGCCGCCACTCGTCGTCGGCGTTGCCGCGCGGCGGCTTGGCGTCCATCAGCTCCCGGATCCGGTCGACCGCGTCCCGCATCACCTCGATGTCCTCCGGGGTGAGGTCGACCTTGCGCTTGGTCAGCACCTTGAGGATCTCCCGGCCCGGCTGGGGAAGGTCGAGGGTCGGATTCGACCCGAACGACTCCTCCCCCGAACCCCGGGTCAGCAGCCAGCTGCGCAGTTGCGCCGACGGGACGTTGACCTCGGCGTGGAAGTCCTCCCAGAGCACTTCCACCTCGGGGTCGAGCCGAGCCTCGCGTACCATCAGGTCTCCTCTCCGGGCGGCGGCCCGGACGTCTCCGGGTCGTCCTGGTCGGTCTTCGGGTGCAGACCCTCGGGCGGCACCCGTGTCCTCCTGGGGTTCGCGGTCGGCGGCGCCAGGATCGGGTCGGGATGGTCGTCCTCGTCGCGGGGTTCCGCGCCCTCCACGGGCTCGTGCGGTTCCTCGGGTTCCGGTCGTCGCGCCGCCCCGCTCATCGCGGGTGCGTGGTCGTGGCGGCGGTGTACCCCCGCTCGCCCGCGGTCACGTCGAAGGTGAGCTGGCCCTCACGGGCGTCCACGGTGACCTTCTGCCCGGGCGAGATCGCCGACTCCAGCAGCATCCGGGACAGGTGGTTGTCCACCTCCCGCTGGATCACCCGGCGCAGCGGGCGGGCGCCGAACTCCGGCTGGTAGCCGTGCTCGGCGAGCCAGTCGACGCCGGCGGTGGTGAACTCCACCTGGATGTCCTGGGCGTGCAGCCGGCGGCGGGTCTCCTCCAGCAGCAGGCCGGTGATCTGGCGCAGCTGCTCGGCCTCCAGCCGGCGGAAGATGATGACCTCGTCGATGCGGTTGAGGAACTCCGGGCGGAAGTTCTCCTGGAGGCGGCGCATGAGCCGCTCGCGCAGCTCGTTGCTCTCCTGCTCGCTGCCCACGTCCCCGGTGCCGAACCCGACCGAGCGTTGGGCGCCGGTGATCAGCTCGGAGCCGAGGTTGCTCGTCATGATCAGTACGGTGTTCTTGAAGTTCACCGTACGGCCCTGACTGTCGGTCAGCCGCCCGTCGTCGAGCACCTGGAGCAGGATGTTGAACACGTCGGGGTGGGCCTTCTCGATCTCGTCGAGCAGCACCACCGCGTACGGTCGGCGGCGTACGGCCTCGGTGAGCTGGCCGGCCTCCTCGTAGCCGACGTACCCGGGTGGGGCGCCGACGAGCCGGCTGACCGTGTGCCGCTCCTGGAACTCGCTCATGTCCACCCGGACCATCCGGTCCGCCTCGCCGAACAACGCCTCGGCCAGGGCGCGGGCCAGCTCGGTCTTGCCGACGCCGGTCGGGCCGAGGAAGAGGAAACTGCCCATCGGCCGCTCCGGATCGGCGAGCCCGGCACGGGAGCGGCGGACCGCCTCGGCGACCGCGGTGACGGCGTCGTCCTGGCCGACCACCTTTTCGTGCAGGTGCCCCTCCAGGCGCAGCAGCCGGTCGCGTTCCTCCTCGGTGAGCTGGCTGACGGGGATGCCGGTGGCCCGCGAGACCACCTCGGCGATCTCCTGCGGGCCCACCTCGGGCACCTGGGAGGAGAAGCCGTCGTCGCCGTTGGCGCGGCGGACCTGCTCCTCCAGCTCGGCGATCCGGTCGCGCAACGTCGAGGCCCGCTCGTACTGCTCGTCGGAGACGGCCTGTTCCTTGTCCCGGCGTACCTCGTCGAGCTGCTGCTCCAGCTCCCGCACGTCGGAGGCGGGGGTGCGGGTGCGCAGCCGGACCCGGGCGCCGGCCTGGTCGATGAGGTCGATGGCCTTGTCGGGCAGGAACCGGTCGGTGACGTACCGGTCGGAGAGCTCGGCGGCGGCGACCAGCGCCTCGTCGGTGAAGCGCACCTGGTGGTGCGCCTCGTACCGGTCGCGCAGCCCGCGCAGGATGGCGATGGTGTCGTCGACGCTCGGCTCGGGCACCAGCACCGGCTGGAAGCGCCGGGCCAGCGCGGCGTCCTTCTCGATGCTCTTGCGGTACTCGTCGAGCGTGGTCGCGCCGATCACCCGCAGCTCGCCACGGGCCAACGCGGGTTTGAGCATGTTGGACGCGTCCATCCCGCCCTCGCTGCCCGCGCCACCGGCCCCGACCAGCGTGTGGATCTCGTCCATGAAGATGATCAGCTCGTCCCGGTGCGCCCGGATCTCGTCGATCACCTTCTTGAGGCGTTCCTCGAAGTCGCCCCGGTAGCGGGTGCCGGCGACCAGACCGGCCAGGTCCAGCTGGACCACTCGCTTGCCGAGCAGGGTCTGCGGCACGTCGCCGTCGCAGATCCGCTCGGCCAGGCCCTCGACGATCGCGGTCTTGCCGACGCCGGCCTCACCGATCAGCACCGGGTTGTTCTTGGTCCGACGGGAGAGGATCTCCACGGCCTGCTCGATCTCGTCGGCGCGCCCGATCACCGGGTCGATCTGGTCGGCGCGGGCCAGGTCGGTGAGGTCCTGCCCGTACTGGTCCAGGGTCGGGGTGCCGCGGTCCGGCTTCGGGCCGTTCATCGGCCCACGCTCGGCGTTGGCGGCCTGCAACGACTCCGGCTGGATCCGGCCGGCGGCGAGCATCCGCCCGGCCGGCGACTCCGGGTTGAGCGGCAGCGCCATCAGGATGTGCTCGGGACCGATGTAGTTGGCGCCCATCGCCCGGGACAACTGGTGGGCGTCGAGCAGCGCGCGCTTGGCCGCCGGGGTCAACGACAGGTTGGGCGGCACCTCCCCGCGCGGCGCGCCGTCGCCCCGGCCTCCGAGCGCGTTGAGCAGGGTGTCCGGGTCGGCGCCGGCCCGGCGGACGAGGTCGCGCAGGGGCTCACGTTGCAGCGCCGCCCAGAGCAGATGGTCGGTGTCCAGGTCGCTGCTCTGCCGTTGCGCGGCCCGCCGGGCCGCGTCGGCGAGCATCTCCCGGGCGTCGGCCGTCATCAGCCGGGTGATGTCGACCCGGTGCGCAGGTCGGCGTCCTCCCTCACCCCGGCCGAAGTACCGGGCCAGGAACTCATCCCACGGGTCGGAGCCGAAGTCACCGGGTCCCATCATGTCTCCTCCGCAGTCGGGCGCGGCACGGTCGCCAGGGGCTACCCGGCGCTCGCCCCGACAAACGCCGCACCGGCGGCGGACGGGCGTTCCGGGAGTGGCAGCGGGACGGCGCCGGCCGGGGGTGGCAGGCTGGCGCCATGGATGAGACCCCGCTGCTGATCGTGGACGGCGCCAACGTGGTGGGCTCCCGCCCGAACGGCTGGTGGCGGGACCGGGCCGGGGCCGCCGCCCGGCTGCGTGACTCCCTGGCGCCGGTGGCCAGCACCGGGCTGCCGGCCCGGCTGCCCGCCCCGGTCGAGGTGGTGCTGGTGGTCGAGGGCGCGGCGCGGGACGTGCCGGGCACCGCGGGCGTCCGGGTGGTCTCCGCCGCCGGTTCCGGGGACGACGCGGTGGTCGACCTGGTGGAGGCGGCGCCGCAGCGCCGCCGGCTGGTGGTCACCGCCGACCGGGAGCTGCGCGACCGCGTCACCGCCCTGGGCGCCGAGGTGTACGGGCCACGGTGGCTGCGCGACGCGCGCGCCACAAACTGAGAAGCGCTCACACTGGGACTCCCACAGAACGGACTCCCGGCACTTCCGGCGCTCAATCGGACAGCCGGGCAGGAACACCGACAGGGCGGATGTTCTCCCACGGTCGCCGATAGGCTCTAATGGAGATCTCCCCGCCCCCAGGAGGTTCCGCCGTGGCGAGCGTCGCCGAGCTGAAGGCTGCCATCGATGTCGCCCTCCAACAGATCGGGGACGGGCAGACAGCCGTGCAGGCGGCCGGCGAGAAGCTGTCCGAGGCGCAGCAGACCCTGGCCGGCGCGCTGGAGGGCAGCGGACACGAGACGGTGGAGGCGGCCCAGGCGTCGCTGACGCAGGCCAGCCAGGAGCTGGAGGAGTGTCTCGCCGCGACACTGGTCGCGGTGGAGCAGGCGCAGCTCTACGTCGCCACCCTGTAGGCCGCCGTGTCCATCATCGAGGACGTCGGTGGGCAGGTCCGTGCCGCCACCGAGGAGTTTCCGGTGGCCCTGATCGGCCAGGCGCTGGAGAAGTTCGGCCTGGCGGCCGAGCGGCTGCGCTGGGTCCGGCAGGAGTCGGCCAACCCGATGGGCGTGCCGGAACTCTCCGCCGCCACCGAGCACGCCGAGAGCGCCAACTACGCGCTGCGGGTGGCGCAGGAGCAGCTGTCGGCGTATCTGACCGCGATCGGGCTGAGCGCGGACGGCGCACCGGCACCCCGTTCGCAGCCGCGCGAACCACGCCACGACACGCCTCCCGCGGAAGGGCCGACCGCGGTCGCGCCGGAGCCCGCCGAGCAGGTCCGGCTGCGCCGCTGGTGGTCGGTGCGGGTGGCGGAACTGACCGGGGGCCGCGACGGCGGCGCCGACGAGCCCGACGAGCGGCTGGACGACTCCCAGGAGTTGCTGCGCCGGGTGGTCCGCGGGGTGCGTGCCGGCGACCGGGAGCGGTTGCGTACCGAGCTGCGCCGCGCCCCGGCCGACGTGGGGCTGGGGATGGCGGCGCTGACGCCGCCGCTGCTCCGCGAGCTGGCCGGTGAGCTGCTGGGGCATCCGCCGCGCGCCAACGACCTCGGCCGGTTGCGCGGGGAGCTGGACGGGCGCGTCCGGGACCTGCTGCCCGGGCTGCCGGCGCCGGTGCTGGAGACACTGCTGACCCGGGTGTGCCGGATGCCGCCGCCACGCGCCTCCGGGGAGCCGCCGCACGCCGCGGACTCCGCGGTGACCGCGGGCGTGGCGACCGGTCTGCTGCTCGCCCGGCTCGGCCGGGACCTGCCCACCGCCGGCCCGCAGCC
>NZ_JBQXEO010000048.1:0-10671 GCF_052601155.1 Micromonospora yongxingensis
ACGTACTGGGAAAGGAAGGCCCGGGCGCTTGGCGCGTCCAGCCGGTAGACCACGTTCGTGGCGTAGCAGGGGGCGTCGCCGGTGATGGTGGTGGCGGCGAGGATCCGCTGGCCGTCCACGGTCACGAAGTTCGGGCCGCCGGAGTCGCCGTAGCAGGCGCCGCCGTAGCCGCGGCTGGCGTTCATCGCCAACCGCACCCAGGTCTTGTTGAGCGCGTTGAAGCCCAGCTCGGCCTTCATCCGGACGCCACCACCCGGATGTGTCTGCCCACCCGGCCCGCGCAGGGCTTCCTCCGTGCCGTACCCGACGACCTCCCACGGGGCGGCGTCCAGCGCGCGGCTGCCCAGCGCGTCGAGCTGGCCGGCGGTGGGCAGGGTGGCCGGCGTGAAGTCCCACCTGCGGTCCAGCTCAGCGGCCTGACCAGCGTCGAAGGTGACCACCGCGATGTCCTGCGAGTCCGCGGAGTTACCGGGGTAGGCCGGGTTGGTGTGCTCGGTGCCCTCGACGGCGACCGCCGCGGCCACCTGCTCGGGACTGAGCCCGGCGGCCCTGGCCTCGGCGAGAGCGGCCTCCACGTCCTGGTCGAGTGAGACGTAGAACCGCGCGCCCGGTGCCCAGTCGGTGGTGCAGTGCGACGCGGTCAGGAAGACGTCACGGTCGATCATCGTGCCGGAGCAGGACCAGTCGACGACATCCGGCGTGCCGGGGTCACCGTCGCGGTCCCACTGCACGATCAGGGCGCCCACCTCGGTGCGTTCCGGCGCGGGCACAGCGTTGTAGGTGTTGATCGCCGACGCCGGTGTGGCGCCGGCGACCGCCACGGCAAGCGCGACGGTGGTCAGGCTGACGAGCAATGGGGTACGACGCACGACTTCCTCCGACGGGTCCAACGGTGACCCGCGCCAAGGTCGGACGCGACCCCCTCGATCCGCGTCCAACCAGGCACGGACAGGCCGCAGCGGTGCCAGCCCTGGATACGTCGAAGCCTATTCCCGGCGGTGGAAATGCGAAGGGCTGGCGAGGCGCAGCGCATTTCGGCGGATTCTCGTTACAGAGGCTGCCGTGAATGCGTACCGCTCACTGGCAGGCCCCTCGGTCGAGCGGCCACTGCGGACTGTCGGTGCGCGCAGACAGGCACGACGGACCGGCTCCCGGAGCCGGGTGGCACATCGGTTGACGGTCGACCGTTAGGGTCACGTCTATGCGTCGACTGATCCCTGCCATTTCGATCGCCCTCGCCGCCGCCCTCGTGGCTGGTTGTGGCACCGACTCCGGCGACTCCGCCCAGAACTCAACCGCTCCCGCGACGTCCGCGGCCGACCCGGTCACGGTCGTCCAGCAGGCCATGGACCGCAGCCTCGCCGGCACGGTCAGCATGGACGCCTCGGTGAAGGCCGGCAACCAGTCCATCACCCTCAACGGAAAGATGGACCCGGCCGCCAAGGCGATCCACGTCACCGGGAACGCCCCCGAGCCGATGGAGGCCCGGCTCATCGGGGACGCCGCGTACATCAAGTCGGACTCGCTGGAAGGCGAGAAGCCGTGGATGAAGATCGACCTCAACAAGCTGCGCCCGAACAGCTCGCTGCGCCAGTCCTTCGACCTCAAGTCGCAGACCGGCCTCATCGGCGGCATCGTGACGGCCGAGGCAACCGGCGAGGGCCGCTACAAGGGCACCGCCGACCTGGAGAAGGCGGCCGCCGCCGCCAGCGCCGACGGCGGAATGCGTGAGGGCATCGAGTCGTCCGCCAAGCTGGCGAAGGACCCCAAGGCCATCCCGTTCGAAGCGACCGTCGACGGCGAGGGCCGGCTCACCGCGCTGTCGTACACGATCGCCACGAAGACCCTCGGCGACCTCGTCACCGACATGAAGATGAGCGAGTTCGGCAAGCCGGTGACGGTGACCGCGCCGCCGGCCAACGAGACCGAGAGCGCCTCCGAGGAGATGTACAAGTTCTTCTGACCGGTCACGTCGTCAGGGGAGCGCCGTCGGATGTCGCCGACGGCGCTCCCCTCTGTCTCAGCCGGCAGACCGACCCCGTGGACGAGGGTTCCGAGGCAGCGGTCGGCGACAGCTCATATAGTCCTGCGGTGCAGATCGAACAGGTCCGGCAGGCATATTCGTCCGTCGCAGAGCTCTACATCGGGCTGTTCGGTACCAGCCAGCAGGTGCACGCCGACGACCTCGCCTTCATCGGCCGACATCTGGCGGGCCGACCTGGTGCGGTGCTCGATCTGGGCTGCGGGCCGGGCCACATCACCGGGCACCTTCGCTCGCTTGGCGTCGACGCAAGGGGGATCGACATGGTCCCCGAGTTCATCGCCCATGCGCAGGCGACTCACCCCGACGGTAGCTACCAACTCGGGTCGATAGAGCACCTCGACGTCGCCAACCACTCCATCGCCGGCATCCTGGCCTGGTATTCGTTGATCCATTTCCCGCCGCACCGTCTCGACGGCATGCTCGTTGAGTTCCGCCGGGCAATGGCGCCCGGCGGTGCGCTGGTGCTCGGTCTCTTCGTCGGTGACGAGGTCGCCGCCTTCGACCACAAAGTCGTGACGGCGTATCGCTGGCCCCTCGACGAGGTCTCCGAGCGATTGACTCGAGCCGGCTTCGCGGAGGCTGAGCGCCTACAGCGGCCCAGCGACGGCACTCATCGACCGCACGCCGCCATCGCGGCAGTCGCAACCGCGTGACCTGAGCTGAGCAGCATCGTGACGCTTCTGCGGGCTACCCGTACGAGCTCATGATCAGCTTTGGCCTGGCGCCCCCGGCAGGAATCGCCTGCGACACACGGTTTTGGAAGTGTCGATGCAGCCGGGCACATCCGGGCGACAACCTGGCTCGGCCTGCACTGCCGTCCCTGCTGCGGCCCGCCGACTTTCCCGCCGTTGACCCCTGGCGTCCGTCGCATCGGGCACCGCGCGGGCACGACAAACGGATCTTCCGTGACACTCTTGGCGTGTGCGCGACAGTGATCCGACTGACGAAGAGAGGACGTTCTTCAGCGAACTGCTGTGGCGCGTCCCAGGGCTGCACGACTGGTACCACGAGGATCCCGACGGCACCCCATGGATAGTTGCCTCGTACGACTTCGTGGTCGGCGACCACGTCCACAAGACGCTTCGCCTCGACTATGACGGCACGAACCTTCGAGGCGGCTGGAGCCCGGCCTGTCTCAACTGGGACGACGGGGTACGCGCGGACGAAGCATTGATCGATACCGCACCTCCGGACGGTCTCAGACTCGACGGCGTGGACCCAGGCGCCGCAGCTGTGGCGGCATCCAGCTGGTTCGCAATGCACCTGGATCGCTGGGAGCAGCAGGCACGCTGATGCGACGACGTGCAGACAGTCGGTTTGGAAGGTCGAAGATCAGGGCCGACAAGGCCCTGGCGGGCCAGGTCGAGGACGTACCTACGTGACCGCTCATGCCCTCTGTTGACCATCTGGGGTACCGGCTACGTGGCGAGGCGATCGGGCACGCAGCGGGCACGCAAGCCCCGGAGGGCGGAACAATGATCGGTGATCAAGGCTGTGACCTGGTGCCCCCGGCAGGATTCGAACCTGCGACACACGGTTTAGGAAACCGATGCTCTATCCCCTGAGCTACGAGGGCGCGAGCGCCTAGTCTAGCGACCTGCGCCTTGACCTGGGGTGGCAGGGAGTCGCCCCGGTTCACCCACGTCACCCGGACCCCTGTTCTCCCAGCCCAGCACCACCTCGTCCAGTAGGTCGTCGAGGCCGTGCGGCACACAGACCAAGGTCATCGCGACCACGGTCGGCGTGGCGGACTGGTTGTCACTGCTCGTCGCAGTCGACACCGGGGGCGTACGGCCTGGGTTCGCCCATTGGGTGAATGAGGCCGTCCACGCCCTGCCGGTGAGGCGAGTCGTGGGCCATGGCGAGCTCCGCTGATGCGCTGTCGAACCGCATCGGGGCCGATCGTTGTGATTCCGGGACGAGACGTGACGCCGCGAGATGTCGGGGTAGGAGGTGCCAGGAGGAACGACGAAAGGTGCTGTCATGAAACTGAGGTTTCTGCGACCGCTGTTCGACCAGCCCGGCCCGTGGGCATCTGTCTACCTGGACGCCAGCCGAGCAGGTGAGAACGCCGACCACGAGATGGAGCTGCGCTGGCGGGCGCTGCGGGAGGACCTGACCGACCAGGGGGTTGATGCCGCCACGCTGGACGCCCTCGACGGAGCCGTCCGTGACCGGCCGACCCAGCCCGGCCGGTACGGGTTGGCGCTGTTCGCCTGCGCCGGGCAGGTCGCCCTGGTCGAGCCGATGCCCGCTCCGCCACCGAGCGACGAGGCGCAGTACGGCCCGCTGCCACATGTCATGCCGCTGCTCGCTCAGCGCCGTGCGGAGGTTCCGCACGTCCGGGTGCTCGCCGACCGTACCGGCGGCGACCTCGACGCGATCACCGCCGACGGCACACCCCGGCAGCGCACGGTCGAGGGCGATGAGACCTTCCCGCTGCGAAAGGTGCAGGTCGGCGGCTGGTCGCACCGGCGCTATCAGCAGGCGGCCGAGGTGTCCTGGGAACGTAACGCCGGCGACGTGGCCGCCGCCACCGTCGACCTCGCCGAGTCCATCGACGCCGAGGTGATCGTCGTCGGCGGGGACGTCCGGGCGGCGCAACTGTTCGTGGAGCGGATACCCGTCCGGTGGCGCGACCGCACGGTGCGCACCGACGCGGGCTCCCGCCACGCCGGGGCCGACAACGCCGCGCTGGAAGACGTGACCGTGCAGGCCATCGCTGAGGTGACCGACCGACACACCCGCGACATCATCGACCGCTACCGGGCCCAGGCCGGGGACGGCAGCGCGCCGACCGGGCTGGCCGAGGTCGTTGCCGGGCTCCAGCGCGGGCAGATCGACACCGTGCTGCTGGTCAACGACGCCTCCTCCACCGACACTCTCTGGATCGGCCCCGACGACCCCACCCTCGTCGCGGCCGACGAACAGACCGCGCGCGCCCTCGGCGTGCAGAACCCCCAACGGGTACGCGCCGACGCCGCCCTGGTGCGGGCCATCGCCGGCACCGACGCCGAACTCATTCTCGTGGAGCCCGACGACGTACCGCTGGAGCACGGCATCGGCGCTGTCCTGCGCTATGCCGACGCCAACACCCCATGACGCGGCGGATCCATCACCAGGCGATCAGCGAGGGCTGTGCATTGCCACGTGAGGTCGTGCGTCTTGATCAGCTGAAGGCGGCCAGGAGCAGCGAACAGGCAGTCGGGCGGGACGTGGGTGCCCTTGCCCGACTGCTTGACCAAGGGCACCCGCTAAATCGCCGTGGCATCGGCCCGAGCGCGACCTACCTGCTGCTTATCCGCAGCAGGGTCGTAGCGCCAGGGGGACGGGCGGTGGTCTACGCCTGGCGCGAAAGTGATGCGTATCGTGGACAAGAGGCTTGCCCGGGGATTCCTGGCGGGGCCCTCTGGGAGAGGCGGACATGACAGACGGCACTGTCTATTCCGGCTCGCACTGGCAGCGCTACGCGACCACCGACACCGATGAGGCGCACGCCTACATCCGGCGGGCCTTCCTCGACGTCACGGTGCGGTTCTCGGGTGAGGGCCGCGACGGAGCCGGCTTACGTACCGTTGCCACCGGCCTCGCCGACATTGACGTGACCCGCCTGCACTATTCGGCGCGCACCCAGCTCCAGACGGCCCCCGGCGGGGACCTCAACATCACCCACATGATGAGCGGGCACTTCACCGTCGCCAGGGGCAAGGACGAGTACCGGCTACGGTCCGGGGAGGTGGCGCTGATGCTGCCGGATCAGCCCATGGATGCCGACTTCGACGACATCGACGCGTTCATCGCCCGCCTTCCCCGCGCCCTGCTGGAGGAGGTCGCCCACTCGCAGTCCGGCATCAGCGGCGCGGACCTGCGCTTCGACAGCTACCGGCCGATCTCGGCCACGCTCGGTCGCCATTGGACCCGGACCCTCTCCCACCTGACCCGCAGCGTGCTGTCCGACCCTGCTCTCATGGCCAACCCACTGATCGCCGGGAACACCCGCCACCTGCTCGCGGCGACGGCCCTGGCCGTGTTCCCCAACACCAGCCTGGACGCGGGTCTGCGGGCAACCGGCAAGGTCACTCCGCAGGCGTTACGCCGAGCCCTGGCCTACATCGACGACAACGCCGAACAGCCGATCACGGTCGAACAGGTCGCCGCCGCGGCCGGCGTACACGCCCGGACCCTGCAACTCGCGTTCCGCCGCCACCGCGACACGACGCCGATGCAGTACGTCCGTCAGGTCCGCCTCGAACGCGCCCACCGCGACCTGCAGGCCGCGGACCCGGGCACCGGTGTCACCGTCACCATGATCGCCAAACGCTGGGGCTTCACCCACCTCGGACGATTCGGCACCGACTACCGCGCCGCCTACGGCAGCAGCCCCAGCCACACTCTGCGCACCTGACGCCGGCCTCATTGTCGAACCTCTGGATCCTCAGCCCTCCACTCCGGTGGCCGCGTGCGCGGCGCCGACCGGCTTGGACTGCGACGACCCCCGCTGCCTCAGATAGATCGACAGGACCACCATCGACGTCACGGCCAGTAGTTCGGACTGCCAGTTCTGCAGGGTGCGGTTCCAGAAGTCGGGTTGGCCCAGGTACTGGCCCCAGGACACCGGGTCCTGGAGGTTGCCGAGCTGCTGCTCGTTGTACGCGGCGACTCCGGTGATGGATTGCGCCAGCCACGACAGCAGGAAGATCACGCCCATGACCAGGCCCAGCGAGTGGGAGAACAGGGTGTGCCGCAGACCACCGATGCGCGCCCAGGCGGGTGAGGTGTCGGTGGCGTACACGCCGACCATCTGGTCCTTGTCGGACTCGCGGCCGGCCTTGTCGAGTTCCTTCGACTCCGGTGATCCCCTCTGCAGCAGCCACACGGTCAGGAAGATGTAGAGGAAGAACTGCAGGTACTCGGACTGCCAGTTCTCGGTCACGTCCACGGCGAAGCTCGCCGACGCGACGTACCGGCCGAGCGACACCGGCGGCAGACCCTCGCTGAGCTGCCGCTGGTTGAAATCGGCGTGCCCGGCGAACGCCTGACCGCCCAACGTGACGAGGAACAGCAGACCGAAGATCAGACCGAGGGAGTTCTCACGCAGGAATCGCCTCACCTGTGCAGCACCCCTAGCGCGGAGAAGTAGACGAGCCCCGCGGCGACCAGGAGCAGCAGCAGAACGAACTGGAATCGCATGGCTCAGCCTCCCTGGAGCACGCAGTCGTAGGGCTTGTCAGCCCGGGCGGTGCAGCCGGCGGCTACCACGTGCCAGCCGCCGGGGAAGGAGGCGAGGAAGACGGTGTCGGCGCTGAGCCGCACCTGTGCCCGCTGGCCGTACACGTCACTGGCGGTCACCGTGCCCGGTTCGGGCAGGCCCTCCTCCAGGATGGCCTCGGCGCACGGCTTGTCGGCGGACTGCTCAAGCTCGGCGACGGTGTCGGGTGCCAGCAGCGCACAGGCGCCAGCCCCGTCCTTGGCGGCGACGGCGTTCAGCATCCGCACCGTTACGGCAGCCGCCGCATCGCCGCGGTCGGTCACCGAACCGCACCCTGCCACGGTCACCACAGCCAGGGCTGCGCCCACCGCCGCCCGTGTGAACCTCATGCAGAAGGACATCCCCCACTCGGCGCTCCCAACGGGATTAGATCACCGATTCGCATCGCTCGACGGTACGTCCGGTTGCATCCGATACGAGCGGCGTTGCCGGAGACGTCCCAGGCTGCGGCGGACGAGGTAAGGAACCCGAAGAGGTGCTGTCCGTCCGGTTCGGCAGATCGGCTCTGGGTACGGCTACATCCTGGGACGGCGGGTCGAGGCGAAGGAGGCGGGCGGTGGCGGACGCGACGGTGTCGGACCTGATGGTGGCGCGGTTGGCCGAGTGGGGCGTGGACCGGGTCTTCGGCTACTCCGGCGACGGCATCGACGGGGTGATGGGCGCGCTGCGCCGCGCCGGTCGGCCCGAGTTCGTGCAGGCCCGCCACGAGGAGACGGCCGCGTTCATGGCCTGCGGCCATGCCAAGTACACCGGTGGCCTGGGGGTGTGCCTGTCGACTCAGGGACCGGGCGCGGTGCATCTGCTCAACGGCCTGTACGACGCCCGGCTGGACTCCCAGCCGGTGCTCGCGATCGTCGGGCAGCAGGTGACGTCGGTGTTGGGCAGCGGCTACCAGCAGGAGATCGACCTGGTACGCCTCTACGGCGACGTGTGCGCCCAGTTCGTGCAGACCGCGTACGCGCCCGAGCAGTTGCCGATGCTCCTCGACCGGGCGATTCGCACGGCCCTGGCGACCCGCAGTCCGACGTGTGTGATCCTGCCGCACGACGTGCAGACCGCGCCCGCTCCCGACCTCGGCGCGCACGAGCACGGGATCATGGTGACCAGTCCCGGGTTACCGGTGCCCGAGCTGCGCCCCCGCGCCGACGACCTGCGGGCCGCCGCGGATCTGCTGAACGCGGGGCAGCGGGTGGCGATCCTGGTGGGGCAGGGTGCTCGCGCCGCAGCCGGTGAGGTGGTCGAACTGGCCGAGGCACTCGGCGCGGGAGTGACCGCGTCCCTGCTGGGCAAGCCGGTGCTGGACGAGGCGCTGCCGTTCCACACCGGCGTCATGGGGCATCTGGGCAGCACCGCCAGCAGCGCCCTGATGAGCGGGTGCGACACGCTGCTCATCGTCGGCAGCAACGATCCCTGGTCGGAGTTCTACCCGGCGCCGGGGCAGGCCCGGGCGGTGCAGATCGACATCGACGGCCGGCGCCTGGGCATGCGCTACCCAGTGGAGGCCCCGCTGCTCGGCGACGCCGCCGAGACCATCCGGGCCCTGCTGCCGCTGCTCACGCCCCGATCGGACCGGAGCTGGAGACAGCACGTCGAGGGCGAGGTGACCCGCTGGCGGGACATCGCCCGGCGGCGGGCCACCGCCGAAGCCGAGCCGCTCAACCCGCAGTACGTCCTGCACGCCCTCACCGATCGCCTGCCCGGCGACGCGCAGGTCTCGGTGGACGTCGGGTCGGTGACCTACTGGTACGCCCGGCACCTGCGGCTGCCCGTCGGCGTCGACGCGCACCTGTCCAGCACTCTGGCCTCGATGGGCTCGGCGATGCCGTACGGCCTGGCCGCGAAACTCGCCGCCCCGCACCGCCCGGTGGTGGCCCTCGCCGGGGACGGGGCGATGCAGATGAACGGGCTCGCCGAGCTGCTCACCGTCGCGCACCGGTGGCGGGACTGGGCGGATCCCCGGTTCGTGGTGCTGGTACTGCACAACCGTGACCTGGCGGAGGTGAGCTGGGAGCAGCGGGAGATGGAGGGTGACCCGCGCTTCGTCGACTCCCAGCGCCTGCCCGACGCCCCGTACGCCCGCTGGGCGGAGCTACTGGGCCTGCACGGCGGCCGGGTCACCACGCCGGCCGAGGTCGACGCCGCCTGGGACCGGGCACTCTCGGCGGACCGGCCGATGCTGATCGAGGCGATGGTGGATCCCGCGATCCCGCTGCTGCCGCCCACGCAGCCCTACGAGAAGGTCGCCACCATGTACGAGGCGCTCGGCCGGGAGGGCACCGATGTGGGCCGGCGAGCGCTGGCGCACCTGCGCCGTGAACGGGCGACCGAGGGCTTCGACGACCCGCAGTAACGGCGGGTAGGTGTGACGACCGGGGTATCGCTGAGCCGGCCGGTGCGGGCCGGAACGAGACAGAGGGAGAGCGTCATGGGCCAGGCCCGGCAGCCGGCCCACGCCTTCGCGGGCAGCGTGCTGGCGCTGGTGGTCGCCGGGGTGGTCGCGCTGGCCACGCATCAACCGTGGCTGTTCCCCAGTCTGGGGCCGGCGGTGATGCTGCACGTGGAGAAGCCCGGCTCCCCGGAGTCCTCGCCGCGCAACACGTTCATCGGACACGGGGTGGCCCTGCTGGCCGGGTACGGGTTTCTGGTGGCCTGCGGGCTGGCCGACAACCCCTCCGTGCTCCAGGAGGGGGTTAACGGGCTGCGGATCATCGCGGCGGCCGGGTCCGTGGCGATGACGGCGTTGGTACTGGTGCTGCTGAAGGCGTCTCATCCCCCGGCAGGTGCGACGACACTGATCGTGAGCCTGGGCCTCCTGCGTACTCCAACCCAGTTGCTCATCGTGGCCGGCGCGGTGGTGCTGGTGACGGTCGTCGACTGGCTGTACGGGCGGGTGTCGGGCCGGCCGATGCCGCTGTGGGCGGCACCCGGGCAGTCATCGGAGGAAGCACGCCGGCCTCTTCGTCCCAATTAAGCGGTTGTGGCCCGCGCGGGTCCGTCGTCCGGTGCGATGTGACGGTGGACATGAGTCGGGCTTACTTGCTTGACGAAGCAATTTGTTGACGTACCGTTGCCCCGCCAGCAAGACCTCTACTTCAGCGCAGGAGGAAGTGCCATGACCAGGATCGGAATCATCATCGGCAGCACCCGGCCGGGGCGTAACGGCGCGGCGGTGGGCCAGTGGGTGTACGAGGTGGCCCAACAGCGCACGGACGCCGAGTTCGAGCTCGTCGACCTGCTCGACTACAAGCTGCCGCACCTGGACGAGGTGTACCCGCCGTCGATGGGCCAGTACCAGCAGACACACACGCTGGAGTGGGCGAGCAAGATCGCTTCGTTCGACGGTTTCATCATCGTGACG
>NZ_JBQXEO010000049.1:0-8379 GCF_052601155.1 Micromonospora yongxingensis
TGTAACGACCCCCGGCCGGGCCCCATTCCGGCGCACGGGTGCACCGGGTCACAGGTCAACGCGGCATGAACCGGACAACAGGCACCGTCGGGATCGGGTCGACCGACCGTCCCGGCGTCACACCGGCCCCTGCGGTGGTGATCCACTCGGTATCCCTGACATCGGGGCATCCTCACCCCGGGCACACCCCGACATCACCGACACCGAGTCGATCACTTCAGGAGGCGACATCCGGCCGGCCTCGACACGACCGGCGATACCTCACAGGTATATATATGCCTCACAGGTATCACCCCCATGACAGCGACCGCCTCCCGGTGCGGCCTGACCATCCCAGCGCAGGTGTCAGGACGGACGGGGACCACCGACGAAGCACGGAGCTGCCGCGCCCGCGCGTACGCCAGGCGGGTAGTGCGGGGACGAACCGGCGACCACCGACGGGGTGGGGCCCGCCGTACCCGGCGCAGGGATCAAGCCTGACCGCCCGGAGCCGGGCACGGCGGGCCCCACCCCACCCCCACGGACCCGGCACACAAACCGCCACCGCACCCACTCAGCAGCGCCCAATAAAAGTGCGGGTCCGGCCCGGCTGGAAAGGCGTGAGCGACACGAAGCATCAGCCGGCGTTACCCTGACACCATGCAGGCCGTCTCCCCCACCACGACCGGCGTGGCCTTCCTGGCCCGCCCGGGTCGCCCCGCCGTGGTGGCGCGCACGCTCGTCGAGCTGCGCGGCCCGACCCGGGGTGTGGTGGAACTGCCGGTACGCCTGATGTGGAACGCCGAGCGCACCTTCGACCTCGGCGACCCGGACCAGCTCCTCTGGATGTACGAGAACGTGCTGCGCGAGACCACCCGCGCCGAGGACCTGCGCGTCCTGATCCACGGGCGGACACTGCGGCGGGTGTGGCGGCTGCTCAACCTGCCCCGGGGCGTACGCCAGGCGTGGGAGAGCCGGCACCGCGGCCTGCGCGCGGCGTGACCTCTTCACACCTGCACGACTTCTACCGCGAGGTGGCCCGGGTGGCGTTGGCCGCGGCCGGGCCGTACCGGTTCGTGCTGGGCGGGGGTGTGGCCTGGGCGGCGCACGGCCTGGTGGCCCGCCCCACGGAGGACGTGGACCTCTTCGCCGACGTGGAGGGCGCCGCCGCGGCGGCCTCGGCCGGGGTGCGCGCGGCGTTGGAGCGCGCCGGGTACGTGGTCACCGACGCCGACCCGGACAGTGATCTCGCCGACCTGTTCGACGGGTACGGCCGGGACATGAAGGACTTCGTGGTGAGCCGCGACGGGCGGCAGATCCGGCTCAGTCTGGCCCGGCTCGACCGTCAGCAGAGCCCGGTGGTGATGGACCTCGGCCCGGTGATGGACGTTCGCGACCTGGTCGCCAACAAGATCGCGGCGTTGGTCAACCGGCGGGAGGTCCGTGACTTCATCGACGTTGCGGCGGCCCTGGAGCACTACGACGTGACCGAGCTGCTGGTGCTGGCCCGGCAGGTCGACCCGGCGTTGGATCCGGCGGACGTGCGGGCCGCCGGGCGTTACCTGGACCGGCTGTCCGACCAGCGTTTCGGGCGCTACGGCCTGAATCCCGGCGACGTCAGGCGCGTCCGGCAACGCTTCGCCGCCTGGCCGCGCTGACGCCGACACGGCAACCACGCCCCGGCCGGGAACGAGCCGGCCGGCCGGAGAAACGAGCCGTACCGCCGGGTGGCCACCGGTGCGGCGACCACCCGGCGGCGGGTCACTTGGTCGGCCGGCCGCCGGTGACGCCCAGGATCTCGCCCGTGACGTAGCTGGACTCCTGCGAGGCGAAGAAGACGTACGCCGGGGCCAGCTCCGCCGGCTGGCCGGGGCGACCCTCCGGGGTGTCGGTGCCGAACTGCTCCACCTTCTCCTTCGGCATCGTGGCCGGGATCAGCGGCGTCCAGACCGGGCCGGGCGCCACCGCGTTGACGCGGATGCCCTTCTCGGCCAGGTCGGCGGCGAGGGCCTTGGTGAAGTTGGCGATCCCCGCCTTGGTGGTGGCGTAGTCCAGCAACTGCGGCGACGGGTCGAACGCCTGGATCGACGCCGTGTTGATGATCGCCGCGCCTTCGCCCAGGTGTGGGATGGCGGCCTTGCAGAGCCAGAACATCGCGTAGAGGTTGGTCTTGAGCACGCGGTCGAACTGCTCGGTGCTGATCCCCAGGATGCCCTTGTCCTGCGACATCTGGTACGCCGCGTTGTTGACCAGGATGTCGATGCCGCCCAGGTCGCGCACCGCCCGGTCGACCAGTTCCTGGCAGTGCGCCTCGTCGGTGATGTCGCCGCGTACCGCGATGCCCCGCCGACCGGCGTCCTCCACCAGGCGGATGGTCTCGCGGGCGTCGGCGTCCTCCTCCTCGCCGAGGTACGAGATGAGCACGTCGGCGCCCTCGCGAGCGAACGCGATCGCGACGGCCCGACCGATCCCCGAGTCACCGCCGGTGATGAGCGCCCGCCTGCCGTCGAGCTTTCCGCTGCCCCGGTACGACTCCTCGCCGTGGTCCGGCTTCGGCGTCATGTCACCGGTCGACCCGGGAGGTGACTGCTGCTGGCCGGGCTGGCCGGACTGCTGGCCGTACTGGCTGGTCGGGTCCTGCTGGGTGTGCTGGTCCTCACTCACCGACATCTCCTCGCGCAGCGCGGGTTTCGTCCCGCGAATATCGTCCCTGTCGGCCCTACCCCACGCCGCCGGGAGGAAACCGCAGGGAACGGCGGGGCTGGCGTGGCGGCGGTGACTCTTGCTGGTTATGGTGCGCGAGGCGCCCACGAGGCGCGTCCACCCCCATGGAAAGGCACGTCATGACCTCTCCCTCCGGCCCGTCGCGTCGCCAGGTGCTCGCCGCCGCGGCCGCGGCGGCGACCGCCCCGCTGATCGCCGCCGCGCCCGCGCAGGCGGCCGGCGCGGCCCGGTCACGCACCTGGGACCTCACCCTCCTGGGCACGTCGGACACCCACGGCAACGTCTACAACTGGGACTACTACCGCGACGCCGAGTACGACGACAGCAAGCACAACGACATCGGCGTGGCGAAGCTGGCCACCCTCATCAACCAGATCCGGCGGGAGCGGCGCGGCAAGGCGACGCTGGTGCTGGACGCCGGCGACACCATCCAGGGCACGCCGCTCGCCACGTACTACGCCAAGCAGGAGCCGATCACGGCCACCGGGGAGAAGCACCCGATGGCCCGGGCCATGAACGTCATCGACTACGACGCGGTGACGCTGGGCAACCACGAATTCAACTACGGGCTGCCGCTGCTGGACCTGTGGATCCGCCAGCTCGGCTTCCCGGCGCTCGCCGCGAACGCGGTCAACGCGAAGACCGGCAAGCCGGCCTTCCTGCCGTACGTCATCAAGAAGGTCTCTCTCGGTTTCGCCGCACCGACCCTGCGGGTCGGCATCCTCGGCCTGACCAACCCCGGCGTGGCGATCTGGGACAAGGGCAACGTCGAGGGCAAGCTGCGGTTCGACGACATGATCGCCACGGCGGCGAAGTACGTGCCGATCATGCGGGCCCGGGGCGCGGACATCGTCCTGATCTCCGCGCACGGCGGCGACAGCGGCACCTCCAGCTACGGCCCGGAGCTGCCCAACGAGAACCCCACGGCGCTGATCGCCCAGCAGGTGCCGGGGATCGACGCGATCCTCTTCGGTCACGCGCACAACGAGGTGGTCGAGAAGTTCGTCACCAACGAGCAGACCGGTGCGCAGGTGCTGCTCTCCGAGCCGTCGAAGTGGGGTCAGCGGCTCACCCGGATGGACTTCACCCTCGCCCGCGAGCACGGCCGGTGGACGATCACCAAGAAGGCCGCCACCATGCTGAACACCAACACGGTGGTGGAGGACCCGAAGGTGCTCGCCGCGGTACGGGCCCAGCACCAGAAGACCGTGGCGTACGTCAACCAGGTCGTGGCACAGGCCACGGTCGAGATGTCCACCGTCGAGTCGCGGTACAAGGACACCCCGATCCTGGACTTCATCAACCACGTTCAGGCCGAGGCGGTCACCACTGCGCTGGCCGGCACGCCGTACGCCAGCCTGCCGGTGCTGTCGCAGGCGTCGCCGTTCAGCCGCACGGCGGTCTTCCCGGCCGGTGACGTGAAGATCCGCGACGTCGCCGGGCTGTACGTCTTCGACAACACCCTCGAGGCGGTCGTGCTCAGCGGCGCCGAGGTGCGCGCGTACCTGGAGTACTCGGCGAAGTACTTCCGGACGTTCGCGCCGGGCGCCCCGGTCGACCCGGAGCAGATCAGCGACCCGGCGGTGCCGGACTACAACTACGATGCGATCTCCGGCCTGGACTACGACATCGACATCTCCAAGCCGGTGGGCCAGCGGATCACCCGGCTGGTGCTGTCCGGCACGGACACGCCGGTGCCGGACGAGGCGCAGTTCGTCATGGCGGTGAACAACTACCGGCGCAGCGGTGGCGGCAACTTCCCCGGCATCGTGAAGACCCAGGTCTACAACGCGCAGCAGGAGATCCGCCAACTGCTCATCGACTGGGCGCAGGCCAGGGGCACGATCGACCCGGCCGACTTCTTCCAGCCCAACTGGCGGCTGGTACGCGAGGGCGTGCCGGTCTTCTGACCGGCGGGTTCGTTTCGCGGCGGGCCGCGGGTGGCGACACCCGCGGCCCGTTTCGCGTTCTCAGCCGGCGTGGCGCAGGTTCCAGTGGACCGGGTCGTCCAACGGGTCGGGCTGGTCACGCCGTGCTTCGCTCTCGGTCAGCTCGACCCGCTCGTCGGGGCGAACGGCGGGCGGCAACTCCCCGAACCGGATGTGGCGCAGGAACTCGTACTCGTCATCGGTGAACGGCTGATCGGCCATGGGCACCCCCTGCTTCCCCCCGTGATTGTCCGGCGATCTGGGCGCTCGGCGCCACCGGTCCGGTCGACGCGATTCGGTCCGACGTTCGGGTGACGGGGTCACAACCCGTAAGGCATCCTAGGATCCTGGGTGAACGACGAGGGCCTGCAGGTCACGGCGAGGTCGGGGCGGCCTGGCGACGAGGGCTCGGCAGTCGCTCCAGCACCGCGAGCGCCGCGCGGATCGGCCGGCGTCGCATCATCTCGTCGAAGCTCGCCCGGCCCTGGCAGAACTGGACGAACATCCGCCAGCCCTGCGGGGTCGCCAGCAGGGCGTGGAACACCTCCGGGCGGCGAACGAACAGGTCGAGCAGCCGGAACCCCGCCCGCATCGACGGCACCAGCCGCTCGGCCACGGCCCTCTCGTACCCGCCCAGGTCACCGTCGGCGACCGCCTTTCCGGCCAGCTCGCCGGAGCGCAGCGCGTAGCTGATGCCCTCCCGGCTCCACGGCTCCAGCAGCCCGGCCGCGTCCCCCACGACCAGCACCCGGCCATTCCGTAACGGCGAATCCTCGTCACGGCAGCGGGTCAGGTGACCCGAGTCGTGCTCCGCGGGCAGCCCGGTCAGACCCAACCGGTCGACGAACCGCCGCAGGTACTCCCTGGTCCCCTCCCCCGCGCCCCGGCCCGCGATCACACCGACCGTCAACCTGTCGCCCTTTGGGAAGACCCACCCGTACGAACCCGGCATCGCACCCCAGTCCAGCAGCAGCCGCCCCCGCCAGCGTTCCTGCTCGTCGGGCGGCACCGGCACCTCCAGCTCCAACCCCAGGTCCACCTGCCTGTACCGGACCCCCACGTGCCGTGCGGTCACCCCGGACGAGCCGTCCGCACCGACCACCGTACGAGCCGCGATCGTCGTACCGTCGGCCAGCCGCAGACGTACCCCCTCGGGCTCCTGCTCGATCGCGCGGACCGCGACGCGCTCCCGCAGCTGCGCGCCCGCGGCGACCGCCGCCGCGCGGAGCCGGTCGTCGAACTCCTCGCGGCGCACCATGGTCAGCACCGGACTGTCGTGCCGGCGGGTGAACTCCCGGCGGCCGTCGCGGGTGAACGTCACCCGGTCCACCCGGTCGTTGGCGGGCACCTCGATCCGGTCCCGCACGGCCGCCAACGAGGTGCCGATCAGGCCACCGCCGCAGGTCTTGTACCGCGGATGCGCGGCGCGCTCGACGACGAGGGTGCGGAGGCCGGCGCGGGCGGCGACGTGTGCCGCGGAGAGCCCGGCGGGGCCGGCGCCGACGACGACGAGATCCCAGACGATCACCGGTGCAGCCTATGGCACCCCCGCTCGCCGACCCCGCCGTGGCACGTGCCGCGCACCGCACCGACCCCCGATCGGGTGGGCATCTTCGGTCAATCAGGGGGTAACCGACGCGGCGCAACCGTCTGCAGAGGCGGACGAGCGAAGGAGGAGATCATGCAGCAGGTGCAACTGTCGGAGGTCGAGCAACGGGTGTACCAGGCGGTGACCGCCCTTGAGGCGCGCGGCCAGGTGCCCTACCCGGACCTGATCGCCGAGGAGTCCGGGCTGACCCCGGAGCAGATGGACAACCCACTGCATCTGCTCACCGAGAAGGGCCTGCTGCACCGCGAGGATTCGCCGATGGCCGGGCTCGACTTCGGTCCACGGTTCTGCGCCCGCCAGATGGCGTGACGCGGGGCACCACCCGCGACGGTTCCCGCCCCGCTGACCGGGGTAGCGGTGAGCAATGCATGATCGACGGTCGACGGGGGTCCCGGTGAGCGCGGCCCAGACGCCGCAGCCCATCGACGCGGCGGGGAATCGGCGACGCTGGCAGGCCGTCGGAGTCGGACTCGTCGCCGCCTTCATGACGCTGCTCGACGTGAGCATCGTCAACGTCGCGGTGCCGTCCATCGACCGCGCGCTGCACGCCTCCCCGAGTGACCTGCAGTGGGTCCTCTCGGGGTACGCGCTCACCTTCGGCCTGGTGCTCGTGCCGGCCGGCCGCTTCGGTGACGCCCGCGGGCGACGCAACGCGTTCGTCTTCGGCATCGCGCTGTTCACCGCGACCAGCGCACTCGCCGGCCTGGCCACCTCCCCGACGTGGCTGGTCGCCGCCCGACTGTTGCAGGGCGCCGCCGCGGGAATCGTGAACCCCCAGGTGATCGGGCTGATCCAGGAGCTGTTCCGAGGGCCGGAACGGGCCCGCCCCTTCGGGATCCTCGGCGCCACCATCGGCATCTCCACCGCCGTCGGGCCACTGCTCGGCGGCCTGCTCATCGCCATCGGTGGCGAGGAACACGGATGGCGGTGGGTCTTCTTCGTCAACGTCCCGGTCGGCATCCTCGCGGCGATCCTCGGCTGGCGGCTGCTGCCCGGTCGCCCCGAAGGCCAGCCGACCCGACGCCGGCTCGACCCCGTCGGCGTGCTGCTGCTCGGCGTCGGCGTGGTGCTGATCCTGCTGCCACTGGTGCAGGAGCAGCAGTGGCGCACCCCGTGGAAGTGGGCACTCATACCGGCCGGTCTCGCCGTGCTGGTCGCCTTCGGGCTCTGGGAGCGGTGGTACGCCCGGCACCAGGAACCGCTGTTCGACCTGCGCCTGTTCAGCTTCCAGTCGTACACCCTGGGGTCGCTGATCGCGCTGGTCTACTTCGGCGGCTTCACCGCGATCTTCTTCATCTTCACGCTGTTCCTGCAGAACGGCCTCGGCTACAGCGCGCTCGTCGCCGGCCTGGCCATCACCCCGTTCGCCCTGGGCTCAGCCGCGGCCGCCGTGCTGGGCGGGAGGATCGTCAACCGCTTCGGCCGGCCACTGGTGGCCATCGGCCTGCTGGCCGTGGTGATCGGGCTGGCCGGAACGGTGGTCGCGCTGCGCCTCGCTCCGGACGCCCCGGCGCCCTGGGTCACCGCCGGCCCACTGCTCGTCGCCGGCCTCGGCAGCGGCCTGGTGATCGCTCCCAACCAGACGCTCACCCTCGCCCAGGTGCCGGTCCCCCAGGCCGGCAGCGGCGCCGGCATGCTCCAGACCGGTCAGCGGATCGGTTCCGCGGCCGGCATCGCCGCCGTCGGTTCGATGTTCTTCTCCTCGCTGGCCGACAGCCGGGGCAACTGGACCAAAGCCTTCGAACAGTCACTCACGCTGGCCGCCGGGATCATCGCGCTCGCCCTGATCGCCGCGCTGATCGACATCCTGCGTACTCGCGGCCACGCGCAGGACTGACAACCCCAGGGGTACGCGAGCCGCGTGCAGACATGCCGCTGGCCGGCACCCGTGTCGGGTGCCGGCCAGCGGTCAGGTTGCTCTCTGTGGGTCAGCTGTTCCAGTGCTGGGCGACCAGGTCGGTGGCCTGCTGCTCCCACTGGGCGTAGGCGTCCGGGTACGCCGACACCTGCACGGTCTGCGCGGCGTCGGTCAGTGGCATGTCCTGCCACCCGTCAACCTGCTTCAAACCCTTCAGGAACGCGGTGGTCGAGTAGTCGGGGTCGGTGATCTGCTCCGGAGTACCCCAACCCGAGCTCGGT
>NZ_JBQXEO010000050.1:0-6373 GCF_052601155.1 Micromonospora yongxingensis
ACGAGGAAACGCCCCAAACGACCCGCACAACCGCCTTAGCGACAAGTTGCGTGTTTCGGGCGACACATGTCACAAGCCGGCCGCCATCACGGCTTGCACCCGGAGGGCGCGCGGGTGCGCCGGCCAGGGGTTCGGATCGGGTGTGTCCCACTGGGGGCGGGACGCGTCGGCCGCGAGCGCCGGTCGAGGGACATCGCGGCATCAGGCCGCACCCAAATGCCCTCACCAGCAGTTATGCCCCGGGGGAAACCCCAGCGCGAGGCCGCGTCGCGGCACCTGGATCGCCAGGCGCGTCCCTCCGGCGCTCGCCGCAGATCGATAGGACCGAAAGATGCGGGCCCCGGACGACAGGTTCGAGCGGCAGGAGCACCCGGACGCCGCGGCACCCGGACCTGGGTCCGTCGTCCAGACGGTCGACCGACCCACCGCGCCCGCCGCCCCCGCCGCCCCGACCACGAGCCGCGGTCGCCGGCTGCTGTCCTGGATCGCCACCGCCGCACTGAGTCGGGCGGTCAGCGCACTCGTACCGCTCTTCCTCCTGCCCGTGACCCTGTCGTATCTCGGCACCGATCTGTACGGGCTCTGGGCCGCGGTCCTCGCGGTCACCGGGATGGTCGCCTTCGCGGACCTGGGCGTCGGCCTCGGCCTGATGACCAGGCTCGCGCCCTGTCGGGTGGACGGCGACACGGACACAGCGCGGCGCTACGTCTCCAGCGCCTACGCGGCGGTCTGCGGCGTCGCGCTCCCGCTGTGCGCCCTGCTCTGGCTGGTCAGCGGCTTCATTCCATGGTCGTCGCTCTTCAACGCCACCGGCGCGGCGGCCAGGGACGCGCGCCTCGTCGCCATGATCTGCCTGACCGCGTTCCTGCTGAACATTCCGCTGTCGCTGGTCGCCCGGGTCCAGTACGCGTACCAGCAGGTGGCGGCCAGCAACGTCTGGCAGGCGACCGCGAGCGCGCTGTCGCTACCGCTCGCGCTCGGCGCCGTGTTCCTGGAGCTTCCTCCGATAGCCGTCATCGCCAGCATCGCCGTCGGCCCACTGCTGGTCAACATCGCCAACACCGCGTGGACGTTCGGGCGGCGCCTGCCGCAGCTGGCGCCCCGCCCGAGATTCATCGACGGGCGCGGGATCCGTGACCTGTTCGGTCTCGGCGGCCTGTTCTTCCTGGTGACGCTGGTGATGGTCCTGGCGGACAATGCCGACCCGCTGATCATCGCGCACGTCCTGGGCCTTGCCAGTGTCACCGCGTACGCGGTGCCGGCGAAGCTGTTCACCCAGCTCGGCGCGCTGGTGACGCTGGTGAACCAGCCGCTGTGGCCGATGCACGGCGAAGCCCTCGCACGCGGGGACATCGGCTGGGTGCGCAGAACGGTCCGGCGCATGACGATCGTCTCCACGCTCATCGCACTGCTGCCGTCGACCCTGCTGGTCATCTTCGGCGAGGAACTCTTCGCCGCATGGCTCCCGATCCCGGTCGGAAACCGCGCACTACTGCTGGGCTTCGCCTGTTGGTGGATCGTGCTGGCCGCGATCTCCCCACGATTCATGGTGCAGAACGCCGCCGGAGTCATACGCCCACAACTGTGGGGCTATCTGCTGTACCTACCGTTGTCCGTCATCGGCAAGTTATACGGTGTGCACTGGTTCGGCGTATCCGCGGCGCCATATATCGCGGTCGTCATATACACCATCACGGTTGTCCCGGCCGCCATTTACGGCTATCGCCGGGCACTGACTCTGCGATCCACCTGAGAGAGGCGATGCACTGATGCTGTTGGACGAGGAATTTCCGCGGGTACTGGTGGTCAGCCACACGCCCTTCAGTCGTGTCAGCGGGACCGCCATGACCCTGTCGAACCTCTTCTCCGGCTGGCCGAAAGACCGCCTCGGGCAGGTCTACACCGGCAACATCACGCCATCGACGGAAGTGTGCGAGAACTACTTCCACTTCCCGCCGCGGGACCACTACCTTCCCATCCAGTACTACTCTATGCGGATGCTCGGGTGGAACGGTCACACGCCACTGCAACAGAGTCGGCCGATCGCCGCCGTCCACGCGGCGGCCGAAAAACGACCCGGCATGGCCAAGGCGTACGCGCAGTTGCGCGCGACGGCCGACCTGAGTCCCATCCGTGTTCCACCGAAGCTGACCGAGTGGATGCGCGATTTCCGACCGGACCTCGTCTACTCCATGCTGGGCAGCGTGCGGCTGACGAGGATCACCGCTCTCGCGGCGCGCACGTGCGGCGTCCCGGTCGTGCCGCATTTCACCGACGACTGGCCGGCGACCCTGTACGACAAGGGCGAACTCTTCGGCCGCGCGGACCGGGCGGTCCAGGAGGCGGTCGCCCGGCTCCTGCGCCTCGCCCCCCTCGGCATGGTCATCAGTCAGCCGATGGCGGAGGAGTACGGCCGGCGCTACCGCATTCCGTTCAGCCCCTTCGTGAACTGCGTCGACGAGACCTTCTTCGCCGCCCCGAACGACGCGGCGGAGCAGCGGCCCGTGACTGAGCTGGTCTACGTCGGCGCCCTGCACCTCAACCGGTGGCAGTCGCTCCGCGACATCGGCGCCGCCCTGGACAGCGTGGCCGAGGCCGGTCTGCCCGTACGGCTCACCATCCACTCCCCGGAGAGGGATCTCGCCCAGTACGGAAAGCACTTCGCCCACCTGGAGCGGGTGCGGCTGGGGCCGTCGCTGGCCAGTGACGAGGTGCCCGCCGCGCTGCATTCCGCGACCGTTCTCGTGCACATCGAGTCCTTCGATGAGGAGATCCGGCGCTACACCCGCTACTCGGTGTCGACGAAGATCCCCCAGTATCTGGCGTCGGGCCGTCCCATCTTCGGCTACGGGCCCGCCGAGGTGGCCTCGATGAACCACATCCGGGAGGCCAGCGCCGGCGTGATCGTCGGGGCGAGCGACACCGCCGCGCTGGTCCGCGGCCTGACCGATCTGTGCCGGGACGCGGGCCTGCGGGAGAGGCTCGCCCGCAACGGGATCGAGTTCGCACGGCAGGAACACGCGAAGGACAGCGTGGCCGCACGGTTCGCCGCCACGCTGCGCTCGGCGGCGAGAGCCGGTTCCGCCGTCTCCGAGGCCACCCGCGGGCAACTGACCTAGAAACAAGCTGAGGTGCTGCGATGATACGCCGTTCACGTTGGGTCGCCTGCGCAGGTCCGTTCCTCTTCCCCTGGGGCGAGGCGGGCTCGCGCCGGGTCTACGGCCTGGTGGCGTCGTTGGCCGCCGCCGGTTACGACGTGGTGGTCGCCGGCGGTGGTCCCGAGCCGCTCACCACCACTGCGCTACCCGGCATCGACGGACCGGGCTCGGTTTCCCACATCGGCCTGTCGGAGAAGCCGCCGCCGGACGCCGGGCCGCTCGCCAGCTCGATACAGACTCTGCTGCGGTGGGGTCAGCGGACGGTCCGGTGGTTGGACGCACAGCCGACCAGGCCGTCGCACGTCCTGGTGCACGGCGGCCAGGCCCAGTACATGTTCCACCTTCAGCGATGGTGTCGCCGCAACAGGGTGCCGCTGATCGTCGATGTCGTCGACTGGTTCAACGGCCGGCACGTGCGCGGGGGCTACCTCGGTCCGCTGCACGCCAGCATGAAGCTGGCCCTTCATCACTACTACCCCCGCTGCGACGGCATCATCGCGATCAGCTCCTACCTGGAGAACCACTACCGTCGCACCGACAAGCCGATCCTGCGGGTGCCGCCCACCCTCGACGTCAAGAACCTGACCGTGGACGCCAGGCAGACGGTGGACGACTCGTCCCCCCTCCGGCTCGTCTACGCCGGCAACCCGCACGGGAACAGGAAGGATCTGCTGGGCACCGTCATCGAGGCGGTCGGCCACATCCAGCGCGAGGGCGCGAGTGTCGAGCTGCGCGTCTACGGCCCGACATTGGACGACGTACGCCACCTGTTCGACGGCCGACCGCTGCCGGACGGGGTGCGGTGCCTGGGGCGCCTACCGCAGGCCCAGGTGGCCGGTGCCCTGCAGGAGGCGGACTTCAGCGTCCTCGTCCGCCGGCCGGAGCGGGCGGCGGACGCGGGCTTCTCGACGAAGTTCTGCGAGAGCCTGGCCAGTGGCACACCGGTGATCGCCAACCTCACCAGCGACATGGGGCGATACCTGCGCCCCAACCTTGAGGGCCTGGTCTGCCGTGACCACAGCCTGGCCGAGGTCACCGAGGCGTTCCGTACGGCCGCGCGGTTGAGCGGAGCCCAGCGCAGCCTCATGCGCCAGGCCGCGCGAAGCCAGGCGCTCGAATCGTTCGACTACCGGGCCTACGCGGAGCCTCTCGGGAGTTTCTTCCGCAACTGGGACTGAAGGCGGCCGGGCTCGCCCGTCACCCGGCGGCCCCGCGCGTTTCGGGCTCCGTCGGCCCTCCGGCAGGATCGCCGGTACGCCGAGGAGCCCGAAACGCCGTGCTCACCGCCAGGTGTGCCGCTGGCGATCCCGGTTCGCCCGCACCTGCCGGTGTCCGCCGAGGAGCGACTGCATCGCGTAGAGCGCCAGTAGCGTTGTCATCCCGACGATGGATTCCGGCGCCATCCCGAGTTGGTTGTTCGCCGGCACGTACACGACGAGGATGCAGAGCTGGGCAAAGATCAGTGTCGGGACCACGCGTCGGGAGGACACCGCCGCCCGCCAGGAGCCGGCGAAGAGCCATCCGACCAGCCCCATGAACAACGCCGCACCGGGGAACGTGAGGTCAGAGGCGAGCCAGGGGTAGATGGTGGCCCAGTACATGCGCGCCGGCCACCCCCTCTCCTGCTCGGTCCGGTCGGGGTAGGACGGGTGATCCGACAGGTCCGCCCCCATGGTCTGCTCGGCGAAGATCGCCGCGGACGGCGCGCTGCCGAGACCACGGGACCACTCGAACGGCACCTGCAGGTTGTAGGAGAGCCCGAGGTAGCCATGGGTCGGGTAGCCGATCACGTCGGCGATACCCTCGGCCATCGGCCCACCGACGACACGTTCCACAGCGGGGTTCACCTGCACCAGGGCGCCCGTGGTGCCGAACTCGGTCGCCCGCGCCGCGTGACTGTGGATCATGTAGGCGACCAGGAGCGCGAACGCCGCGGCGACCAGCACCAGCACTCTCCGACGTCGAGAGCGCACCCGCCGCCGGTGCCGCACCGAAGCCCGAGCGATCAGCATCCCGGCCGCCAGCATGATGACGACGTCGCCGAGCCCTTTCGTGGTGCCGATGAAGAGGTAGAACGCCATGTGCAGCGTCGTCCCGACCAGGCCCGCGAGCCGCAGCCAGCCGGGGAGGTTTCGCCAGTGGACCACCAGCAGCGGCACCAGGGCCACGCTGAGGACGCCCAACGGGAACAGCGCGTTCATCCAGGGGCTCGTGTCGCCCACGCCCTGCTGATAGACGTCGAACTTGTTCAGATATCCGGTCGCGGGAGCCCGAATGCTCGCCCAGACGCTCTGCGGGCCGGTGGCGCCGAACTCGGCCAACCGCGTCAGGCTCAGGACGGCGTAGTAGATCGAAGCGGCGAGGACCAGTTGGCGCACTCGCCGGATGCGGTCGGTCGAGTGCGTCGCGGGAGCCACCGAGAGCTGCCGACGCGACATCTGCGCCACGTATCCACCGACGAAGAGCGCTGTCGCCCCGAGCACGAACACGCAGAGCTGACCCGGGTTCTCCACATCACTGGACAACCCGGTGAGCCAGAACGCGCCGAACGTGCCGAGCAACCAGGCCACGGCCAGCCACATCGGAAGCCACGCGACTCTTCGCGCCTTCGGTGCCTCACGATTCGCCGCCGCTGGCCGGTCGGGGTCGTGATCGGACGGCCATGACTCGGGGAGCTGCCACTGGCTGGCACCCCCGACCGGCGACCGATGCCGACCGCCGACGGCTCCGTCGAGGGTGGTCACCACAGCCCACTCCCGACCGGTCGCCCCGCCGAACCGACCGCGGCGGACCGCCGCGAGCCAGGACGGACGGGATTCTGCGCTTCCACTCGCCAAACCTCCACACTGTCAGGTGCCCCACCACGTTGCGCAAACCGCACCGGACGGGTGCGTGATTCGGCCGCCACCGCGTCACGCACCGGGCACCGTGCACACGCTTGGGCCATGCCCACCGGATCTCACCGGCACAGAGAATCATCGACGAAGGCCACACCGCCGGTGATTCCGAAATCAGGGCGTCGTCTTCCACCCCAGAAATCGGATCTTCCGTCCCGGTCGCCGTGCGAGCCGGTCCGGACGGTGACCCGTCGAACCAGTACTCACTGAACGAGTCAACGAACGTGAAGTCACGGCGGTGATGGCCGTCGGAACACGGGTCGGAAAAGGTGGCGGTGCTCTCCGGTTGGGTCACGGCCGCCAGCTTCCTTTCAGGAG
>NZ_JBQXEO010000051.1:0-5368 GCF_052601155.1 Micromonospora yongxingensis
AAGATTGTCCGGCGGTGTCCTACTCTCCCACACCCTCACGAGTGCAGTACCATCGGCGCTGGAGGGCTTAGCTTCCGGGTTCGGAATGTGACCGGGCGTTTCCCCTCCGCCATGACCGCCGTAACTCTATCGACATATCAAACAACACCAACACGTGGTCTGTTGTTCGTTTATCGAGAGTTGCACAGTGGACGCGTAGCAGCTTAGTAGTCAAGTCCTCGGCCTATTAGTACCGGTCAACTGAACCCGTTACCGGGCTTACATTTCCGGCCTATCAACCCAGTCGTCTAGCTGGGGGCCTTACCCCACAAAGTGGGTGGGATACCTCATCTTGAAGCAGGCTTCCCGCTTAGATGCTTTCAGCGGTTATCCCTTCCGAACGTAGCTAACCAGCCGTGCCCTTGGCAGGACAACTGGCACACCAGAGGTTCGTCCGTCCCGGTCCTCTCGTACTAGGGACAGCCCTTCTCAAGTATCCTACGCGCACGGCGGATAGGGACCGAACTGTCTCACGACGTTCTAAACCCAGCTCGCGTACCGCTTTAATGGGCGAACAGCCCAACCCTTGGGACCTGCTACAGCCCCAGGATGCGACGAGCCGACATCGAGGTGCCAAACCATCCCGTCGATATGGACTCTTGGGGAAGATCAGCCTGTTATCCCCGGGGTACCTTTTATCCGTTGAGCGACACCGCTTCCACTCGCAAGTGCCGGATCACTAGTCCCGACTTTCGTCCCTGCTCGACCTGTCAGTCTCACAGTCAAGCTCCCTTGTGTACTTGCACTCAACACCTGATTGCCAACCAGGCTGAGGGAACCTTTGGGCGCCTCCGTTACCTTTTAGGAGGCAACCGCCCCAGTTAAACTACCCACCAGACACTGTCCCTGAACCGGATAACGGTCCGAAGTTAGATACCCAAATCAACCAGAGTGGTATTTCAAGATTGCCTCCACCCATACTGGCGTATGGACTTCACCGGCTCCCACCTATCCTACACAAGCTAATTCGAGTACCAATGTCAAGCTATAGTAAAGGTCCCGGGGTCTTTCCGTCCTGCCGCGCGTAACGAGCATCTTTACTCGTACTGCAATTTCGCCGGGCCTGTGGTTGAGACAGTGGGGAAGTCGTTACGCCATTCGTGCAGGTCGGAACTTACCCGACAAGGAATTTCGCTACCTTAGGATGGTTATAGTTACCACCGCCGTTTACTGGCGCTTAAGTTCTCCGCTTCGCCCCGAAGAGCTAACAGGTCCCCTTAACGTTCCAGCACCGGGCAGGCGTCAGTCCATATACATCGAATTACTTCTTCGCATGGACCTGTGTTTTTAGTAAACAGTCGCTTCCCCCTGCTCTCTGCGGCCATACAACGCTCCACCCGCGCGGGGCTTCACGTCTCCGGCCCCCCTTCTCCCTAAGTTACGGGGGCAATTTGCCGAGTTCCTTAACCACAGTTCGCCCGATCGCCTCGGTATTCTCTACCTGACCACCTGTGTCGGTTTGGGGTACGGGCCGCTAAGAACTCGCTAGAGGCTTTTCTCGGCAGCATAGGATCACTGACTTCACCTGAATCGGCTCGGCATCACGTCTCAGCCCTAGTGTGTTGCGGATTTGCCTACAACACGGCCTACACGCTTACCCCGGCACAACCACCGGCCGGGCTCAGCTACCTTCCTGCGTCACCCCATCGCTTGACTACTACCCGTCAGGTTCCCACGCTCCCCACCATCAGCCCGAAGGCATCAGACGGTTCGGGTGGTTAGCACAACGAGGTTCGTCAGGGACGCTCTTTCGCGGGTACGGGAATATCAACCCGTTGTCCATCGACTACGCCTCTCGGCCTCGCCTTAGGTCCCGACTCACCCAGGGCGGATTAGCCTGGCCCTGGAACCCTTGGTCATCCGGCGGAAGGGTTTCTCACCCTTCTTTCGCTACTCATGCCTGCATTCTCACTCGTGCCGCGTCCACAACTGGGTCACCCCGCTGCTTCACTCGCGGCACGACGCTCCCCTACCCATCCACACACCTGCACAAGGAATCAAGTCCAAGCGAGGTTAAAATGTGAATGCCACAGCTTCGGCGGTGTGCTTGAGCCCCGCTACATTGTCGGCGCGGAACCACTTGACCAGTGAGCTATTACGCACTCTTTAAAGGGTGGCTGCTTCTAAGCCAACCTCCTGGTTGTCTATGCGACCCCACATCCTTTTCCACTTAGCACACGCTTAGGGGCCTTAGCTGGTGATCTGGGCTGTTTCCCTCTCGACTACGAAGCTTATCCCCCGCAGTCTCACTGCCGCGCTCTCACTTACCGGCATTCGGAGTTTGGCTGATTTCGGTAAGCTTGTGGGCCCCCTAGACCATCCAGTGCTCTACCTCCGGCAAGAAACACGCGACGCTGCACCTAAATGCATTTCGGGGAGAACCAGCTATCACGGAGTTTGATTGGCCTTTCACCCCTAACCACAGGTCATCCCCCAATTTTTCAACATTGGTGGGTTCGGCCCTCCACGCGGTCTTACCCGCGCTTCAGCCTGCCCATGGCTAGATCACTCCGCTTCGGGTCTAGGACACGCGACTGAATCGCCCTATTCAGACTCGCTTTCGCTACGGCTCCCCCACACGGGTTAACCTCGCCACATGCCACTAACTCGCAGGCTCATTCTTCAAAAGGCACGCCGTCACCCCGCAAGGCTCCGACGGATTGTAGGCGAACGGTTTCAGGTACTATTTCACTCCCCTCCCGGGGTACTTTTCACCATTCCCTCACGGTACTCGTCCGCTATCGGTCACCAGGAAGTATTTAGGCTTACCAGGTGGTCCTGGCAGATTCACGGCAGATTTCAGGGGTCCGCCGCTACTCGGGAACACCCACAGAAGGTCAGCAACTTTCACCTACCGGACTCTCACCGTCTACGGTCAGCCATTCCAGACTGTTCGACTAGCCACTGACTTTGTAACTTCTCGAACAAGTGTCAGCTTGTTCAGCAGGGTCCCACAACCCCAACCACGCAACCCCTGACAGGTATCACACGCAGCCGGTTTAGCCTCGATCCGCTTTCGCTCGCCACTACTCACGGAATCACTAAATTGTTTTCTCTTCCTACGGGTACTGAGATGTTTCACTTCCCCGCGTTCCCTCCACACACCCTATGTGTTCAGGTGTGGGTGACACCACATGACTGGTGCCAGGTTTCCCCATTCGGACACCCTGGGATCACAGCTTGGTTGACAGCTCCCCCAGGCCTATCGCGGCCTCCCACGTCCTTCATCGGCTCCTGGTGCCAAGGCATTCACCGTTCGCCCTTGACAACTTGACCACAAAGATGCTCGCGTCCACTGTGCAATTCTCAACAAACGACCAACCCACAACCTTTTAGCCCCACACCAAACCCGGTACGCAACCGGCGGTATGTGAGGCCAGGCCATGCCTGGCAGCCCACAGAACCTCAAAGGCTCTGCACAAGGCTCCGAAAGAAACAACCAGGGGTTGTTCTTTCAGGACCCAACAGGGTGCTTTACGCCATCCCCCAGCCGCACCAGGAGCAATCCGTTCCCACCACCCCGAAGAGCAGCTGTACTAGGTGTCCCGGCCGTTGCCGAAGAAAAACTGGCCAGTGTCTCCGCCATCTGAGCACCCCGCCACCACGATCGGGCAGCGCGGGCTCCTTACCGACTTTCGTCGGAAGGTGCTCCTTAGAAAGGAGGTGATCCAGCCGCACCTTCCGGTACGGCTACCTTGTTACGACTTCGTCCCAATCGCCAGCCCCACCTTCGACGGCTCCCTCCCACAAGGGGTTGGGCCACCGGCTTCGGGTGTTGCCGACTTTCGTGACGTGACGGGCGGTGTGTACAAGGCCCGGGAACGTATTCACCGCAGCGTTGCTGATCTGCGATTACTAGCGACTCCGACTTCACGGGGTCGAGTTGCAGACCCCGATCCGAACTGAGACCGGCTTTTTGGGATTCGCTCCACCTCACGGTATCGCAGCCCATTGTACCGGCCATTGTAGCATGCGTGAAGCCCTGGACATAAGGGGCATGATGACTTGACGTCATCCCCACCTTCCTCCGAGTTGACCCCGGCAGTCTTCGATGAGTCCCCGCCATAACGCGCTGGCAACATCGAACGAGGGTTGCGCTCGTTGCGGGACTTAACCCAACATCTCACGACACGAGCTGACGACAGCCATGCACCACCTGTGACCGCCCCCGAAGGACCTCACATCTCTGCGAGTTTTGCGGCCATGTCAAACCCAGGTAAGGTTCTTCGCGTTGCATCGAATTAATCCGCATGCTCCGCCGCTTGTGCGGGCCCCCGTCAATTCCTTTGAGTTTTAGCCTTGCGGCCGTACTCCCCAGGCGGGGCGCTTAATGCGTTAGCTGCGGCACAGGGAACCGGAGAGGCCCCCCACACCTAGCGCCCAACGTTTACAGCGTGGACTACCAGGGTATCTAATCCTGTTCGCTCCCCACGCTTTCGCTCCTCAGCGTCAGTATCGGCCCAGAGACCCGCCTTCGCCACCGGTGTTCCTCCTGATATCTGCGCATTTCACCGCTACACCAGGAATTCCAGTCTCCCCTACCGAACTCTAGCCTGCCCGTATCGACTGCAGGCCCGCGGTTGAGCCGCGGGTTTTCACAGTCGACGCGACAAGCCGCCTACGAGCTCTTTACGCCCAATAAATCCGGACAACGCTCGCACCCTACGTCTTACCGCGGCTGCTGGCACGTAGTTGGCCGGTGCTTCTTCTGCAGGTACCGTCACTCTCGCTTCGTCCCTGCTGAAAGAGGTTTACAACCCGAAGGCCGTCATCCCTCACGCGGCGTCGCTGCATCAGGCTTCCGCCCATTGTGCAATATTCCCCACTGCTGCCTCCCGTAGGAGTCTGGGCCGTGTCTCAGTCCCAGTGTGGCCGGTCGCCCTCTCAGGCCGGCTACCCGTCGTCGCCTTGGTAGGCCATTACCCCACCAACAAGCTGATAGGCCGCGAGCCCATCCCAAGCCGAAAAACTTTCCACCCCCAGCCATGCGGCCAGAAGTCATATTCGGTATTAGCCCCCGTTTCCGAGGGTTATCCCAAAGCCTGGGGCAGGTTGCTCACGTGTTACTCACCCGTTCGCCGCTCGAGTACCCCGAAGGGCCTTTCCGCTCGACTTGCATGTGTTAAGCACGCCGCCAGCGTTCGTCCTGAGCCAGGATCAAACTCTCCAACAAAAATTTGTCGAACAGCATCCTGACAACAAACAACATGTTGCCAAAGGAATCCCAACCAGCAATCCAAAAGGACCACCAGTCCGGGGTATAAATCATAATTGGCACTGGCTTATCAAGCACCCTGTTGAGTTCTCAAAGAACAACCACACACCGACC
>NZ_JBQXEO010000052.1:0-2146 GCF_052601155.1 Micromonospora yongxingensis
ATCGCCTCCCCCGACACCCAGGTCGTCCAGGAACTCCACCTCGTCACCAGCCACCTGCTCTGCGAATACCTCGAACAGGAACTGCCCGCCGCGCTGGCCGCGTCCGCCGAGCCGGCGTCCGCCGAGCCCGGAGCGCCCGGTCGGCTCCCGTCCGGGCCCGTGCGTACCGGGGTCGAGGTGGTGCTCGACGGCCCGACTGGACAACAGGTCGACGCGTGAGGATGAGGAGGGACAGCGTGAGGGGACCCGTGGTGGTTGTCGGGGACACCCTGCTCGACCGGGACGTGGAAGGGGTGGTGAACCGCCTCTGTCCGGACTCGCCGGTGCCGGTGCTCGACGAGACCGCAGCCATCGACCGACCCGGTGGTGCCGGCCTCGCGGCGGTCTTCGCGGCCGCGCAGGGGGCCGAGGTCGTGCTGGTGACGGCGCTCGCCGACGACGCCGGTGGCGCGCGGCTGAGCGTGCTGCTCGCCGCCGCCGGCGTGCAGGTGTATCCGCTTGCCCTGTCCGGCGCGACACCGGAGAAGATCCGGCTGCGGGCGCGGGGCCGGGTGCTGCTGCGCCACGACCGCGGCGGCGCGCCGGGCGAACCGGGACAGCCGTCCGACGAGGTGCTGCGGGTGATCGACGCGGCGTCAGCGGTGCTGGTCAGCGACTATGGGCGGGGGGTGGCCCGGCAGCCCGCGCTGCGTGCCGCGCTGGCCGCGACCCGCGCGCCGGTGGTGTGGGACCCGCACCCGCGCGGGCCGGCCGCGGTGCCCGGCGTGCACCTGGCCACCCCGAACGAGTCGGAGGTGCGTGAGCTGGTTCCCGCCCTGCCCGGGGCGTCCCGGCTGGCGACCGCCTCACAGGGCGCGCAGGGTCTGCGGCGGCGCTGGCGGGCCGGCGCGGTCGCGGTGACCCTGGGCGGGGACGGCGCGCTGCTCTGCCACGCCGGGTCGACGCCGCTGGTGGTCCCCACCCCCGGCGCCGCCGAGGGGGACACCTGCGGGGCCGGCGACCGGTTCGCGGCCGCCGCCAGTCTCGCGCTGGCGCAGGGCGCGTTGGTCTCCGAGGCGGTGCAGGCGGCGGTTGCTGAGGCGTCCGCGTACGTGGCCGGTGGGGGAGTGGCCGCGGCCCTGCCGCCGCCGGTACGCCCGGTGCCCGCTGGCGTGGTCGGCCCGGGTGGTGACCGGGTGGGCGTCGCGGCGGTCGCCACACTGCTCGCCGACGTACGCGCCGCCGGCGGCACGGTGGTCGCCACGGGAGGCTGCTTCGACCTGCTGCACGCCGGGCATGTGGCCACCCTGCAGGCCGCCCGACAGCTCGGGGACTGCCTGATCGTCTGCGTCAACTCCGATGCCAGCGTGGCCGGGTTGAAGGGGCCGGATCGGCCGGTGATGTCCGAGGGCGACCGCAGCCGGTTGCTCGCGGCACTGAGCTGCGTGGACGCCGTCATGATCTTCGACGAGCCGACCCCGGACGCGGCGTTGTCCTGGCTGCGCCCGGACATCTGGGTCAAGGGCGGGGACTACGCCACCGGCGGCGGAGACGCCGCGACGCTGCCCGAGGCGGAGGTCCTGCGCCGCTGGGGCGGGCACACGGTGGTGGTGCCGTACCTGGACGGTCGGTCCACCACTGACATGATCGCCCGCTCCGGGCACGCCACCGGCGCCTGCTGTGCCGCCGGTCGACCGCCGGAGCCGGCGCGTCTCTCCGCGCCGACGTCGGCCGCAGCCGGCGGGGAGCGGACCCGATGAGCGCCACGTCGCCCGGTGTCGGGCCGACCGTGCTGGTCACCGGCGGCTCCAGCGGGCTCGGCGCGGCGGTGGTGGCCGCGGTGGCCGCCTCCGGAGGCCGGCCGCTCGTGGTGGATCGGCAGCCGCCGGTGGAGGGAGTGTCCTGGACCGAGTGCGACCTGGCCGACACCCGGGCCGCCGAGGCCGCCACCCGGCATCTCGCCGAGCAGGCCGGCAGGCTGGACGCGGTCGTCACCGCCGCCGGCATGGACGTGCCCGGCCGACTCGCCGACGTACCGGGCGAGACCTGGGACCGCATCATCGCCGTCGACCTGCTGGCCACCGCCGCCGTGATCCGCGCCGCCCTGCCGTTCCTGCAGACGTCCCGAGGTCGCATCGTCACCGTCGCCTCGACCCTGGGTGTCAAG
>NZ_JBQXEO010000053.1:0-2095 GCF_052601155.1 Micromonospora yongxingensis
TTTGACACCCAGGGTCGAGGCGACGGTCACCACGGTGCCGTGTGAGCGTTCCAGCCATGGCAGGGCGGCGCGGATGACGGCGGCGGTGGCCAGCAGATCGACGGCGATGATGCGGTCCCAGGTCTCGCCCGGTACGTCGGCGAGTCGGCCGGGCACGTCCATGCCGGCGGCGGTGACGACCGCGTCCAGCCCGCCGGCCTGCTCGGCGAGATGCCGGGTGGCGGCCTCGGCGGCCCGGGTGTCGGCCAGGTCGCACCGTACCCACGGCACCCCGTCGGCCGGCTCCTGCCGGTCCAGCACGTACGGCCGCCCGCCGGCCTTGGTCACCGCGGCCACCACGGCCGCGCCCAGTCCACTGGACCCGCCGGTGACGAGCACCGCCGATCCGTTCAGATCCCTGCTCATGCTGCTCCCTTGACGAGGTGTCCGCCACGCGAACGCGCGGCGGTGATGGTCGCGGTGGTCGACCGGCCGTCCAGGTAGGGCACGGTCACCACCCGGCCGCCCCAACTGCGGATCAGCTCGGCCTCGGGCAGCTCCGGCGCGCCGTTCCCGGCGTAGTCGCCGCCCTTGACCCAGATGTCCGGCCGGAGTCGGGTGAGCACCCGGTGCGGGGTGGACTCCTCGAAGACCACCACCGCGTCGACGCAGTCCAGCGCGGCCAGCAGCCGGGCCCGGTCGGCCTCGATGTTGATCGGCCGGCCCGGTCCCTTGAGGGCCCGTACGCTGCGGTCGGAGTTGAGGCAGACCACCAGGGCGTCGCCGAGCCGGCGGGCCGCCTGCAGGGTCGCCACGTGCCCCGCGTGCAGGATGTCGAAGCAGCCCCCGGTTGCCACGACGGTCCCACCGGCCGCCCGGACCCGTGCCACCACCTCGGCGGCCGTACCGGCCGGGTTCTCCGGGGCCGGCTGGTCCTCGTGCAGCCCGGCGGCGCCTCCGGCGGCGACGTACGCCGACGCGGCGGCGACGGCCTCCCGCACCGCCTCCGAGATCAGCGCACCGCCGGCGAGCGCGGTCGCGGCGGTCGCGGCGAAGCGGTCCCCGGCGCCGCAGGTGTCCCGTACCTGCTCCACACCGGTCTCGGGTGTCACCACCAGCGGGGTGGTTCCGGGGTGGCAGAGCACTGCGCCGTCCGCGCCGGTGGTCACGGCCACCGCACCGGCCCGCCAGCGTCGGCGTAGCTCGTGCCCGGCCCGGGTCGCCGTGGACAGCGGTGACCCGCCGCCGGCGTCGCCGGTGAGCTGCCGCAGCTCGGCCAGGTTCGGGGTGAGCAGCCGGGTGCCCGGCACCGCGGCCGGCCCGCGCGGGTGCGGATCCCAGACCACCGGCCCCGCCACCTCGCCCAGCGCTGCCCGCAGCGTCGGCTGCCGCAGCAGGCCACGGCCGTAGTCGCTGGCCAGGACCGCGCCCGCCCCGCGCAGCGCGTCCAGCGCGGCCGCTGGCGGTTCGGCCGGCGCCTGTGGAGCACCGCCCCGGTCGAGTCGCAGCAGGGTCTGCCCGTCGGCACGCAACCGGATCTTCTCCGGCGTCGCGCCGGGCAGTCGGAGGGGGTAGAGCGTCACCCCGGCGGCGGTCAGCAGGTCGGCCAGCCGGGCTCCGCCCGCGTCGTCGGCGAGGGCGGTCACCAGCACCACCTCGGTGCCCTGCGCGGCGGCGAACAGCGCCGCGAGGCCGGCGCCACCGGGCCGGTCGATGGCCGCGGTCTCGTCGAGCACCGGTACCGGAGCGTCCGGGCAGAGGCGGTTCACCGCCCCGGTCACGTCCCGGTCCAGCAGTGCGTCGCCGACCACCACCAGGGGGCCGCTCACGATCCACCCCCGTCGCCGTCTCCGGCCACCTGCCCGCCGTGGCCGTTCGCGCTGTGCCCGTTTGCGCTGTGCCCGTTCGCGCCGTGCCCGTTGGCGCCGTTCGGATTGCCGGCGCCGGCGGTGGCCAGGGCACGCCAGTTCGCCGGCCGGTGGGCGGCAGGTGCGAACGGTGGGTTCATCCGGGGCAGGTCCCGCACCAGCGGCAGCGCCTGCTCCACGTACTCGCAGAGCAGGTGGCTGGTGACGAGGTGGAGTTCCTGGACGACCTGGGTGTCGGGGGAGGGGAC
>NZ_JBQXEO010000054.1:0-1705 GCF_052601155.1 Micromonospora yongxingensis
GGCCCGCGCGGGAGGGCCGCCAGGCCCGAGCGTGCTCTAACCGGGACGGTTTTGCTGCTCGATGTACTGGCGCAGGACGGTCAAGGGTGCGCCGCCGACGGAGCCGGCGAAGTACGAGGCTGACCACAGCTTGTTGGCTCGGTAGTAGTGGCAAATCAGGTCGGGGAACTCTTGTCGCATCCGCCGCGAGGACACGCCCTTAAGGCTGTTGACCAACTTCGACAGGGCCACCTTGGGCGGAAAATTGACCAGCAGGTGTACGTGCTCGCTCTCGCCGTTGAACTCGACCAGGTCGGTCTCGAAGTCGGCGCACACCGCCCGCATGATTTCCTCCAGGCGGGTCAGGTGCCGGTCACCGAATACCTGGTGCCGAAATTTGGTGACGAAGACCAAATGAGCGTGCAGGGTGAAGACGCAGTGTCTGCCAGCGCGAACGTTCCCGAGCTCGACCATAGGCCAATGCTAGATTGTCCTCTGTGCAGCTTCGGTACAACTACCGCGTCTACCCGACGCCCGCTCAGCAGGTTTTGCTGGCGCGGGCGTTCGGGTGCGCGCGGGTGGTGTTCAACGACGGGCTGCGCGCACGCCAGCAGGCGCGCGAGGCAGGCGAGGGGTACCTGTCCGATGGTGACCTGTCGAAGCGGGTCATCACCCAGGCCAAGCAGACGCCTGAGCGGGAGTGGCTGGGCGAGGTGTCGGCGGTGGTACTCCAGCAGGCCCTCGCGGACCTTAACGTCGCGTACCGGAACTTCTTCACCTCGATCAGCGGCAAGCGCCAGGGCCGCAAGGTCGCCCCACCGAGGTTTCGGTCCCGCAAGGACAACCGGCAGGCGATCCGGTTCACCGCGAACGCCCGGTTCAAGGTGCTCGACAACGGCCGGCTCCGGTTGCCGAAGATTGGCGACCTTGCGGTGCGTTGGTCCCGGCATCTGCCGGCCGCACCAACCTCGGTCACGGTCATCCGGGACGCGGCTGGTCGGTACTTCGCCTCGTTCGTTGTGGTCGCCGCCGACGACCCGCTGCCTCCGGTCGACGCCGAGGTGGGCATCGACCTCGGGTTGACCCACTTCGCCGTCCTGTCCAACGGCAAGAAGGTCGCCGCCCCGAAGTTCTTGCGCCGGGCGGCCCGCAAACTGCGCCGGTTGCAGCAGGACCTGTCCCGAAAGCAGCGGGGCAGCAACAACCGCAAGAAGGCCGTCGTCAAGGTCGCCCGCGCGCACGCTCGGGTGGCCGACAGCCGGCAGGACTGGCAGCACCAGCTCTCGACACGGATCATCCGCGACAACCAAGCGGTGTACGTCGAGGACCTATGCGTCGTCGGTCTCGGCCGGACCCGGCTGGCCAAATCGGTGCACGACGCGGGCTGGGCGCAGTTCGTGCAGATGTTGGAGTACAAGGCCGCCCGGCGCGGGCGGACGTTTGCAAAGACCAACCGGTTCCTGCCCACGTCGCAGACATGCTCGACGTGCGGCCGGATCGACGGACCCAAGCCGCTGTCCGTCCGGTCGTGGACCTGCCCGTGCGGGGCCGTCCACGACCGGGACGTCAACGCCGCCAGAAACATACTCGCGGCGGGACGCGCCGAGAGCCTAAACGCCCGTGGAGCGCAGGTAAGACCGGCACCCGTGCCGGCACCGCGCCGAGAAGCAGGAATCCGCCCCGACGCCGTGCGGTCCACGCGCAGCGTGGAGGGAATCTCCGTCCT
>NZ_JBQXEO010000055.1:0-1476 GCF_052601155.1 Micromonospora yongxingensis
ACACGACTCGGCCAGCGCCCGCAACCGCCGCGCGTACGGGTCGGTCTCCAGCAGCCCTTCGGGAGGGCCACCGACCACCACGCACTCGGCGTCCGGGACCAGCTCCATCGCGCGGACCACCGTCTGGAAGCCCTTGCGCTCGACCAGCCGGCCCACCGTCAGGATCCGTGCCTGACCGGGCTCGCGGTCCGCGGCGGGCCCGAACGGGGAGAACGTGGAGAGGTTGACGCCGGAGGGCACGACGGTCATCCGGGACCGGGGCACCCCCATCCGGACCAGCTCGCCGACCTCGTCGCGGCACTGCGCGACCACCCGGTCCACCGAGCGGCCCAACTCGCGCTCGTAGGACACCCGCCGGGCCGGGCTGGTGTCCTGCACGCCCTGATAGCGGCGCTTCACGGTGCCCAGCGCGTGGTACGTCTGCACCACCGGCACCCCGGTCTGCCGACCGGCGGTCAGCGCGGCCAGGCCACTCATCCAGAAGTGCGCGTGGATCACCTCGGGCACCCAGGACCCGTCCCGCCACCGCTCGATCAGCCAGTGGCTGAAGTCGCGCATGTGCGGCAGCAGCGCGTCCTTGGCCACCGGCTCGGCCGGACCGGCCGGTACGTGCACCACGTCGTACCCGTCGGGGCTGCGGACGGTCACCGGCAGGTCGGGCGCGTCGCGGCGGGTGTAGACCTTCACCTCGTGTCCGGCGGCGGCGAGCGCGGCGGACAGTTCCGCGACGTGCGTGTTCTGGCCGCCGGCGTCCTCCCCTCCGAGGACGGCGAGCGGGCTGGCGTGCTCCGAGATCATCGCGATCCGCATACTTCCTCCTCCAGCAGCCGGTCCCAGTCAGCGAGGAAACGGTCGAGGCCGTACCTGTCACGCGCGGCGGCCTGTGCCGCCGCGCCGGCCTGACGCGCGGCCTCCGGTTCGGCCATGAACCGGCGGGCGGCGTCGAGCAGGGTGTCCACCCGGGTGGCGAGGGCTCCCGCCTCCGGGGGCACCGCCGTCACGGCCTCGGTGGTGGCGAGGGCGACGACGGGCATGCCGATGGACATGGCCTCGATGAGGCTAAGCCCGAGGGAGGTCCACCGGCACAGGTGCAGGTACGCGCGTCGTCGCGCGAGTTCGGCGTGCATCCGCTCCTGCGGTACGTCGTCGTGGCTGGTGAGCCGGTCGTCTGGTAGGCCGAGGTGGTCGGCGAGGCCGGCGACTCCCATGCCGTAGACGTCCAGTGGCGCGATCTCGGCGAACCGGGCCAGCAGGTCGGTGCCGGTGACCCGGCCCCGCCGGACCGGCTCGTTGATCACCACGGCGAGGCGGTCGAGTTCGCCGGTGTAGGTGGCGGTGGGGGTGACGATGCCGTGGTCGATGACGGTGGTGCGGGCGGTGCCGGTGTCCCAGAAGAGCTGGTTGAAGCCGGTGACGTGGGCGATGAGCAGGTCGGCCTGGTCGGCCATGGGGTGGCGGGTGTTCGGCACGTCGCCC
>NZ_JBQXEO010000056.1:0-1476 GCF_052601155.1 Micromonospora yongxingensis
AGGCGACGTGCCGAACACCCGCCACCCCATGGCCGACCACACCAACCTGCTCATCGCCCACGTCACCGGCTTCAACCAGCTCTTCTGGGACACCGGCACCACCCGCACCACCGTCATCGACCACGGCATCGTCGCGCCCACCGTGTCCTACACCGGCGAACTCGACCGCCTCGCCGTCGTCATCAACGAACCCATCCGACGCGGCCGCGTCACCGGCACCGACCTGCTGCCCCGGTTCGCCGAAATCGCCCCCCTGGACGTCTACGGCATGGGAGTCACCGGCCTCGCCGACCACCTCGGCCTACCAGCCGACCGACTCACCACCCACGACGACGTACCGCAGGAGCGGATGCACGCCGAACTCGCGCGACGACGCGCCTACCTACACCTCTGCCGGTGGACCTCCCTCGGACTCAGTCTCATCGAAGCCATGTCCATCGGCATGCCCGTCCTCGCCCTCGCCACCACCGAAGCCGTGACGGCCGTACCCCCCGACGCCGGGGTGCTCGCCACCCGGGTGGAGACGCTCACCGAGTCGGCCCGGCGGCTCATCGAGGACCGCGACGCGGCGTACCGGCTGGGCGCCCGGGCGCGGGAGGTGTCCAGGGAACGTTTCGGACTCGACCGGTTCCTGGCCGACTGGGACCGGCTGATGAAGGAGGAGACATGCGGATCGCGATGATCTCGGAGCACGCCAGCCCGCTCGCCGTCCTGGGCGAGGAGGACGCCGGCGGCCAGAACACGCACGTCGCGGAACTGTCCGCCGCGCTCGCCGGCGAGGGACACGACGTACGCGTCTACACCCGCCGCGACTCCACCACCCTCGACCACGTCGTCTCCACTCCGGACGGCTACCAGGTGTGGCACGTGCCGGCCGGCCCGCCACGGCGGATGCCCAAGGACGAGCTGTTGCCGTTCATGGGCGAGTTCGGCACGTGGCTGGCCGAGCAGTGGCGGGACGGATCCTGGGTGCCCGACGTGGCGCACGCCCACTTCTGGATGAGCGGACTGGCCACCCTGCACGCCGGACGGCGGGCGCGGGTCCCGACGGTGCTGACGTACCACGCCCTGGGGACGGTGAAACGACGTCACCAGGGCACCCGGGACACGAGCCCACCAGGCCGGATCGGGTACGAACGGGCCCTCGGTCGGGCCGCCGACCGGGTGATCGTGCAGTGCCAGGACGAGATCGGAGAGCTGGTCCGCCTGGGCGTGCCCCGGGCCCGGATGGCACTGGTCCCCTCCGGGGTCAACCAGGAGATGTTCCGCCCGGACGGGCCCGCCGAGCCGCGTGACCCGAGTCGGCCACGGCTCCTCACCGTCGGACGCATGGTGGAGCGCAAGGGCTTCGCGGATGTCATCCAGGCGCTGCACGCGGTGCCGGACGCCGAGTGCGTGGTGGTCGGCGGCCCGCCGGCCGACCTGCTGCCCGCCGACACCTTCGCCCGGCGGCTCGGGGCGCTGGCCGAGTCGTGC
>NZ_JBQXEO010000057.1:0-1144 GCF_052601155.1 Micromonospora yongxingensis
GCGGAGAAGGCGAGGTAGACGTTGGCCGAGGGGTCGGGCACGCGGAATTCGACGCGCTTGGCCTTGGGGTTGGCGCCGGTGACGGGGATGCGGGTGCAGGCGGAGCGGTTGCGCTGGGAGTAGACCAGGTTCACGGGTGCTTCGAAGCCGGGTACGAGGCGGCGGTAGGAGTTGACCGTGGGGTTGGTGAAGGCCAGCAGTGACGGGGCGTGGTGTAGCAGGCCGCCGATGTACCAGCGGGCGGTGTCGGACAGGCCGGCGTAGCCGGTCTCGTCGTAGAACAGTGGTTCGCCGCCGAGCCAGAGGCTCTGGTGGGTGTGCATGCCGGAGCCGTTGTCGCCGAAGAGGGGCTTGGGCATGAACGTGGCGGTTTTGCCGTTGGCCCAGGCTTCGTTCTTCACGATGTACTTGAACAGCTGGAGTTGGTCGGCGGCGTGCAGCAGGGTGGAGAACCGGTAGTTGATCTCTGATTGGCCGGCGGTGCCGACCTCGTGGTGGGAGCGTTCGACGGTGAAGCCGGTGTCGACCAGCCGGCGCACGATCGAGTCGCGCAGGTCGGCGTAGTGGTCGACCGGCGGGACGGGGAAGTAGCCGCCCTTGTAGGCGGTCTTGTAGCCGCGGTTGCCGCCGGGTTCCTCGCGGCCGGAGTTCCAGGCGCCCTCGATGGAGTCGATGTAGTAGAACGACTGGTGGGCGGAGGTTTCGTGGCGGATGGAGTCGAAGATGTAGAACTCCGCCTCGGCGCCGAAGTACGCGGTGTCGGCGATGCCGCTGGCCGCGAGGTACGCCTCGGCCTTCTTGGCCACGTTCCGCGGGTCGCGGGTGTAGGCCTCGCGGGTGAACGGGTCGTGGATGAAGAAGTTCAACGCCAGGGTCTTCTGCGCCCGGAACGGGTCGATGAACGCGGTCGCGACGTCCGGGAGCAGGAGCATGTCCGACTCGTGGATCGCCTGGAAACCGCGGATCGACGAACCGTCGAAGGCCAGACCCTCGGTGAACAGGTCGTCGTTGACGGACTCGACCGGCAGGTTGAAGTGCTGCATCACACCGGGCAGGTCACAGAACCGTACGTCGACGAACTTCACGTCCTCGTTCTTGAGGTACCGCAGCAGTTCCTCGGGATTGGCGAACACACGTCCTCCTG
>NZ_JBQXEO010000058.1:0-1123 GCF_052601155.1 Micromonospora yongxingensis
TGGTTGTGGGGTCGTTGCGGGGGTGTGGTGTCGGCGCGTTCATGTGGTGAACGTGGTTGGTGTCGCGTGAGTGACGTGGAGGAGTTGGGGTGTCTTTTTTGGCTTCGGGTCGTCGTGTGTTGATCACGGGTGGTACGGGTTCGTTTGGTCGGACGATGGTGGGGCGGTTGCTTGATCGTGGTGTGGGTGAGGTGCGGGTGCTCAGTCGTGATGAGGCGAAGCAGGATGCGATGCGGCGGGTGCTCGGTGATGAGCGGGTGCGGTATTACGTGGGGGATGTGCGGGATTATGACTCGGTGTTGAGGGCGGCTCGGGGGGTGGATTTTGTTTTTCATGCGGCGGCGTTGAAGCAGGTGCCGTCGTGTGAGTTTTTTCCGTTGGAGGCGGTGCGGACGAATGTGTTGGGTTCGGCGAATGTGGTGGAGGCCGCTGAGCGTAATGGTGTGAGTTCGGTGGTGATGTTGGGGACGGATAAGGCTGTGTATCCGGTCAACGCGATGGGGATGTCGAAGGCGTTGATGGAGAAGGTGGCGCAGGCTCATTCGCGGAATAATCCGGGTAGTCCGACGACGGTGTCGAGTGTGCGGTACGGGAATGTGATGTTTTCTCGTGGTTCGGTGATTCCGTTGTTTATTGAGCAGATCAAGGCGGGTCGGGCGCCGACGGTGACGAATCCGTTGATGACGCGGTTTTTGATGTCGTTGCAGGATTCGGTGGAGTTGGTGGAGCATGCGTTTGTGCATGCTCGGCCGGGTGACATTTTTGTGCGGAAGGCCAGTGCGTGCACGGTGGGGGATCTGGCGGCGGCGTTGTGTCAGTTGTTTGATGTGCCGGCGAAGGTGGATCCGATTGGTGTGCGGCATGGTGAGAAGTTGCATGAGACGTTGGCCAGTCGTGAGGAGTTGGCGCGGGCTGAGGATTTCGGGGAGTTTTTCCGGGTGCCGGTGGATGATCGGGATCTGAATTACGCGTTGTATGTGAGTGAGGGTGAGGTGGGTGGGGGTCCGGTGGAGGATTTCAACTCGGCGAACGCTCCTCGGTTGGATGTGTCGCAGGTCGTGGAGTTGCTGTTGACGTTGCCGGAGGTCCGCGCGGAGCTGGCCCACCGAGACCCGGCCCTCAC
>NZ_JBQXEO010000059.1:0-996 GCF_052601155.1 Micromonospora yongxingensis
CCTGTACGACGCGGTGTTGCTGGATCGGGATGGCACGTTGATTGAGGATGTGCCGTTCAACGGTGATCCGGAGAAGGTGCGGCCGGTGCCGGGTGCGCGGGTGGCGTTGGATCGGTTGCGGGCTGCTGGGTTGCGGTTGGCGGTGGTGACGAATCAGTCGGGTCTGGCGCGGGGGTATTTCACGGGTGAGCAGATGCGGGCGGTGCATGCCCGGGTTGAGGAGTTGTTGGGCGGCTTTGATGCGTGGTTGATCTGTCCGCACGATGACGCCGATGGGTGTGGTTGTCGTAAGCCGGCTCCGGGTTTGGTGCATGCGGCGGCGCGGGAGTTGGGGACGAGTGCGTCGCGGTGTGTGGTGGTGGGTGACATTGGTCGGGATGTGGCGGCGGCGTTGGCGGCGGGGGCGGCGGGGGTGTTGGTGCCGACGCCGGTGACGCGTGCGGAGGAGGTCGCCGCTGCGGGGTGGGTGGCTGCTGATCTGCCGGCGGCGGTGGAGGAGATTCTGCGTCGGCAGCGGGCTGTGCGTCCGGCTGGGGTGGGTGCGCGGGTGGGTACGGCGTTGGTGGTGCGGTCGGATTCGGCGGGGGATGTGTTGGTGACCGGGCCGGCGATTCGTGCGGTGGCGGCGGGTGCGCGGCGGGTGGTGTTGTTGTGTGGGCCGCGGGGGCGTGCTGCGGCGGGTCTGTTGCCGGGTGTTGATGAGGTGATCGAGTATCCGTTGCCGTGGATTGATCCGGCGCCGGCTGCGGTGGATGCGGAGGCGATGCGTGTTCTGACGGCGCGGCTGGCGGCGGTCGGGGCGGATGAGGCGGTGGTGTTCACGTCGTTTCATCAGTCGGCGCTGCCGGTGGCGTTGCTGCTGCGGATGGCGGGTGTGGGTCGGATCGCGGCGATCAGTGACGACTATCCGGGCTCGTTGCTGGACGTCCGTCATCGGGTGCCGGTGGGTGTTCCGGAACCCGAACGCGCGCTCTCCCTCGCCGCCGCCGCCGGCCA
>NZ_JBQXEO010000060.1:0-810 GCF_052601155.1 Micromonospora yongxingensis
GCGGGTGCCGGCCAGCGGTCAAGGTTGCTCTCTGTGGGTCAGCTGTTCCAGTACTGGGCGACCAGGTCGGTGGCCTGCTGCTCCCACTGGGCGTAGGCGTCCGGGTACGCCGACACCTGCACGGTCTGCGCGGCGTCGGTCAGCGGCATGTCCTGCCACCCGTCGACCTGCTTCAAACCCTTCAGGAACGCCGTGGTCGAGTAGTCGGGGTCGGTGATCTGCTCCGGGGTGCCCCAACCCGAGCTCGGCCGCTGCTGGAACAGGCCCAGCGAGTCGTGGTCATTGCGGTCGCCGAGGTGGCCCAGGTTCTCCAGCTTCGACTCCTGCAGGCTCGTCGCGATCGAGATGACCGCGGCCCGCTCCGGCAGACCCGCCTTCTTCGTCGCGGCGATGATCGCCTTCACGTTCGCGGTCTGCTCATCGTTCAGAGTGATCCGGGACTGCTCGCCCTGCGGCTTGGCGGTCTGCACCGCAACCGCGGCCGGCTTGCCCTCAACAGGGGCGTTGGCGTGGGCGGCGATGGGACCGGCGAACACACCACCGGCGAACGCGAGACCAGCAACGGACAGCATGCTCTTACGGATGATCGTGTTCATGGGGGTAGCTCCTTCACGGGGTAGACACCCGCAGCACCGCTCGGGGGAACGGCATAGGGGTGCAAGCACCTCGTCCGGCGCTTCTCAAACACGGGGGGAAGTCTTTTCGGCGGCTCACGGGCGGGGGGCTCGTGGCGCCGGGTCTGTGTGTAACGACCGCCGGGCCGGAGTCATTCCGGGGCGCGGCACCCGGTGGTGCGGGTGCTGGTGCGGT
>NZ_JBQXEO010000061.1:0-772 GCF_052601155.1 Micromonospora yongxingensis
CCGCCCTGGTCGACCAGGTCGTCGCCGAGCACGACGTGATCGTGCACTTCGCCGCCGAGTCACACGTCGACCGGTCCATCGCCGGCGCCGCGCCGTTCGTCACCACCAACGTCCTGGGCACCCAGACCCTGCTCGACGCCGCCCTGCGCCACCGCACCAGCCGCTTCGTGCACGTCTCCACCGACGAGGTCTACGGCTCCATCGACGAGGGCTCCTGGACCGAAACCTGGCCCCTGGCACCCAACTCGCCGTACTCGGCGTCCAAAGCCGGCTCCGACCTGCTCGCCCTGGCGTACCACCGCACCCACGGCATGGACGTGGTCGTCACCCGCTGCTCCAACAACTACGGCCCCTACCAGTACCCCGAGAAACTCATCCCCCTGTTCGTCACCAACCTCCTCGACGGCGCCACCGTGCCCCTCTACGGCGACGGCGGCAACATCCGCGACTGGCTGCACGTACACGACCACTGCCGCGGCATCGCCCTGGTCCAGCAGAAAGGCCGCGCCGGCGAGGTCTACAACATCGGCGGCGGCACCGAGCTGACCAACAAGGACCTCACCGGCCGCCTCCTGCAAGCCTGCGACGCCGACTGGGACCGCGTCGTACCCGTCGCCGACCGCAAGGGCCACGACCGCCGCTACTCCCTGGACATCACCAAGATCAGCCAGGAACTCGGCTACGCCCCCAGCATCGACCTCGACCACGGCCTCGCCGACACCGTCCGCTGGTACCGGGACAACCGCACCTGGTGGGAGCCCCTCAAGTCCGC
>NZ_JBQXEO010000062.1:0-682 GCF_052601155.1 Micromonospora yongxingensis
GCCGCACCAGCACCCGCTCCGCCGGGTGCCGCACCCCGGAATGACTCCGGCCTGGCGGTCGTTGCACACAGACCCGGCGCCACGAGCCCTCCGCCCGTAGGCCGCCGAAATGACTTTTTCCCCGTGTTTGAGAAGCGCCGGACGAGGTGCTTGCACCCGCGTGTCGTTCCCCCCGAGCGGCTCGGGTGTCTACCCCCGTGAAGGAGCTACCCCCATGAACACGATCATCCGTAAGAGCATGCTGTCCGTTGCTGGTCTCGCGTTCGCCGGTGGTGTGTTCGCCGGTCCCATCGCCGCCCACGCCGCCCCGGTTGACGGCAAGCCGGTCGCGGTTGCCGTGCAGACGGCCAAGCCGAGCCCGCAGGGCGAGCAGTCGCACATCACTCTGAACGACGAGCAGACCGCCAACGTCAAGGCGATCATCGCCGCGACGAAGAAGGCGGGCCTGCCCGAGCGGGCCGCGGTCATCTCGATCGCGACCAGCCTGCAGGAGTCGAAGCTGGAGAACCTGGGCCACCTCGGCGACCGCAATGACCACGACTCGCTGGGTCTGTTCCAGCAGCGACCGAGCTCGGGTTGGGGCACCCCGGAGCAGATCACCGACCCCGACTACTCGACCACGGCGTTCCTGAAGGGTTTGAAGCAGGTTGACGGGTGGCAGGACATGCCGCTGACCGACGCC
>NZ_JBQXEO010000063.1:0-633 GCF_052601155.1 Micromonospora yongxingensis
CGTTCATGCCTCTCCTGTCGCGGACGTTGCGGAACTCGCGGTTGGTCGGCGGACGATGACGGCGGGCCTCAACCCGGGGCCGGGGGCGCCAGCCGGAGCACCGCCTCGACCACGTCGACCGGGTCGACGCCACCGAGGCAGGGGTGCCCGGGGACGGGGCAGATGGCCGCCCGGGTGTCGCGGCAGGCGGCACCGGCGTCACCGAGCCGGACGGTGGGCACCCGGTAGGGGCCCCACTGTCCGAACGGGACGGTCGGTGCGAAGAGACTCACCACCGGGGTGCCGACCGCCGCCGCGAGGTGGGCCGGGCCGGTGTTGCCGACCACCAGGCAGCGGGCCCCGGCCAGCAGCCGGGCCAGGCCGGCCAGGTCGGTGCGACCGCCCAGGTCGATGCCGCCGGCCGCGGCCACCCGGGCGGTCAGGTTCCGCTCGGCCGATCCGCCGGTGACCAGCACGCGGTGCCCGGCGGCGGTCAGCGCCGCCACCATCTCGGCGTACCGGTCCGCAGGAGCGGCCCGGCTCGGCACCGAGGCGCCCGGGTGTACGACGACATAGCCGGGCTCGACCGCTTCCGGGGGGCGGCACAGCTCAGGGCGGATACGCAGGCGCGGTTCGTCGTCGGCGGGCAGTCGA
>NZ_JBQXEO010000064.1:0-577 GCF_052601155.1 Micromonospora yongxingensis
TGTTCATCGGCCACCACCGCTGACCGCCAGCATCCGCAGCGCGTCGACCACCTCGGCGGGGTCGAGGCCGCTCAGGCAGGGATGCCCGGGGACCGGGCAGCTCGCCGCCCGGGTGTCGCGGCAGGCGGCACCGGCGTCACCGAGCCGGACGGTGGGCACCCGGTAGGGGCCCCACTGTCCGAACGGAACGGTCGGTGCGAAGAGACTCACCACCGGCACCCCGGCCGCGGCTGCCAGGTGCGCGGGCCCGGTGTTGCCGACCACGACCGCGCCGGCGTCGGCGACGATCGCGGCCAGTCCGGGCAGGTCGGTCCGGCCACCGAGGTCGATGCCGCCGGCCGCCGCGACCGTGGCGGTGACCTCCCGCTCGTCGGGGCCACCGGTCACCAGCACCCGGTGCCCGGCCGCGGTCAGCGCCTCGGCGATGCGGGCCGCCAGTGCGGGCGGGCAGGCCCGGCTCGACGCGGCCGAGCCCGGGTGCAGCACCACGTAGCCGGGCTCGCCGAGGCTGGCCGGTCGCGGCGGCAGGACGTCCGGTCGGAGCCGGAGCACGGGTTCGTCGTCGGCGGGCAGCCGG